>QFNA01000132.1 GCA_003248395.1 Citromicrobium sp.
TCCCTACCATGTGTGGCTGTCCGAAGTGATGCTGCAACAGACGACCGTGGCGGCGGTAAAGCCCTATTTCGCCGCCTTCCTCGATCGCTGGCCCACGATCGGCGATCTTGCCTCTGCCCCTGAGGAAGACGTGATGGCGGCGTGGGCGGGGCTTGGTTATTACTCGCGCGCGCGCAATCTCGTGAAGGCCGCGCGCGCCGTGACTGCGCTCGGTGCTTTCCCCCGCACCGAAGGTGACTTGCGCGACCTGCCTGGGGTCGGAGCATACACCGCCGCGGCGGTGGCGGCGATTGCCTTCGACCAGCGTACCGTGGTGGTGGATGCCAATGTCGAGCGGGTCGTCGCACGGCTGTTTGCGATCGAGGAACCCTTGCCGGTTGCCCGCAAGCAGATCCGCGAGCGGGCCGATAGTCTCACCCCTCAGCGGCGTGCGGGCGATTTCGCGCAGGCGATGATGGATCTCGGGGCGACGATCTGCACAGCGCGCGCGCCGAAATGCCTGCTCTGTCCGCTCGCCGATCGCTGCGCGGGTCGTAAGAGTGGTGATCCGGCGCGCCTGCCGGTCAAGGCAGCACGGAGAGCCAAGCCGTTACGCCAGGGGCGTGCCTACTGGACCGAATACGAAGGAGCGGTCTGGCTGCTGCGACGCCCGGCGAAGGGTATTCTCGGCGGCATGCGCGCCTTGCCCGACGATGGCTGGTCGGCGCGCGCCGACGGCGATGCAGAAGTCGCAGGCGACCTTCTCGGCGTCGTGCGCCACGGGTTCACCCATTTCGACATCGAGCTTGCCGTCCATCGGATCGCGGAACCGGTGGGCAAGGGCGAATGGTGGCCGCTCGACCAGCTCGATTCTGCAGGGCTGCCGACGCTGTTCGCCAAGGCTGCGCGGTTGGCGAGCGCCTAGATCAGCCCGCCACCCAGGCTGAGCCGGATGACCGCGATGAGCAGGACGACGAGGTTGAAGTTCCGGCCGCTGCGTCCACTGCTCGACAACTGGCCCACGATAATACCGACGACGATCAGCGGCAGGGCGAACCAGTTGGCCCATCCGAGCAGGGGAATCGTGGCCGGAATGACGATGACCAGCGAAAGCAGGCCGATCAGGATGGAGACAATGTTCAGCATGTGTCTTATATGGCCAACACGGTTTGCAGTTTCAAGACTCGGCCACTGCACGGTCGAACTTGGTTGTCTTTTGCAATTGACCGTTCATCGCACAATCGTAACAGTCCGCGCTCACAACGGTTGAGCGGAGCACTAGGCATGGCATTTCGAGATTTCGGCACCCCGGAACTTTCGCGGCGCAGGTTGTTGCGCGGCGGCGCATGGCTTTCGGGCGGCGCAGCGATCTCGGGGCTTCCGCTTGCCTCGGCCGCATTGGCCCAACAGCCGGGGGCGGCCGCCTGGCCGAATGTGTCCGCCATGACCAGGCGCTACGTTGCCGAGCGCAAGGTTGCGAACATGGTCGCCACGCTCGGCTGGAAACAGCAGGCGCCGGTCACCATCGCGAACGGCACACTGCTTCTCGGCGGCACGGTCAAGGCCGATGCGGACACGCTTTACCGCATCTATTCGATGACCAAGCCGATTACCGGCATGGCCACGATGATGTTGATCGACGAGGGCAAGCTGGGCCTCGACCAGCCCCTGGCGGAAATCCTGCCCGAATTTGCCAAGATGCAGGTGCTGAAACGTCACGACGGACCGGTCGAGGACACCGTACCTGCCGAACGCCCGATCACCATCCGGCAGCTGCTCACGCACACTGCAGGCCTCGGGTACAATATCGTGCAGAAGGGCCCGATCAAGAACCTTTACGAACGCTATGGTCTCCTGCCCGGGCAGGTCAGCCGCATACCGATACCCGGCTTCGGCGATTACGCCACGATCGAGGGGTTGGACCAGTTCGCTACCCGCCTCGCGCGCGTTCCGCTCGTCTACCAACCGGGGACGAAGTGGAGCTATTCGGTATCGCTCGACCTGCTTGGCCGGGTGATCGAGGTGGCAAGCGGCGTCGCCTTCGACGAATTTCTCCGCACCCGCATCTTCGAACCCTGCGGCATGACCAGCACCTGGTTCCGCGTGCCGCAAGGCGAGGTCGCGCGATTTACCACCAATTACGCCGTGTTGGGACAGGCGCTGATCCCGGTCGATCCGGGGACGGCGTCGATCTATCTCGATGAGCCGGCCTTTCCCTTCGGCGGTGCGGGGCTGGTGTCCAGCCCGCGCGATTACGACCGCTTCCTGATGATGCTTGCCGGTCTCGGCACGATCGAAGGCAAGCAGGTAATGACCGAAGCCGCCGTTCGGCTGGGCACGTCGAACCTTTTGCCGGTCGGAGTTTCGACCGCTGGCACCTATGCCGATGGCGGGGGGTTCGGTGCGGGCGGCCGTGTAGGTCTCGGCCAGCAGGCTGGCACCTACGGCTGGGGCGGGGCCGCCGGCACCGTCGCGCTGGTCAATGTCAACCTCGGCCTTCGCGCCCATCTGATGACGCAATACATGCCGGCAGAGGCCTATCCCGTGCATGGCGATTTCCCCAAGGCGGTGCTCGCCGACCTGGCGGCGATGCAGGGCTCATGAATTCTCTCCCGCTGGCCTTCACCGGCTCGCGTCTGGACCGCGCCGATCACGTCCGGGCCGATCCGGAACGGCTGGCGGGGTATTTCAACCTGAAGGCTCGTCTGCTCGCGCTCGACGGCCTGATGCCGACGCTCGACGACGACGGCAGGCTCATGTGGCAGACGCTTGCCGATGCCCCGGAGGACGCGGAACTGTGTTTCCTGGGTCTCGACGAGGGCAGGGCCTGTTTTGCGGCTGTCCCCGCTGCTGGCGATGTCAGGCCGCGCATGGCCAACCCGCAGCTCTGGTCGCTCATGGCCGCGCTAGGTCCCGACGACCTGGCTCTCTACGGCGGCGCGCGCAGCCTCGTCGACTGGCACGCAAGGCATCGTTTTTGCGCGCAATGCGGCGGCAATACGACGCTCGCCAAGGGCGGGTGGCAACGCGATTGCACCCAGTGCGGGACGAGCCATTTCCCACGCACCGATCCGGTCACCATCATGCTGGTGGAACATGACGGCCGCCTGATGCTCGGGCGCGGGCTTGGCTGGCCCGAGGGTCGCTTTTCCGCGCTCGCGGGTTTTGTCGAGCCGGGCGAAAGCATCGAAGAAGCGGTCGCGCGCGAAGTGCTGGAGGAATCGGGCGTTGTCGTGCGCGACGTCGCCTATATCGCCAGTCAGCCGTGGCCATTCCCCAGCCAGCTGATGATCGGGTGCCATTGCCATGCATCCGACGCTGCGCTGACGATCGACGAAACCGAAATGGCGGAAATCATCTGGTTCTCGCGCGAGGATGTCGTCGCGGCCCTTGCCGGCGATGGGCCGTTTTCCGCCCCGCCGCGCCATGCGATCGCGCATCATCTCCTGACCTGGTGGACGACGCGATGAACGATGTCACGACCTTGCGGATCGATATCTGGTCCGACGTCATGTGCCCGTGGTGTCTCGTCGGATGGGGCAGCCTTCGGCAGGCACTCGCATCGCTCGAAGACACCATCAGGGCCGACATCCACTGGCATGCGTTCGAGCTCAATCCCGACATGCCACCCCAGGGAGAAGAGCGCACGGCACACATCGCGCGCAAATACGCCCGCAGCGAAGACCAGTCACGCGAGGTGCAAGACCGGATGCGCGATGCAGCGCGGGCAGCCGGCGTGTCGCTCGATTACGAGGGCGAGGCGCCGCCGCCGCCAGCAATGATGTGGAACACGTTTGCTGCGCACAAGCTCCTCCTGTGGGCGGGGGAAGTGCACGGTTCCACTATTCAGACTGCCCTGAAACTCGCGCTGTTCCGGGCGCACTTCAACGAGCGTCGGAAGATCGGCGAAACCGACGTTCTGCTCGATATCGCCGAGAGCGTGGGGCTCGATCGCGCTGCGGCGCAAGTGGCACTGGAGAGCGACGAACTCGCCCACAAGGTTCGCGCAGAAGAACGCGCCGCGTGGGACCTCAACATTACCGGCGTCCCCGCGATGATCGTCGAGAACAAATTCATGATCCCCGGCGCGCAGCCTGCCGAATCCTATGCAGACGCGTTGAGAAGAGTCGCGGCCAAGGTCCTGTCCTGAAGGCGTTTTCCAGGCCAGAAGGCAGGTCCAGTCAGATCAGGCCGAGCCGCTCCAGCTTGCCTGCGAGCTTGCCCGGCAATGCGTCACCAATATCCTCGCCCGGCGCCAGATCGCGTGGGGGTTCGCCCTTCAGATAGCGCCAGCCCTGATGCGCGCGCTTGGGGCGGGGCTGCACCCGCACGAGTTTCGGCTTGAGATCGATCGACCAGCGTCCGTCGGCGGTCTCGCTGAAGCCGAGGATCTCGCTGCGCGCCACGATGCTGTGCTGGTGGATCCAGTAAAGCGATCCGCCAATGCATTGCTCCCATTTCGTCGGGCGATAGCGGGTGGTAAGGTTCGGGCTGCGCCGCTGCGCATACCAGCTTTCGATATCGTTATAGCTCTGCGCACCGAATGCGATCTTGGTCAGGTTGAGCGGCATGGGGTGAAGATAGACATTCGGG
>QFNA01000011.1 GCA_003248395.1 Citromicrobium sp.
CTGTTTCCCAGTTTCGCTTGCCATCGTATCATCTTTCATATCAAAGGATTGCATGGCGACGCAGGGGACGCCGATTGTACCGATCGGCGGGTCAGAGGGCGCCGCCAATGCTGCAGTGCAGCGGCCTTGGCGCATGCGCGCCATCTTGTCCAGAAGTGGAGACCTGGCGGAGCAATTTCTAGCCCGCTCTGCGTTCGATCGCGGGCCTTGGCTCGTCGTCAGCTTTGCCGCTGGGATCGGGACCTGGTTCGCGCTGGCATCACCATGGCAGTGGATCGCCGCCAGTACATTTGCCATCCTTGTCACTCTTGCCGTGCATACGGTTTGGCGTGGGACTGACGATCGCAGCATCTTGCGACTTTTCATCTCCGGGCTGGGATTGGCTTTCGCGATCGGGATAGTGGTGATTTGGGCCAGGTCCGAAGCGATCGGCGCAGAGCCGATTGCGCGTCCGCAAGTCATGACGCTCGATGCGCGAATCCTCGAGCGAGAGGAGCAACCTGCAGAAGACCGCGTGCGCCTCGTGTTGGCCATGCGTGATATCGAACAGGCGAGAGCGATCCGCGTGAGAATCAATGTGCCGAGCGAAAAGGACCTCGATAGTCTACGGGAAGGTGCGCGGGTCAGGCTGAAGGCACGACTGATGCCGCCGTCGCCGCCCGTGTTGCCAGGCGCATACGACTTAGCGAGGGCTGCTTGGTTCAAGGGGTTTGCGGCGACCGGGTCGCTGGTCGGTTCAATCGAAGTTATCGAACCCGTCGGTTCGAGCAGTGATTTCTTCGCCAGCATCCAGCGCACGATTTCAGACCATGTGCGCAATCGGCTTGCAGGTTCGAGCGGCACGATTGCGGCCGCCTTTGCGAGCGGGGATCGGGGCGCCATTGCGCAGGCTGACGAAGTGGCGATGCGCGATGCCGGATTGACGCACCTGCTTTCGATAAGTGGCCTCCATGTCAGTGCGGTCATCGCTGCGGCCTACTTCCTGGCAATCAAGCTGCTGGCATTTTTCCCGTCTCTCGCACTGCGCGTTCGGCTACCCGTGGTTGCAGCAGCCATCGCTGCGCTCGCCGGGATTGCGTACACGCTGATCACCGGTGCTCAGGTGCCGACAGTCCGCAGCTGCGTGGGTGCAGTCCTGGTTCTGATTGCATTGGCGCTGGGCCGAGAGCCGCTATCGATGCGAATGCTTGCAGTGGCCGCCGGAATCGTCCTGCTGCTGTGGCCAGAAGCACTGGTCGGGCCGAGCTTCCAAATGAGCTTTTCGGCGGTCATAGCGATCATCGCACTCCACAATGTCACTAAGGTGCGCGAATTTCTCGCTCCGCGAGACGAAAGCGGCCTTGTAAGACTCTTGCGACGACTGCTGATGTTGTTCGTCACAGGCCTGGTGATCGAACTCGCACTGACCCCGATCGTCCTGTTCCATTTCCACCGTGCCGGACTTTATGGCGCATTTGCCAACGTCTTTGCGATTCCGCTCGTTACTTTCATAGCGATGCCGCTGATTGCCTTGGCGCTCCTACTCGATTTGGTGGGCGCTGGAGCGCCGGTCTGGTGGCTGGCAGGGCAGTCGCTGGATCTCTTGTTGTGGATCGCGCGCGTTACTGCTTCGCAACCCGGCGCGGTCAAGCTGCTCCCGCACATGGGAACGGGGACCCTGCTCGTTTTCGTCGCGGGCGGGCTTTGGCTGGCGCTGTGTAAAGGCCGGGCGAGATTACTGGGCTTGATTCCCGTGCTTGTCGGAAGCCTCTCGTTGCTGTCAACGCCGATTCCGGACCTCTTGGTTACTCGGGATGCCGGAAATCTGGGCCTGGTCGATAATGGCCGCTTGTACGTGCTGAAATATAGTGACGGATCTTACGCCCAGGACAACATCGTTCAGCTCTCTGGAGTCGAAGCGACGCCAATGGAAATTACGGCTCGGACCGGAGTACGGTGCAGTCCGGATTTTTGTGCGTTCGATGTCGAACGGGCCAATCGCAAATGGCACATGCTGGTTGCGCGCAGCAAGGAGCGGATCGACGAACGTTCGCTAGCGGCGGCTTGCGAACGGTCCGATATCGTCATAGCCGACCGATGGTTGCCATTCAGCTGCCGTCCGCGCTGGCTCAAGGTGGATCGTCGCTTTACCGAAGATCACGGCGGACTTTCGATTTTTCTGGCCGAAGAGTGGATCGAGACGGTCGCTTCCGGCCAGGGCGAACAAGGCTGGTGGCGGCCTCAATCCCGCCAATAACCCCACTGAATCAGAGGCCAATGTTCGCATCGGCCGAGTGCACACACTAATGGTAGCGGCGCAGCAATCCCGAGAGCTTGCCTTGGACCTGCACACGTTCCGATTCATAGAGCTGCGGCTCGTATGCGCCATTTGCGGGATCGAGACGGACCATGACACCTTCCTTGCGAAGGTATTTGAGAGTCGCCTCCTCATTGTCGACCAGTGCCACGACGATCTCGCCATCGCGCGCCGTATCCGTGCGACGAACGAGCGCGAAATCCCCATCGAAAATCCCTGCCTCGATCATTGAATCTCCGGAGACTTCCAGCGCATAATGATCCCCCGGACCAAGCAGGGCCGCAGGTACCGGCAAAGTCGATTGTCCCTCGATTGCCTCGATCGGCGCGCCCGCTGCGATCCGGCCGTGCAGCGGTACGTCAATGACGTCATTCGCAGCGACAGGTGCTTTCGACCGTGATGGCGCCGCGGTTGCCGTATCGTCATTCGCGGCGGCATCTCGCGGGGTGTTGCTGACTGCATCTTCAGGGAGTTTTACCACCTCGAGTGCGCGCGCACGATTTGGTAATCGGCGAATAAAGCCGCGCTCCTCAAGCGCAGAAATGAGCCGGTGAACGCCCGACTTGCTTTTGAGATCGAGCGCTTCCTTCATTTCTTCAAATGAGGGAGAAATCCCAGTTTCTTCCAACCTCTGCTGAATGAAGCGGATCAATTCGTACTGCTTTGCCGTAAGCATGCCTGTCTCCATGTTCCAATCCGCCAATCCGCGAACGTAGGTGGAACAATTAGGCAACATTGTTTCGCACGTCAAGCAATTCTGCGGTTTCCGCGCCTCGACCCCGGATGCGGTCCCTGACATGCGGCGTTATCGCACAGTTCAATCCGGTGCGTACCAGTCGCCCGATTTGCCTCCGGTCTTCGAACACAACCGCACAGCGTCGATGCGCATTGCCTTGTCGAGTGATTTACCCATGTCGTAAAGCGTGAGCAGTGCGACGGTCACTGCGGTCATCGCTTCCATCTCAACTCCGGTGCGACCTTCGAGCGAGACCGTCGCAGTGGCGCGAATTCCGTCATCTTCCTGCGTGAAATCTATCGCTACGGAATCGAGACCGATGGGATGGCAAAGGGGGATGAGTTCTGCAGTTTTCTTCGCCGCCATGATTCCCGCAATCCTGGCTGCGGCAAGTGCGTCGCCTTTCGGCGAACTATCCGACAGCATGGCATCACGCGCCGCTGCGCTCATGACGATGCGGCCTTCGGCAACAGCAACGCGCCTGGTTGGCGATTTGCCGCCGACGTCGACCATTCGAGCGGAGCCATGCTCATCGAGATGCGTGCGGCGCGTCATGATCGTGGACCGTTCAGGAGATCCGAGGTCGCCTGACCGAGGTCCTCCTCTCGCATGAGGCTTTCGCCGACCAGGAAGCTGCGTACGCCGTGTCGCGCAAGCCGTTCACAATCCGCGTAGGATGAAATCCCGCTTTCGCCGACGAGCAAGGCATCATCCGGGGCAAGGGGAGCCAACCGTTCCGTCGTGGCAAGATCGGTTTCAAAAGTCCGCAAATCGCGATTGTTCACGCCGATGAGTCTTGATCGAAGTCGCGCCGCCCGTGCCATTTCCGCTTCGTCGTGAACTTCGACAAGCACATCCATTCCGCGCTCCAACGCCGCACTTTCGATTTCGGCCATCGCGCCGTCTTCGAGAGCCGCGACAATGATCAGGATGGCATCGGCGCCGATGGCGCGCGCTTCGGCGACTTGCCATGGATCGATCATGAAATCCTTGCGAAGCACGGGCAGGTCACAAGCGGCTCGCGCCGCTACCAGATAACTTGCGTGTCCCTGGAAATATTGGGCGTCCGTCAGGACTGAGAGGCACGCTGCGCCTCCATCCGCATAGGCGGCAGAATGGCTCGCTGGATCAAAATTGCGCCGGATCAGGCCTTTCGAAGGCGAAGCTTTCTTGATTTCGGCAATCAGGCCAAACCCCGTGGCCTGCGCGCTCTCGAGTGCATTGACGAAGCCACGCGGTGGCGAAGCATCTCTGGCTTGGCGGTCGAGGAAATCGAGCGATGCCCTGGTCTTGCCATCAGCGACCTCGTCGCGCTTTGTCGCGCATATCTCGTCGAGCTTGTTCATTGGGCCATTGCTATCCAGTTGGAGAGCAGTTGGCGTGCCCGGCCACTGTCGAGCGCCTCCGCCGCCATTTCTGCGCCCAGTGACCAGTCGTCCGTGCGATCGGCAACAATAAGCGTCGCGGCTGCGTTAAAAAGGACAGCGTCACGATAGGGTCCGGGTGTGCCGAGCAGCAGCGCATCGAGCGCGCGGGCATTGTGCTGCGGATCGCCACCACGAATGGCCTCGACAGGAGAGTGCGGGAGGTTGGCCTGCACTGCGTGAACGCGGCGCATTTCGAAACTGTCGCCGGTGACGTCGGCAAGCTCGTTTCCGCCCGCGAGACTGAGTTCATCGAGACCTTCGTCTCCCGACGCGATGAAGGTGCGCTCCGTGCCTAGCCGCGCCTTTGCTGCGGCATAAATCGGGACATAGCCAGGGCGGGCGAGACCAATCAGCTGGCGCTTGACCTGGGCCGGGTTGGAAAGCGGACCCATCAGGTTGAAAATGGTCCGCACGCCGAGTTGCTGTCGGATCGGCTGAATTCTCGCCATGGCGGGATGGTGGTTCTTTGCGAACAGAAAACAAATACCGAGCTCGGCCAGCGTTTTTTCTGCGGATGCGCCTGCTGCATCCATGTCGAGACCCAGTGCCTCCAATGTATCGGCGGCGCCGGATTTGCTGCTGGCAGCACGGTTGCCATGCTTGGCCACCGGCACGCCGCACGCCGCAACAACCAGGCTGACTGCCGTGGAGACGTTCAACGTATGCTTGCCATCGCCTCCCGTGCCGCAGCAGTCGACAGTGCCTTCAGGTGCGGCAACCGGAATCAAGCGCTCGCGCAAGGCACGCGCTGCGCCGGCAATTTCTTCCGCCGTTTCGGAACGAGCCGACATCTCGACCAGGAAACGACCGATTTCTCCGTCAGTCGTTTCGCCGTCGAGAATCCAGCCGAAAATCTCGGCTGCCTCGTCCTCCGCGAGATGGATTGCAGCATCGGGTAAGGACTTCATGCGTGGACTTTCGCTTCGATACCACAAAGCGCCACGAAATTCGCAAGCAGGGCATGCCCGTGTTCGGTGGCAATGCTTTCTGGGTGAAATTGCACGCCATGCAGCGGCAGGTCGCGATGTCGAAAACCCATGACGCTCGTGCCTTCAAGGCCCGGCGTTTCGCTCGTGGCATTGACCACCAGTTCATCGGGTATGTTTTCGACTACCAGCGAATGGTAGCGCGTCGCCGTGAAAGGCGAAGGCAGGCCTGCGAACACGCCGCTGCCGTCATGTATGACGGGACTTGTCTTGCCGTGCATCAATCCGCCACGAACGACATGACCGCCGAAATGCTGCCCGATTGCCTGATGGCCAAGGCACACACCCAACAGTGGTTTGCCGACCGCGGCACAGGCGGCGACAAGGGCGAGGCTGATGCCTGCTTCCGCCGGCGTACAGGGCCCCGGTGAAATGAGATAACCCGCCACATCGCGGGCCATTGCTTCGGACACGGAAATTGCGTCGTTGCGAACCACGTCGACGGCCGCACCCAGTTCCATCAGATAATGGACGAGGTTGAAGGTGAAGCTGTCGTAATTGTCGATTACGAGAATGGTCGAATTGTCGGGCATCGGTTTCCCCAATGTCGCGCCGCTGGAAAAGCTTCAAGCAAGGAATGCTGCCGGTGCGGTCAGGCAGACTTCGCAACGAATGTGTCTGTGGCTCGGACCAGTCCATCGATTATGCCGGGTTCCCCCGCGCTGTGTCCGGCATCGTCCACGATCCAAAGTTCGGCCTCCGGCCAGGCCTTCTTGAGCTCCCAAGCAGAGGTCGGCGGCGTACAGATATCGTGGCGCCCCTGAACGATTATGCCGGGTATCCCTTTGATACGATCGACATTGACCAGGAGCTGTGCCTCTTCCAGATAGAAATCTTCGAGAAAGAAGCGTGCGCAAATGCGCGCAAATGGCACTGCTTTTGCAGGGTCGGCAAAGCTGTCGAGCAGCGCGGGATCGGGAAGGAGCGTGGCGACGGTGCCTTCCCACAAAGACCATTCGCGTGCCGCCGCAAGACGCGTGGGTTCGTGATCACTCGTCAATCGCTCATGATATGCGGCGACCAGATTGTCACGTTCCCCTTCGGGGATCAGTCCGATAAAATCGTCCCACTGTTCCGCCATGATCTCGCTGGCGCCGTACGTGTACAGCCAGTCCTTTTCTTTCTGCCGGGCGAGAAAGACGCCCCGCAGGACCAGATCACTGACCCGCTCGGGATGCATCTGCGCGTAGGCAAGCGCCAGGGTCGAACCCCAGCTGCCACCGAAAGCCTGCCATTTTTCGTGACCGCACATCTCGCGCAATCGTTCGATATCGGCAACGATGCGCCAAGTGTCGTTGTTTTCGATTTCAGCGAATGGCAAAGACTTTCCGCACCCGCGCTGATCGAACAGCAGCACGTCATAGAGGTCTGGATTCCATTGCCGCCGGTGTGCCGGCGACATGCCCCCTCCGGGTCCTCCGTGCAGAAACACCGCCGGTTTTGCGCCGGGTGTGCCGACCCGTTCCCAGTAGAGCGAATGACCCTCGCCAACCTCGAGCATTCCAGTTTCGTAAGGCTCGATCTCGGGGTAAAGGGTGCGGCGCGATCTACTCATTATCGGGTTCCTTGCGTTCAACGACCACGATCGGGCCGATCGGCGCTCCTGCATCCAGACGGTCCGTCGCCGGGTTCCAGAGCGCGGAGACATTGCCATCAAGGTATAGCGCGTTCTTCACCCCCAGCTCGTTCAAGTAGAAACGCGAAAGACGCCCGAAGGATAAGGGCGCATTGGAAATGACGAAATGCGCGCGGCCGCGCTCGTCGACGCCGACGGCATTGCGCACCATACGCGATGGTCCATTCTCGGTGATTTCGGGATGTATCTTTCCGTCCACGACAAGCATCGGGCCGGATTGCGTGCCGAATTGCGGGCGGTCCGAAACATTGGCGAGAAAATCCGCTGTCGTGCGGATTTCCCATTTTCCGTTGGTCCCGAAAAATACGCCATTCGGCTTCAGGTGGAAATTTCCCGCTCCGTCATTGGTGTTCAGTGTCTTGAGACGCTCGGCGTCTTCGACGAAATAGCCGATTGGTTGGCCATCGTCGTCAAACATGCCGGCGTTCATGGCAAACGCGACCGTTCCGCTTTCTCGGGAGCGTGCGAAGGATGACAGACTGCCATACGGCGCGCCACCCGCCGGACCGAGATCCATGGCAATGCGATGCCGCGCCGGAATAGCCAGACAATGGGTCAGCGGCGTATCCTCGAAGATGATTGAGCGACACGCGCTTTCCACCTCGGACGTGACGCTGGGCGTTTCACTGGGCTCGGAAACCGGGGTGGACGGTCCGCCCTGCCGGTCAATCCGCGTTCGCATGACCGGTTCGCCTTCAGGCTTACTGTCGCACGCCGCGACGGCAAGGAGCAAAGGCAAAGCAAATAAGATCGACTTCATTGTCCGTAACTGGCTTCTCTTGCGATGCGAACAGCTTCGCGCGCGGCGGCAAACAACGCGCCCGCCTTGGCCTCGCATTCTTTCAATTCGTAGGAGGGATCGCTGTCGGCGACTATACCTGCACCCGCCTGGACATGCATCATCCCTTCCTTCACGACTGCAGTCCGGAGGACGATACAGCTGTCAAGCGATCCATCGGGGGCGAAATAACCAACGCCTCCGGCATAGGGACCACGCGTATCTCGCTCCAGCTCGGCGATGATTTCGCAGGCCCGGATTTTGGGTGCACCGCTGACGGTGCCTGCGGGAAAGCCCGCAAACATCGCATCGATAGCGTCGTAGCGTTCATCGAGTTTGCCGACGACGTTGCTGACGATGTGCATGACATGGCTATAACGTTCGACTGCAAAGCTGTCAGTCACCTCGACGCTCCCCCTACTGGCGACACGGCCGACGTCGTTGCGACCGAGATCGAGCAGCATGAGATGTTCCGCACGTTCCTTGGCATCGGCAAGTAACGAAACTTCGGCCGCTTCATCCTCTGCCACCGTTGCACCGCGGGGACGCGTGCCGGCAATCGGCCGGATCGTGACTTCACCATCGCGAACACGCACGAGGATCTCCGGACTGGACCCCACGACGGCAAAACCCGGCAAGTCGAGAAAATAGAGAAACGGGGACGGATTGATCCGCCGCAGCGCACGATAGAGTTCAAGCGGCGGCAGTTCGAAAGGTGCGGTGAATCGCTGCGACAGAACAACCTGGAAGATATCACCTGCGGCGATGTATTCTTTCGCAGATTCGACCATCGCGAGATAGTCCTCGGTGGCGATCTGTGGCACCGGTTGCGGATCGGACTCAACATTCGCTGGAGCACGCCGAATGGGCCTTCCAGCGGTGAGTTGTGCCAGCACGTTTTCGATACGATTCCGGGCCGTACCAAACGCTTCGTCAGGATCGGCAGGCGACGACCATATCGGTGCTATGCAGAAACATTCGTCAGTCAGCCCGTCGAAGATCAGCAAGAGCGTGGGGCGGCAGAACAGCATGTCGGGAAGGTCAAGCGCCTGCCGCGGCGCGCGGGGCAATTGTTCGACCAACCCGATTGTCTCGTAACCAAAATAGCCAACAACACAGGCGAGGGCTGGGGGCAATGTCTCGGGCACGTCGATACGGCACTGCGCGAGCAAATTTCGCAGGGCAGCGAGAGAGTTCTCTGGCGTGGCGCGAAAATCATTGCGATCTTCGCGCCAGCGCGCGTTGATCTCGGCGGCATTGCCGGTCGCCCTGAATACGAGATCCGGATCGAGACCCAGCAAGCTGTAACGCCCGCGCACCTCGCCTCCCTCGACCGATTCGAGCAGGAAATCGCCGCGCCCTTCTTCGATCAGCTGGACGGCCGCGCCGACGGGCGTGATGGTGTCAGCGACAAACTTGCGCCAGACAAGCGCCGGTTCGCCGCGAGCGATAGCCTTTCGAGCCTCGTCGAGGCCTTCCAGATTCATGTTCTGGACGTCCCTCAGTCTTGCACGCCGAGAAGCTGGCGGCGTACGGCCTCGATCGCGTCCGAATTACGCTCCACGCCGACTTCGGCCCGCATGGCAGCAATGATCTGCTCGGCGTATTCGGCACCCCAGCTCTGGCCGAGCTGAGTCTTGGCCTGCGCGATGAGCGGATCATTGTCCTGCAGCTCTCCCAACGCAATGTCTCGAAGTTCGACGACATACCAACCCTGATCGCCATTGCCCTCGAGCTTCTTCACCGTTCCTTCGGCCATTCCAAAAAGGAGCGCGATGGGTGCGGGCACGGAGGCATTTTGCATTCGCGCCAGCTCTTCACGGCTGTAATTGACGGCTTCGGCGGCGGGTAGCGAAACCTCTTCGGCTGCGATAGCCTGAGCGAGTGTCCGACCTTTCTCCACGCGCGCGACAATGCGCCTGGCCGCCGCTTCAGCCGCGGCATTGCCCCTGACGCGGCGCCATTCGCTCACGACATTGTCGCGAATTTCGGACAGTGGCGCGGTCGCCGATGGGGTAATCTCGCTAACTTCATAGAGAACGAAATTCTGGCTGTCGGGCAGGGCGGCGATTTCGGGTTCGCCTTCTTCTATCTGGAACGCCAGATCGAGGACAGGAGCGATGAAATCAGGAGCACGCTCCGCAGCGCCATAGAACTGACCCGAAGCAATCATGGGACGCAGGCTTGTTATTTCGAGATCGAGATCCTCCACGATCGCCGAAAACGAGGCTCCGTCTGCAAGGCGATCTTCGACCCCTGTCGCGAGTTCGGCAATTCCGCGATTGCGTTTTTGCTCTCGGAGCGTGTCTTCGATCTCGGGACGGGCAGCAGCGAGGCTCCGCGAGGGCGAAGCATTGACGTCGCTCACTCGCGCGACATGCCAGCCCAGCGCACTGCGGGCGGGTTGCGTTACTGCCCCACTCGCCGCCCCGAAATAGGCCTCAGCCACGGCTGAGGAAGTATCGCTCTGGAGATCGCTGCGCGAGACATCTGCGAGGTCGGTCGTACGCAAGCCCGACCCTTGCGCGGCAGCAGCAAAAGCCTGACCTTGCGAAACGCGAGCCCGGATAGCTTCGGCAGCCTCGCGCGTCGGCACGATCAGTTGTGTGAAGCTGCGCGTTTCCGAGGCCGCGAATTGATCCCGATTAGCCTGATAGTATTCGGCGATTTCCGCGTCTGTCGGCTCGATCCGATCGCCCAGAGCATCAGCACCGAATGTCGCGTAGCGAAGCGTGCGGCGCTCGGGACGAACGAAACGAGAGGCGTTTTCAGAATAGAATTCCTGCAATTGTGCATCGCTCGGATCCCCGTCTGGCGCGAGAAGACTTGCCGGGATCGAGGCGATTGATCCGCTACGCCGTTCCTTGAAAGTACGAGCATAGGAACGCGCAAGAGAATCTGGCAATTTCGACCCGTAAATCGCAGGATAGACAGCCTGACGAAACATCAGTCCGGTACGCACCTGCTGGCGCAATGAGGCGTCGGTCAGATTGTTGCTGCGGAGAAATGCCTGGTATGCAGCCTGGTCGAAATTGCCGGTCGCTCCGCTGGCAGCAGGTATCTGGCGAATTTCACTGTTCACCAGGTTTTGCCCCGCACGAAGGCCGTTGTCTTGTCCCCAAACGGTGAGCGCAAAGCGATCAATCAATCCGCCGAGAACATCATCGAGGCCATTACCGGCAAGCAAGTTCTGCATCGTCGCCGATGGGTTTTCCTGCCGTCTTTGATTCAGTGCCTGTTCTGCAGCTTCGTTGAGCGCAGCCGTTCCGATCTTCTCGCCACCGACCACGGCTACGTTCGAGCCCCCGGCAATGCCGCCGAACGTCCCGCTGCTCGAAACGTCCATGCTCGCGAATGCGAATCCGATCAGGGCCAGAAAGGCAAGGGCGAGGGCGAGCCCGATCTTCGTTTTGAAGAAGTTGCGGAAAAAAGTGAGCATGTCTTGCGGGCGGTCCTGTATCGGTGTCTGGAGTTGCTCGAGCCTTTCGCAAGAAGTCGAGCACAATCGCGGAATTCGCAGCGCTTTATCCGCCCTGCGACCTCCCCGCAACAGGTGGTGCTGCGTTTTGACGCGGAAACAAAGCTTGTCTAGCGGACCACACTTCGCAGCCTATATAGCGGCGCGCTACGAAATTATTTCAACACGACCTGATGGGGAGCAAGTATGGCCGAACGGCCTTATATCGTTGGAAACTGGAAGATGAACGGTACGCGTGCGATGCTTTCTGAAGCACGCG
This sequence comes from Citromicrobium sp., assembly GCA_003248395.1. Taxonomy (GTDB): domain Bacteria; phylum Pseudomonadota; class Alphaproteobacteria; order Sphingomonadales; family Sphingomonadaceae; genus Qipengyuania. Next base: position 11,597 of record QFNA01000011.1, read on the forward strand.
CCATCGATCGTGCTGCACAGCGGTATATGAAGGCGGAGGTTGCATTGGCCCCTCCATTCACGCTGCTTCACGCCGTTCATCGCGAAGCCGAACAGATCGGTATCGGCGCGCAGGACTGCCACTCCGAGGATTCGGGCGCCCATACGGGCGATATTTCCGCCTCAATGGCCGCAGACGCCGGCGCCAAATTCGTGATCCTCGGCCACAGCGAACGGCGTGGCAATCACGGAGAGACAAATGCGGTCGTCAAGGCAAAGGTCGAAAGCGCGCACGCGGCCGGCCTGCGTATCATCCTTTGTTGCGGAGAAAGCCTCGAGACTCGCGACGCAGGTGAAGCGGAAGATTTCGTTATTGGACAATTGCGCGAATGTTTGCCGCCGATCGATGACGCGGCCGAAAAACTGACGATCGCATACGAACCCATCTGGGCCATTGGCTCGGGTCGGACAGCAACGTCCGACGACATCGGCGCAATGCATGCGGCGATTCGCAAGCTTCTCGACGAAGTTTACGGTGAAGCAGCTTCGGCAGCCATTCGAATTCTCTACGGAGGATCGGTCAATCCGCAGAATGCACGTGAAATCCTTTCGACGGCGGAAGTCGGGGGGGCTCTTGTGGGAGGCGCCAGCCTTACTGCCGACAACTTTCTCGGGATTGTCATCGCAGCGTCGGAAGCCGAGGATTGCTGACAACTGCCACGGACCTTGCCGATTTGGCAGCGTGAGCCTAGATGCGCGTCGAGCGCGAATTCCTAGCCCAGAGTATTTACCGTAATGTTTCTATTCCTCACCGTTCTACAGGCCATTGTCGGCGCCGCACTCGTCGGTGTGATTCTGATGCAACGGAGTGAGGGCGGTGGTCTGGGCATTGGAGGCAGTCCCAGCGGAATGCTGAGTGCGCGCGGGGCAGCGGATTTCCTGACACGTTCGACGAAGTGGCTTGCGGTTGCTTTTGTCGTCTTGTCCATCATCCTTGCGGCCTTGGCCGTAGAGGGCGTCGGTGGCAGTGATGGCATCGAATCCACGCTGGATCGCAATGTCGACACCGTTCAGAACCCGGATCCCTTGGGTGGGAGCGCGGCTCCGGCGCAGCCACCGCCATCGCCGGTCGAAGACGCCTTGGCGGAATAGACCAAACTCCCGGCTATCTCATTCTTGTGGACCAGGCGCAATTTTGCGCGCCTTTCCGCTTGCCCCGACTCAACTCCGAAGCTTAAGGCCCAACTCCCATGGCGCGGTATATTTTCATCACCGGCGGCGTGGTCTCCTCGCTCGGCAAAGGTCTCATGGCAGCATCGCTCGCGGCTCTGCTTCAAGCGCGCGGGTATAAGGTCCGCATTCGCAAGTTCGACCCCTACCTCAATGTCGATCCGGGGACGATGAGCCCCTATCAGCATGGCGAAGTTTATGTGACCGACGATGGCGCGGAGACCGATCTCGATCTCGGCCATTACGAGCGGTTCACGGGGGTTTCGGCGAAGCAGGCCGACAACGTGACCTCCGGGCGCATCTACCAGCAGATTATCGCTAAGGAGCGCCGGGGCGACTATCTGGGCGCGACGGTTCAGGTGATCCCGCATGTCACCGATGCGATCAAGCAGTTCGCGCTTGCCGATCAGGATGATCACGATTTCATCCTTTGCGAGATCGGTGGCACGGTCGGTGACATCGAGGGACTTCCCTTCATGGAGGCCATCCGTCAGCTCCGTAACGAACTCGAGCCGATGCAGACGCTCAGCGTTCATGTCACGCTTGTGCCGTATATCGCCGCGGCCGGTGAGCTGAAGACCAAGCCCACACAACATTCCGTCCGCGAACTGGCCAGCCTGGGCATTAAGCCTGACATGCTCCTTTGCCGTGCCGAACATCCGATTCCGGAGAGCGAGCGGCGCAAAATTGCGCAATTCTGCAATGTGCGACAGGAAGCCGTGATACCGGCGCTTGACGCACCCTCGATCTACGCGGTCCCGCTACAGTATCATGAAGAGGGGCTTGACCGCGAGGTGCTGCGCAGTTTCGGCATCACGGACGCGCCTGAACCCGATCTTTCTCGTTGGCACGACGTGCTCGATCGCCATCAAAATCCCGAAGGCGAAGTGACCATCGGTGTGGTCGGCAAATATGTCGGCCTGCAGGATGCCTACAAATCGCTGAACGAGGCACTGGTGCATGGTGGAATGGCGCACCGGGTCAAGGTCAATATCAAATGGATCGACGCCGAAGTCTTCGAACAGTCCGATCAGGATATCGCGGCCCGGCTGGAGCCGATGCACGGCATTTTGGTGCCGGGCGGTTTCGGCGAACGTGGAAGCGAAGGCAAGATTTCCGCAGTCCGCTTTGCGCGAGAACACAATGTCCCGTTTCTCGGCATCTGCCTGGGCATGCAGATGGCGTGTGTGGAAAGCGCGCGCACCGCTGGTTTTCACGCAGCAAGGTCGACCGAATTCGGCGCGACCGACGAGCCCGTCGTCGGCATAATTACTGAATGGATGTCAGAAGAGGGCCTGCAGACTCGCGAAGCAGGTGGTGACCTGGGCGGAACGATGCGGCTCGGCGCTTATGACGCGCGCCTTCGTCAAGGCAGCAAGGTGTCGGAAATCTACGGCGGCGCGACGGAAATTTCCGAGCGTCACAGGCATCGTTATGAGGTCAACGGAGCCTATATCGAACCGCTCGAGAAGGACGGGCTCGTGTTCTCCGGCATGTCGCCTGATGGCCTGCTCCCGGAAATTGTCGAACGGCCCGACCATCCCTGGTTCGTCGGGGTGCAATTTCATCCTGAGTTGAAATCGAAACCCTTCGATCCACACCCACTTTTCTCCGGTTTTATCGGTGCAGCACTGGATCAAGAGCGCTTGGTGTAATTTTTTTTACGCCTGTCCCACACCGAAATCGCGCTTGAAAATCAAAATACAAGCCGCTGGACGGGCCGCAACCGACGCTATCGTGCGGGTTTGCGCGCATGCGCGACACTTTAACTTTTGATACTATTGCGCCAGTGAGTCTCTCGACTCGTACGGGTCGCATCGCTCCCTGCGGTGAAAACCAGTCGTGTTTTTCTTGAGGCTTGCCTCGAACTCGGCCGTCTTCTGCGACCCGGACGGCCGTATCCGGGGCTTGGCGGCGCCACGCGTCGCGGGGGCGGGTCCGATATGGAGCCGCCCCCTACTATTTGAACAAGAGAAACAAGATCAGGCGGCGGCGTCCGCGTCGTCCTGCACGATCTCGAATGGCTTCTGGTTTCCGATAGCGATTTTCTTGGGCTTCATCGCTTCGGGAACTTCGCGGACTAGATCGATCAACAGCAATCCATCCTGAAGATCGGCTTGGTCCACACGAACATAATCGGCGAGATCAAAGCGGCGCTCGAAGCCGCGATTGGCAATTCCGACGTGGAGCATTTCGCCATCATTCTGTTCGTCGCGCTTGCGGCCCTGGATCACCAGCAGGTTCTGTTGTGCAGTGATCTCGATATCCTCTGGGCGGAACCCGGCTACCGCCAGCGTGATGCGGTAATCGTCTTCGCTTCTGCGCTCGATATTGAATGGCGGATAATTGTCTCCGCCGGCATTGCGAGCCTGACGTTCCATCAGATCGAACAGGCGATCAAAACCAACCGTGGAACGGCGATAGGGGGTAGTGTCGAAACGGTTCATTGAAACAAATCCTCTTGTGAGCAATTTGATAATCATGGAGCCCGGAACCGGCGCTCCAGAATCGCGGCACCAAACCGCGCGAAAATTGACATAGGGTGGGGAGGGGCTGTTTCAAGCGGAGCGGCCGTGCGTGCCCGCCGAAAGCAACGAGGATTAAAAATGACCAAGCCGCAAATCGACATTTATACGAAGTTCGGCTGTGGTTACTGCGCGCGCGCGAAACGGTTGCTCGACAGCAAGGACGTCGAGTACACGGAATTCGACATTACAATGGGTGGTCCAAAGCGTGACGAGATGCGAGAACGCGCGCCGAACGCGACCACTGTCCCGCAAATCTTCATCGGTGAGCACCATGTCGGCGGCTCCGACCAATTGGCCGCTCTGGAGCGTGACGGCAAACTCGACGCCATGCTAGGCCGCTAAATGACGAAAATTGGCGTCCTGCAGATGACATCGGGCATCGACCCGGAAAACAATTTTCGGGTCCTTCAAGATGCAGCGAAAGACGCTGCCAATGCTGACGCAAGTATGCTCTTCACACCCGAAATGTCTCTTATGCTTGATCGGGACCGCTCGCGTGCAGCCCGGCGGATCGAAGCGGGCATGGAAAGCTATGTCGAGCGTTTGGGTGAAGTTGCGACCGAGAACGAGATATATTTGGCGATCGGTTCGATGGCACTCGCCGGAACCACGGGAAAGTGGCTCAATCGCTCTCTAATTTTTGATCCCGACCATCCACGCCGACCCGCGCATTACGACAAGATGCACATGTTCGACGTCGATCTCGCCAGTGGTGAAAGTTGGCGTGAGTCTAGCGCGTATCAGGCCGGAAACTCAATTGTCAGTTTGGAAGACACCCCAGTCGGACGCCTTGGACTGGCCATCTGCTACGATCTGCGTTTCCCCGCTCTCTTCGAGGCTCTTGGTGCCCTCCATTGCGATACAATTGCCATTCCGGCAGCCTTTACAGTCCCGACCGGTGAAGCGCATTGGCACGTGCTGCAAAGAGCGCGCGCGATCGAGGCTAGCGCATTCGTGGTCGCAGCAGCCCAAGTTGGCGAGCATGAAGATGGTCGTCATACCTTCGGCCATAGTCTAGTGATCGACCCGTGGGGCGAAGTTCTCCTCGACATGGGGGGAGAAACGGCCGGCTTGGCATTTGTCGATATTGATCTTGCGCGAATTGCCGAGGTGCGAAGCCAGGTACCCAGCCTTGCCAATCGCCGTAAAATCGCCAACTAGCCCGCCATGATCGTTTACGACCTGCATTGCGATAATGGCCATCGCTTCGAGGGCTGGTTTGGCTCTTCCGCCGATTTTGAATCGCAGCGCGACCGTGGGCTGGTAGATTGCCCAAGTTGCGGCAGCACTGCGATTGGCAAGGCACCAATGGCTCCCGCGCTCGGAGCGAAAGCGAACCGCGATCGCGACGACACCGTGAAAGGCGAGGGCGGGCTTGCGCGACTATCGAACAAGCCGATGCCGGCCGAAGTCCGCAAGGCCCTTGAGACGCTGGCAAAAACGCAAGCGAAAGCGCTCGAAGGGAGCAAGTGGGTCGGCGAGAAATTCGCGCAGGAGGCTCGCTCGCAGCATTATGGCGACAGCGATGAAACTCCCATCCACGGAAAGGCAACCCATCAGGAAGCGGAGGAGTTGGCGGCCGAAGGCATCTCGGTCGCGCCGATATTGTTTCCGGTCGCTCCGCCCGACGAACTCAACTGATTGCTACTCGCGGGTCAGCCGCTATACGAGCGTTTGGCGCGCCCGTAGCTCAGTCGGATAGAGCATCGGATTCCTAATCCGGGGGCCACAGGTTCGAATCCTGTCGGGCGCACCATGACCTTGCTGCGGACTTTGTTCAGAGTTCTCTCTGACCAACTTCGCTTGGTTGGTTCATCGGGACGGCTTCCTTGAAAGTATGCGTGACGTAGGGAAAGGGTATCTCGATTCCCGCATCATCGAGCGCTGCCTTGATCGCGCGAACGACGCGATCCTTGGTTTCCCATCCGGCGCGCGGTGTCGCGCCGGCCCACCAGCGAACGAGAAAATCGACGGAGCTGGAGTTGAACTCCTGTGCAAAGATGTCGACGCCTTTGGTTGCCAGAACGTCATCCGCATTCTCAACTGCACGGCGGATGACATCGGCTGCCTGGTCGAGATCAGTGTCGTAGCTGACGCCCACGACGACTTCATGGCGACGCTGTTCGAGGTCGGTCAGAATTTCGACCGGATTCTTGAACAGGATCGAATTGGGGACGACTGTCAATTCGCCGGAAAGTTTCCTGACATGCGTTTCGCGCAAGGTGATGTGTTCAACCTTACCCGTAATGCCTTCGCACTCGATCACGTCGCCGATGCGCATTTTCTCTCGCAGCATGATGAGTATGCCGGCGAAGAAATTCTCGAAGATGTCCTGAAAGGCGAAGCCGATCGCAACGGCACCGATTCCGAGACCAGCCAGCAAGCTGGCAAATGTCAGACCCGGCATTACAATAACCGCTGCGATAAAAAGCCCGATCACCCAGATGGCCAGTTTTACCAGCGTGTCGATGAGGTTTTTCAGGCTCGCGCGGATATCGGTCCGCCCAACGATCATGTCGGAAATGCGGACTGCAAAGCGCGCCACAATCCAGGTGACGAGGATAATCAGCAGCGCAATGGCCAAGCTTGGGAGAGTCTGGATAAATCCCTCTCCCATCGATTGCAGCTGTTGGCGCAACGTGGCGATGTAATTCACTCTGAGGGAACTCCCTTTGAGCGGGAACGCAGCAAAAAGCGGCCCGTTCCGCCCGCGTCCGGCTCAGACCTGACCGTGCTCCTTGCGGGCGATTTCATGCAGCCAGTCTGCGTGCCGGGGTGCCGTTTTGGTTTCGCTCCATTCATCGAGCATCGGCATGGCGACGCGCTTCAGTTCCGCATATTGTTCGTCGGTTCCGATATCGGCTGCGAGTTCAACTCGGTGACCATTGGGGTCGAAAAAATAGATCGACTTGAAGATTCCGTGATGGGTGGGGCCCAGTACGTTTATGCCGAGGCTTTCGACATGGCGCTTCGCGGCGAGCAGTTCCTCATCGCTACCCACCTTGAAGGCGAGATGCTGGACCCAGGCAGGTGTATTCTCGTCACGACCCATCTCCTTTTGGTTGGGCAGTTCGAAGAACGCGAGGATGTTGCCGTTCCCAGCGTCGAGGAATACATGCATGTAGGGGTCATACTCGCCAGTCGATGGTACGTGATCCTCGCTGAAGGCGCTCGTGTATTCCATGCCCAGGACATCGCGATACCACTCGACCGTTTCCTTCGCGTCCTTGCAGCGATAGGCCGCATGGTGAACGCCGCCCAGTTTGACGGGATTGGGTTTGCTGTCTGTCATTCCGCAGGCTCCGGTTCTACAGCCTGCGCATCATCGACGCTGAGCACGCCGCGCTTGATCTGGTCGCGCTCCATACTCTCGAACAGTGCCTTGAAATTGCCTTCTCCGAAGCCTTCGTCACCCTTGCGCTGGATGAATTCGAAGAACACCGGTCCAACCTGCGCTTCAGCGAAGATTTGCAAGAGAAGACGCGGCTGTCCGCCTTCGGTCGTCCCGTCGAGAAGAATGCCGCGCATCTTGAGCGCGTCGACGTCCTCACCGTGATCGGGCAGCCTTTCGGGCAGCATTTCGTAATAGGTTTCGGGCGGGGCGGTCATGAACGGCACGCCGAAGTCCTTGAGCCTATCCCAAGCCTTGACGAGATCGTCACAAATCAGGGCGATGTGCTGGATACCTTCGCCGTTGAACTCGCGCAGGAACTCTTCGATCTGGCCCTTGCCGCCATCGCCTTCTTCATTGAGCGGAATGCGGATCTTGCCGTCGGGAGCCGTGAGCGCCTTGGAAGTAAGGCCGGTATATTCGCCCTTGATGTCGAAAAAGCGGATTTCACGGAAATTGAAGAGCGTTTCGTAGTAATCCGCCCAATATTTCATCCGCCCGTTGTAAACGTTGTGCGTCAGGTGGTCGATGACATCGAAACCGGCTCCTTCGGGACGCCTTTCGACACCTTCGAAATACTCGAAGTCGATATCGTAGATCGACAGTCCCTTGCCGTCGGCGTCCTCGTAACGGTCGATCAGATACACGATAGCACCGCCGATACCGCGGATGGCAGGGATGTGTAGTTCCATCGGCCCGGTATCGACCCCCACAGGCTCTGCCCCACGCGCCAGCAGCTCGGAATAGGCCTTGCGCGCATCGCGGACACGGAAGCCCATTCCACATGCCGACGGCCCGTGCTCGCGGGCAAAGAACCAAGCGGCGCTTTTCGGTTCATAATTGAGGATGAGATTGATCTGGCCCTGGCGCCACAGGTCGACATCCTTGGAGCGGTGCTTGGCAACGAGAGTAAAGCCCATCGCCTCAAAAACCGGTTCGATTACACCCTTTTCGGGTGCACAGAATTCAACGAATTCAAAGCCGTCGAGGCCGATCGGATTTTCAAAGAGGTCGGGCATTTCAATCCTCATGCTAAAGATAGTTACAAACGTAACCATACGAAAGAGCGGCAAGAAAGTCAAGGCAGTGGGCGCTGGCGGATTGCCAAGCTTTACCTGCCTCTCCAAGGAAACGGCATGGCTGAAGACACATTCAACGATATCCGCCGGGCCGTGCAGGCCGTTTGTGCCGATTTTCCTGGTGAGTATTGGCGCGGCAAGGATCGCGAGCGCGCCTATCCAAACGAGTTTGTCGATGCGATAACCCGGGCCGGGTTTCTCGCCGCGCTGATCCCCGAAAGGTTTGGTGGTAGTGGCCTCGATCTGCAATCCGCAGCTGTGATCATGGAGGAAATACAGGCCGCGGGATGCAATGGGGCTGCAGCCCATGCCCAGATGTATGTGATGAATACCTTGCTCCGTTACGGAAGTGCAGAGCAACAAGCCGCTTTTCTGCCGGCGATCACCAGGGGGGAGCTGAGATTGCAGGCGTTTGCCGTATCCGAACCGGGCAGCGGGACAGATACGCTTTCGCTGTCCACCTCTGCCCGTCGCATTGACGACGAATACATCATCAATGGCCAGAAAATCTGGACAAGTCGCGCCGAACATTCCGACCTGATGGTGCTGCTCGCAAGGACCACGCCGAAGGACAAGGTCGAGCACAAGACGGAAGGTCTGTCATTATTCCTGATCGATATGCGGGAATCCGTCGGCCGCGGCATGACGATAAAACCGATACGGACGATGATGAATCACGCCACAACAGAGATATTCTTCGACGATCTCCACGTTCCTGCCGACGCGCTGATAGGCGAGGAGGGCAAGGGGTTCCGGTACGTCTTGTCCGGCATGAATGCGGAGCGCATCCTGATCGGTGCAGAATGTATCGGCGATGCGAAGTGGTTCATTGCCAAAGCCAGTGAATACGCGAAGGAGCGCCACGTTTTTGAGCGACCGATCGGAAAGAACCAGGGCGTGCAATTTCCACTGGCGCGATGTTACGCGCAAATGCGCGCAGCAGAACTGATGGTCGGGCACGCTGCAAAATCCTACGATGCCGGTGGCGATGTCGGGGCGGAAGCCAATATGGCGAAGATGCTGGCAAGCGAGGCGAGCTGGGCAGCCGCGGACATGTGCGTGCAGACCTTCGGAGGCTTCGGTTTCGCCGAAGAGTTCGACGTGGAGCGCAAATTCCGGGAAGCGCGTCTCTATACGGTGGCACCCATCAGCACCAATCTGATCCTCAGTTATTTGTCGGAGCATGTCCTCGGACTGCCGCGTTCGTATTGATCCGCTGCGATAAAGCTTGCGCCTGTGCAGTAACTGTGATTCTGTAACGAAATGCGCCGCAAGATCAGATTCTCTACTTCGCAAAGACAGCGTGCGACTCAGAGTCTTGCTCTGGCGGCTTTGCTGGTCATGGGTGGCCTCGCCATTGCCGGTCCTTCCGGTCTGCTGGCATGGAGTGAAAATCTTCGCCTGCTGGATCAGCGCGAAGCGCAACTGGCAGCTGTCGAGAAGGAGCGCGCTGCGCTGGGTAACAAGGTGGCTCTGCTCCACCCTGACCACGCCGATCCGGATATGGTCGGAGAGCTGCTCCGTAGCCAACTTAACGTCGTCCACCCGGATGAGGTCGTCATCAAGCTGGACGACTGATCCGTCTGCCAGAATCCGGAACAACGGCTATTCCGTAAGGTTTTCGTATGCGCATGCCGCACGATGTTGCGCGGTCCATGAAGCTGTGCCTATAGGCGCAGGAATTCCTCCCCAAGGCAGAACAAGGGAACCGCATCTTGGCCAAGGCACCCAAAGGCAAACCGGCACAAAGTCCCGTCGAAGATGCAGATTTCGAAGCAGATGCTGTTGATCCGCCGTTTCGAAGAGCGCGCGGGACAGCTCTACGGCCTCGGCCTGATCGGTGGATTCTGCCATCTCTATATTGGCCAGGAAGCTGTCGCGATCGGCCTGCAGTCGGCGCTCGATAACGACAGGGATAGCGTCATTACCGGCTACCGCGACCACGGCCACATGCTTGCCTATGGCATCGATCCCAAGGTGATCATGGCGGAATTGACGGGTCGCGAGGCGGGTATTTCGAAGGGCAAGGGCGGGTCGATGCACATGTTTTCGACCGAGCATAAGTTTTACGGCGGACACGGCATCGTCGGGGCGCAAGTTGCGCTGGGTGGCGGGTTAGCGCTCGCCCACCAATACAATGAGGACGGCGGACTTTGCCTGGCCTATTTCGGTGACGGTGCCGCCAATCAGGGGCAAGTGTACGAGACGATGAACATGGCGTCGTTGTGGAAGCTGCCGATCGTGTTCGTGGTTGAAAACAACCAGTACGCGATGGGAACAGCAGTGAGCCGATCGAGTGCGGAAACCGAATTCTATCGACGCGGTACAGCTTTCCGCATCCCGGGCATGAACGTGAACGGCATGGACGTGCTGGAAGTACGGCAGGCTGCCGAAATCGCATTCCGCCATGTGCGCGAAGGTAAGGGGCCCGTTCTGATGGAATGCAGCACCTATCGTTACAGGGGCCATTCGATGTCCGACCCGGCGAAATACCGGACGCGCGAGGAAGTGCAGGACGTTCGGGAGCAAAAAGACCCGATCGAAGGTCTGAAAAAGATTCTGCTCGAGAAGGGCAAGAGCGAGGAAGACCTGAAAGCGATCGACAAGGATATTCGCCAGACCGTTAGCGAAGCGGCGGACTTTGCCGAAAATTCGCCTGAGCCCGGCCCGGGCGAACTCTACACCGACGTTCTGGTGGAGGAGTACTGAGTCATGGCTATCGAACTCAAGATGCCCGCCCTGTCACCGACCATGGAAGAGGGTACGCTAGCCAAATGGCTCAAGGCGGAAGGCGATGAAATCGTCGCGGGCGACATCATAGCCGAAATCGAAACCGACAAGGCGACGATGGAATTCGAAGCCGTCGACGAGGGAACGCTCGGCAAGATCCTGGTCGAAGAGGGCACCGAGAATGTGAAGGTCGGCACGATCATCGCCATGATCGTGGCGGAAGGCGAAGACGTGTCGGACGCCGCGCCGAAGTCTGACGACGCGGCAAGCGAGGTCGCTGAACCGGGTGATGTTTCCGGCGAGGGCAAGGACGTCGGCCAGGATCCTTCCGAAGCCGAAATCACCAAGCCAGCGAAAAAGTCCGGCGTGACTGATCCCGAGATTCCCCACGGCACCAACATGGCGACGGTCAGCGTGCGCGAAGCCCTGCGCGATGCCATGGCCGAGGAAATGCGACGCGACGAGCGCGTTTTCGTGATGGGCGAGGAAGTCGCGCAGTATCAGGGTGCCTACAAGGTAACCCAGGGCCTGCTGGACGAGTTCGGGCCGAAACGCGTGATCGACACGCCGATTACCGAATACGGCTTCGCCGGCATCGGCACGGGTGCGGCGATGGGCGGCCTGCGTCCGGTCGTCGAATTCATGACCTTCAATTTCGCCATGCAGGCGATCGACCACATCATCAATTCCGCGGCCAAGACCAATTACATGTCCGGCGGTCAGATGCGCTGCCCGGTCGTCTTTCGCGGGCCGAACGCCGCAGCGAGCCGGGTAGGCGCGCAGCACAGCCAGAACTATGGCCCGTGGTATGCAGGTGTGCCGGGACTGATCGTGATCGCTCCGTATGATTCATCGGACGCGAAAGGCCTGCTCAAGGCAGCCATTCGCTGCGAGGATCCGGTCGTGTTCCTCGAAAACGAGCTCGTATACGGACGCAGTTTCGAATTGCCCGAACTCGACGACCATGTGCTGCCGATCGGCAAGGCCCGCATCATGCGTGAGGGCAGCGATGTCACGATTGTCGCCTATTCGATCGCTGTCGGGCTCGCCCTCGATGCGGCAGAGGAACTTGCCGGCGAAGGCATCGAAGCCGAAGTCATCGACCTGCGCACCTTGAGGCCGCTCGACAAGGAAGCAGTTCTCGAAAGTCTTGCCAAGACGAACCGCCTGATCATCGCGGAAGAGGGCTGGCCCACCTGTTCGATCGCATCCGAGATCGTCGCGATTTGCATGGAGGAAGGTTTCGACCACCTCGACGCACCCGTCTTGCGGGTTTGCGACGAGGATGTGCCACTACCCTATGCCGCCAACCTGGAGAAGCTGGCGCTGATCGACAGCGCCAAGATCGTCAAGGCGGCCAAGCGGGTCTGTTACGTCGATTGAGAAGTGTCGTTTTGTACGGATCGGCGTGTGACGCAAGGAAGGGTCAGGCGCAGGTGAGTTCCGGCAGTCGTTGGGTGTTACTCAGGTCTTGATTGACCCGTCCGCGGACATTGAATGCGCTTTCGTGGCGAATGGTCTCCGACGGTGTCCAGAAAACGCCAATGAGCGGGTCGTACTGGTAAGTCACCTCGACGAACATGACGGCAGTACCGTCGGCCGCGATAATGCGATTGCTGTCCGCCCCCATACCCTGCCGCAAGCTGGAATCATTGGCCCCTTTCCCTTCGAGGCCGTAAGCGGGTTGCACATCGAGGCCACCCCAGCAGCGCTGCCAATTGATTGTCTGGCCTGCCCTGAAACCGGTCTGGCGATTGTTCTGCAGCGATGAGAGCACGACGCGGCCATCGTCATTCATGTTCATGTTGGCGGCAACGACCCGGGCGCCTTCGAAAACTTCGTAGATATTGGCCTCGTCTACACCCACGGGAATTCGACCTGCATTGTCAGCCACGGTCATCGCGATCTGGTTGACCCGCAAATGCGCCAGCGCGTAATTGGCGAGTTCGATTCCTCCGCAAATTGCGAGCAGGAGGAAGGGTGCAGCGAAGGCGAACTCGATGAACCCGACACCGTCTTCATTTGCGTTGAGTCGACGAAACAGCGATTTCATCATCATGCTCCACACAAGGTTGGAGGGACGGTCTGATCGTCGTAAGGCTGGTTCCTCACCGCGGCAGTCGCACTGAGCGTGATCTCGTCGGAGAATCCGATAAGGCTCGCGGTGGGAAAAAGCCTCGGCATGGTGACTGTCGCCTCATAGAACACGACATCGCTCGCACCGCCGACACCCGTTCTGCCAGTATCGAGATCGAAGGACCCGTTCCGATTCAAGTCTTCGAAACAGTCCATATCGGACGCATCGTATCGGCCGTTCTTGCTCTTGTCGAAGACGAGCTTTTCCGCCCTCCCGACGCCTGTGAAGTCGAAAAAGTTTTTAACCTCGAGCTCATAAGTCGCGCCGGGTGCGACCGGATCGACTTGCTTGCGCAGCGTATTTTTCACCCGCTCTTCCAGAGTCGCACCCTCGGCTGAAAAGACCGGGTCCTCGACGCTAGCCCGTCGTGCGCTGTCGCTCAAAGTGCCCTGGAGCATGGCTTTGACGTAGGACTGGTGGGCCAGGTCCATCCCGCCGAGGATGATCACGAGGAACGGCACGATGAGGAAGGCAAACTCGATGATATACGAGCCTTCCTCGTTCGATCGCAGGCGCCGGACAAAGCGTCGCAACCTGATCATCGCGTCAGCCTGAGGTTACCGATGCCCTGGCCGATCTGTTCGAAAACCTCTTCGAGATCGGAGCCGTTGCTGATGTAGAAATGGTCCTCGCTGGTGGCACAAGGCGCGATTTCGTTCACGCTGTCCACATCGAGGGCGATGACCCAGATAGTGGCGCCCATCGAACGGGCAACGTTGCACGCCGATAGGAAGCGGGCAATATGTTGCTGGCTCAGCGTCTTCGATCCGTTGCGAGTCCTGGTCCTGTTCTGGTATCTTTCGATGCCGTGGGCCGCGTAGATTCCATCGCTTGTTTCCAGCTTGCCGTCGGTCATGAAAACGATATGCTGGTTGACCGGAATGTCGTCGATCTTGGTCGGGTTATCGGCGCCGAAAAAGCCCGTCCGCGAAAGGAACCGCATACCCCAGATCATGCCGGTATCGTGGTACGTACCGCCCGTCACCCTCGCCGTAGCGGCTGAAACCGCGTTGCTGAATGCGCTCTCATTCGCATAGGTCTGAAGTCTCGATGCGGGTGCCGGACATGCTGCCTGCGCACTAACTTCCTGCATGCCTGGATCGTAACGACCGAATTGGCGGGATATATCGTTGTCGTTTCGCGCCATGAGGTCGATGTCGGCAGCGGTTATTTCGTCGTAGATAATAGTCGAATTTTCATCGTCTTGGCCGCTGCTTGCACGTTCCTCGACGCACCCGTCTCCTCCGTTGCGGAAAGCATCGATACGCTTGGCTGTCGTGTTGCCGGCCTTTCTCCAACTCGAATCGTCGATGTGGACCTTCTTGATTGTCGCGCGACAACCGCCATACCAAAGACGTTCGCATCCGACATGGGCCTGCTCGCGAAGAATGTCGCGCGTACGCAACGAGCCGGCAGCGTTGACCGTTTGCGAGTAGGGAATGAGCGCGAATCGCGTCTTGGAATTCGGCGCATTGGCAAGCGCGCGATAGAGACCTTTTGCCCCGTTTCGAAGCAGGCTTATCTTGGTCCCGCCACCACCACTGGCCGGGTAGGTCATCGAACCGGTGACATCGAGTACGACAGCAATGTCGTTGTGCGCCTGGTCGCGCATGGCGTCGCACGAAACGCTGACCGGGATGCTTTCGAACCCGAAGATATGCATGATCGACGTCGGCACGTTCATGCTGGCGAAACCGATCAATTCTTGAACATTACTTGCATTGCGTTCGACCTGGAAATTCAGATCCTGCGCTCGCAGCGTTCCTTCATCATAATTGAATTCGAAAAACTTGTTTGCCTCTGCACGAGCCTTGTCGGTGAAGAA
>QFNA01000133.1 GCA_003248395.1 Citromicrobium sp.
TTCCTGGGTCAGCAGGGTCACGCGTTCGCTGGCTTCGGTGGTCATTTCGGGTTTGAGCGACTGGCCCCACATGCCTTCGAGCGGATAGCCGTTCTTGATCTTCAGCCGGGTCGTGTGGACCGATGCCAGGATGCCGCCCGCGCCCAGCGTGAACCCACCCGCGATGACCCATCCCAGGTAGGGAAGGATGTCGGAAAATTCCATCACACGCGCTCCCTCTTGCCTGTGTCGAGCGGGACGCCGCTGTCGCTCAGGTCTGCGCTCGGATCGCGCAACGCCTCGATCTCGTCGGACAGGCTGTATCCCCGATCGGTGACGATCTTTTCGAGCACGATCATGCGATCCTGCATGGCATCGAGCTTTTCGTGCAGCCGCAAATTTTCTTCGCGCAATTTCGCCGCTTCGGCGTCGCTGCCTTTCTTGCTGCTCTTGCCGCCCCAGCTGTCTTCCAGGTCGTAACCGTGCCTGGCGCGGATCCAGTTGTTGACCAGCCAGCCGATGAGGCAGGCGGCAACAACGAGGATGACCAGTATCTCGCGATCCATCAGGCCTTCTCCCGCGTGTTCGTATCAAGCGGAATCCCGGCGCCTTCCTCTACGGTGCGCTGGTCTCTCAGCGCTTCGATTTGTGTTGCAACGTCATACCCGCGATCGGTGACGATGCGTTCGAGGACACGTACCCGCTGTTCAAGCTCTGCAACATGGCTCGCGTATTGTGCCGCCTTTTCTGCGGTGTTCTCGGCAGTCGACTTGACGTTCATCTCGGCCAGCTTCTGCTGGTGCTTGGTCCACATCGCCACGATCGGGATGCTGAGCGCTACGATCGGGATCATCAAAGCAAGTATGCCTTCCATGACAGTTCCTCCCCTTTTCCGGATTACCGCAAGCGTTCGATTTCGGCGTTAAGGCGCGGATTGCTGCTGACATAAAAGGTTTCGACTTCGGCCAGGCGGCGGTCGACATCCTTCATCTTGGCGCGGATTTCGCGGGCAGTCCGCTTCGGGTTCTGTCGCACGCCCTGCCAGTATTTCTTCTCAGCAGGCTCTTCCGCATAAAGGTAGGCGGGCTTCTTGTTCAGCAGCAGGCCGGCCAGGAAATAGAACGGAATCGTCGAACCGCCGGTCATGAACGTCAGGGCGATCAGCGCCAAACGGACCCAGAACACGTGAACCCCGGTGTAATCCGCAACGCCCGAGCAGACACCCATGAGCTTTGCGTTCTGCTTGTCACGATAGAGTGTGGTGCGGGGGCTGTTCACTTGGATGCTCCTTTTTTCTCGGCGATCAGCTGTTCGAGTTCGCGCAGCTGCTGGTTGTCCTGCTCGCTGTCGTGGACGAGGCGGGCCGGACGGAATTCGGGATTGTCGCTGGCGACCAGGCGCTCGACCGTGTCCATCCGGTCGTCCAGCCGCTTGGCGAGATTGTAGAGCTCCTCCAGCAGGGCCTCGTCGTCGGTCGTGATGGCGGCGGAAGTTTTCCACTTCGTGATGTAGTGGAGGATGATCCACGGGACGGCGATGAAGACTGCCGCGACAAAGAATGCTCCGAAAAATTCATCCATGGCTTAACCCTCCTTCTCGGCATCGTCGGGTTTGCCGAGCGCCTTCTTCATCTCTGCAAGTTCATCGTCGATCGCGTCCGCGCCTTCGAGCGCGGCGATCTCGTCTGCCAGGCTCGGCGACTTGCCGTCGCTGATCGACAGCGCATCCGCGCGCCCTTCGGCGTAATCGACGCGGCGCTCGAGCTGGTCGAACCGGCTCAGCGCGTCGTCCACCCGCTCTTCGGTCATCAGGCTGCGCAGCTTGACGCGGTTCTCGGCGCTCTCGAGCCGCGCGGCAATGGCCGTCTGGCGGCTGCGCGCTTCGCGCAAGCGGTTCTGCAGCTTCGCAATGTCCTGCTCGTAGGCGCGCAGCGCATCGTCGAGCACCGCAATCTCCTGCTTGAGCTGTTCGCTCATGTCGGATGCCTTTTTCTTCTCGACCAGCGCCGCGCGGGCGAGGTCTTCGCGATCCTTGCTCAGCGCCAGCTGCGCCTTCTCGCCCCAATCGGCCTGGAGCTTGTCAAGCTTGACCGTGTGGCGGTGCATTTCCTTCTGGTCGGCAATGGTGCGGGCGGCGCTGGCACGAACCTCGACTAGCGTTTCCTCCATTTCGAGGATGATCATGCGGATCATCTTCTGGGGGTCATCCGCCTTGTCGAGCATGTCGTTGAAATTGGCCGCGATGATGTCGCGGGTTCGGCTGAATATTCCCATGAATGGCGCTCCGTTGGAGAGAAAATCGTTGATCTTGTCGTTGACGCGGTCGGGATTAGTCCAGTCGGCCGCACGACGCGCATCGTCGGACTGGCGCTGCGTCGGGGTCGGCGACCTGCGCAGTTTCTCGACCTCGTCGTCCAGCCGCGTCAGGCGGACGCGGTTGGGGCGGGCCGAAGAGTCACGGGGACTGTCGGGGGAGCGACGCTCCGGCCCTGTCGGGGGTTTCCTGTGCTCGCTCACGCGAGTTTCACCTGTTCCAGCGAGGCGACGTCGGGCAGCGAGGGGACGACCGCGATCTGCGAGCTCATCGCGACGAAGGCCGTCATCGCTGCAATGCTGGCGAGAGCTGCCTGGCCGAGCTGGGTCCTGAAGAATTTGCGGGTGTACATTGTCGTCCTTTCGGAAGCGGGGCTTCGTGTCGTAGATTGTTATGCAACAGCCGTGCCAAAAACGAAATTTCAGCCGATTCCCCGCGGCTTCGGACTTTTCGACGAACGACATGTTGGGAATCATTGCCAACGCTTGGTGATATTCACTATGTCTTGGGAATGGAGCGTGAAAACCAGTTCATCGGCCAGTCGGGCGCGTTTCTCGATGCGGTCGAGCGCGCCAGCCGCGCGGCCCCCATGCGCCGGCCTGTCCTCGTCATCGGGGAGCGCGGTACGGGCAAGGAACTGATTGCCGAGCGCCTGCACCGCCTGTCCAACCGGTGGGAGGAGCCGCTAGTGACGATGAACTGCGCTGCGCTTCCGGAAACGCTGATCGAGGCCGAACTGTTCGGGCACGAGGCGGGCGCCTTCACCGGCGCGACCAGGCAACGCGTCGGACGGTTCGAGGAAGCCGACAAGGGCACCTTGTTCCTCGATGAACTCGGCACGCTCTCGATGGGCGCGCAGGAGCGGTTGTTGCGCGCGGTCGAATATGGCGAGGTGACGCGCATCGGATCCTCGCGCCCGATCCGGGTCGATGTGCGGATCGTCGCCGCCACCAACGAGGACCTGCCGGCCAAGGCGGAGCGCGGCGAATTCCGCGCCGATCTGCTCGACCGGCTCAGCTTCGAAGTCATCACCCTGCCGCCCCTGCGCGTGCGCGAAGGCGATATCGAGGTGCTGGCCGACTATTTCGGCCGCCGCATGGGCGCCGAGCTGGGCTGGGAGGCCTGGCCGGGATTTTCCGGGCATGTCGCCGACCAGCTCGAAAACCATCAGTGGCCGGGCAATGTCCGCGAGTTGCGCAATGTCATCGAACGCGCGGTCTATCGCTGGGACGATTGGGGCAACCCGATCGGCCATGTCCAGTTCGACCCTTTCGACAGCCCGTGGAAACCGCTCTCGCCGACGCCGCCCAAATCACGACCCGAAGCCGCGCCCTCGGCAGCCACAGCGCAGCCCGGTGCTCCCGAACTCGATGCGGTGGAGGACCTGCGCGCCGCAGTGGATGCGCACGAAAGATCGATCCTCGAACACGCGCTGGGCAAGCACCGCTGGAACCAGCGCCAGACCGCCAAGGCGCTCGGCGTCAGCTACGACCAGCTACGCCACGCGATCAAGAAGCATGGGCTGACCGACGACGGGTGATCGAGGCTTGCTTTTCGCAGGACTCGCGCCTATCTGCGCATCAATCCCGACATTGTCGCGACACTGGAGGGGCTGGCGCCGCAAGGGGCCGGCCGCAAACGCTTACGGGCAACATCCTTGTCGCAATGCATGTCCATATCGGAGTGTGAATGGCCAATATCGACCGCCTCAACGAGATTATCGAACCCGAAGCGCAGGCGCTGGGATTCGATCTCGTGCGCGTCAAGATGATGCCGTCCGAAGCCGGTGACGGGGGGCAGGCGCTCCAGGTCATGGCCGAAGACCCCGCGACGGGCCAGCTGGTGATCGAACAATGCGCCGCGCTCAGCCGCCGCATCTCCGACCGGATCGACGAATTGGAAGAAGCCGGCGAGGTGCTGATCGACGGTGCCTACCACCTCGAAGTCAGCTCGCCGGGCATCGACCGTCCGCTCACCCGCGCCAAGGATTTCGCCAATTGGGCGGGCCATGAAGCCAAGGTCTCGATGGACAAGGGTTTCGAGGGCCAGCGCACTTACAAGGGCGAATTGAAAGGCATCGAAGGTGACATGGTTGTCATCGAAGATTCCAAGGCGGGCGAGGTGAAACTCGACCGTGACCAGATTCACTCGGCAAAGCTCGTCTTGACCGACGCGCTCATTGCCGCCACCCAGCCGCTCGACACGAGTGGTGCCCCAACAAGGCAGAACTCCTTGCAATCGCGAACGCGGTCGCATCGGAAAAGATGATCGACAAATCCATCGTGATCGAAGCGATGGAAGAAGCGATCCAGAAGTCCGCCCGCAACCGCTATGGCGCGGAAAACGACATTCGCGCCAAGCTCGACCCGCAGACCGGCGACCTGCGCCTGTGGCGCGTCGTCGAGGTCGTCGAGGAGGTCGAGGATTACTTCAAGCAGGTCGATCTGAAGGCCGCGCAGAAGCTGCAGGACGACGCTAAGATCGGCGACTTCATCGTCGATCCGCTGCCCCCGGTCGACCTCGGCCGGATCGACGCGCAGTCGGCCAAGCAGGTGATCTTCCAGAAGGTCCGTGATGCCGAGCGCGAGCGCCAGTTCGAGGAATTCCAGGACCGTGCGGGCGAAGTCATCACCGGCGTGATCAAGTCGGTCGAATTCGGTCACGTGATCGTCAACCTCGGCCGTGCGGAAGGCGTCATCCGCCGCGACCAGCAGATCCCGCGCGAAGCCGCCCGTGTCGGCGAGCGTGTCCGCGCGCTGATCACCAAGGTCGAACGCAACAACCGCGGTCCGCAGATCTTCCTCAGCCGCGCGCATCCCGATTTCATGCGCAAGCTGTTCGCGCAGGAAGTGCCCGAAATCTACGACGGCATCATCGAGATCAAGGCCGCCGCCCGCGATCCGGGCAGCCGCGCCAAGATCGGCGTCATCAGCCATGACAGCAGCATCGACCCGGTCGGCGCCTGCGTCGGCATGAAGGGCAGCCGCGTCCAGGCCGTCGTGCAGGAACTGCAGGGCGAGAAGATCGACATCATCCCCTGGTCGGAAGATGGCGCGACCTTCATCGTCAACGCGCTCCAGCCTGCCACCGTCAGCCGCGTGGTGCTCGACGAGGAAGACGGCCGCATCGAAGTGGTCGTCCCCGATGACCAGCTCAGCCTTGCCATCGGCCGCCGCGGCCAGAACGTTCGTCTCGCCAGCCAGCTGACCGGCAACCAGATCGACATCATGACCGAGGAAGAAGCCTCGGAGAAGCGCAGCAAGGAATTTGCCGAGCGCTCCAAGATGTTCGAAGAGGAACTGGACGTCGACGAAACGCTCTCGCAACTGCTCGTCGCCGAAGGCTTCGCCGAGCTGGAAGAAGTCGCCTATGTCGAGCTGGAAGAGCTCGCCGGCATCGAAGGATTCGACGAGGAACTGGCCGAAGAACTGCAGAACCGCGCCAAGGAAGCGCTCGATCGGCAGGAAGAATCGCACCGTACGGCACGTCGCGAGCTCGGCGTGGAAGACGATTTGGCCGAATTGCCGCACATGACCGAAGCGATGCTGGTCACGCTGGGCAAGGCGGGTCTCAAGACGCTCGACGATGTGGCGGATCTTGCCACCGACGAGCTGATCGCCAAGAAGCGCGAAGCGCCGCGCCGCCGCAACACGACCGATGGTCCGCCGATGCGCCGCGACCGTCCGATGCGCGAGCAGGACAAGGGCGGCGTGCTGGGCGAATACGGGTTGAGCGAAGAGCAAGGCAACGAGATCATCATGGCTGCCCGCGCGCACTGGTTCGAGGACGAAGAGGCTCCGGCCGCTTCGGCAGACACTCAGGAGGCCGCCGATGCGGACTCCACCCAATGAGCGCCTGAGCCCAGACATCGCTGAAGCCCGGCGGCCCCGTAAAGCGGAGCCCGAACGGCGCTGCGTCATTTCCGGAGAGACGGGTCCGCGAGACAGGCTCGTGCGGCTCGCCATTTCGCCGACCGGCCTTGTCCTGCCCGATGCGCAGGAAAAGGCTCCGGGGCGGGGCGCGTGGATCGGTGTTTCGCGTGCCGGACTGGAAGACGCGATGGGCAATGGCCGGTTGAAATCCGGCCTGAGTCGCGCATTCAAGTCGGGGGAGCTGGAACTATCTTCCGAGCTGCCGCAATTGATCGAAACGGCGCTGACCCGCGTGCTGCTCGACAGGCTGGGCCTCGAAATGCGCGTCGGACACCTTATCTTGGGCACGCAGCGGATTGCGGAAAGCGCGCGCATGGGCGGCATGGCCGCCCTGTTCCACGCCAGCGATGCCAGCGAGGATGGGCGCAAGAAGCTCGATCAGGCCTGGCGCGTCGGGCGTGACGCAGAAGGCAGCGGAGAGCGCGGCTGGACGCTGCCACTGGACCGCGACGCACTGTCTGTGGCATTGGGCCGCGACAACGTGGTCCATCTGGGCCTTGCGAATGATGCTGCAGCCGCTCGGGTG
>QFNA01000012.1 GCA_003248395.1 Citromicrobium sp.
AAACCGAGCGAGAGCCATGCGGGGCGCCCAGCCTTTGGCCCAGACCCATCCGGATCGTAACTGGTGCGGTAGAGGGCGTAGCCGTAATCGCGCCCCTGCCAGCTGCTGACCGGCTCGACCACCATGACCCAGCTTCGGTCTGCGAACCACTTTTCGTGAAAGTCGAGGAACTCCTGACGTGTCGCCTGGCGGCTTCCGTCGGGAAAGATGAGTTCGAGCCTGTCGCCGGTCGTGATCGTATCGATCATGCCCTTCATGTCGCGGGACTGGATCGCAGAAATGTGCCGGTCGAGCGTCTGGTCGAACGACGCGACCGGCGCTTCGCCGACCGTCTGGCATCCGCTCAAGAGCGCGGACGTTGCGGCGAGCGCAACAAGGGGTGGCTTCACCCGCATGCGATCCGCTCGATCTTGCGGTCACTGTCGTAATGAACGCGCACGCGGTGCGGGCTGTAATCCATCGTGACGGGCTGGTTCGGGCCGACCCATTGGAATACACGCGCGCCGGTGCGCTGCTGGATTTCCTCGCCCAGGGCCTGCGACACCGCCTTGCCGATGAACTCTCCGGTCCCCTCCTGCGCGCATTCTCCCCCGCTTTCGGCTGGTGGAATGTCGGCGGGGGGCACTGTGGCGCAGGCGCCCAGCGCCATGACAGAAGCGGCAAGCAGCGTTACGCGCATGTCAACTCTCCTCAGCTTCCGCATTTCTTGCGCGGCATGGGATCATACTGCGGATTGTCCTCGGTTTCGAGCGGCGTGAGAACCGTCCCGTTCTCGCTCAGGACAAAGCGGTTGGTCAGTTCCCAGGTTTCGCCTTCGCCGCTCATGTCGAGCGCGACGACGATGCTCTGCGGGTTCTCCACCTCGACCGAGGTCACCGTGCCGAGCGCTTCGTAGAATTCGATCTCGGTCGGGCGTATTTCGAGCTTGAGTTCCGACGCCACATCGTCGCAGGCGTTCGCTCCATAACCCCAAACGCCTTGGAATGCGGTGGGGATCGTCGAAACCTGCGCGGTTGCAGCGGTATCCGCGCCTGCGGCCTCGCTTTCGTGCGGTTCGGGGATGACGCTTTCGGTGGCAGCCGGTCCGGGGGCAGGATCGGCCTGCTCCTCGGGCTCGGAGCAGGCGGCGACTGCCAACAGGGCGGCAAGCGGTAGCGTCGGGCGAAGCAGAGTGCTGAGATAGGTCATGATCCGGTAAACGCTCTGCAACGCCCGATTATCCCGCCGGATTATCCCATCGTCGGAATGACGAAGGCATTCGACCCGTCGCCACCGCCGTCGGGCCAGCGCTGGGTGACCTTCTTGGCCTTGGTCCAGAACTTGAGGCCTTCCATGCCATACTGGTCGATGTCGCCGAAGCCCGAACGCTTCCAGCCGCCGAAGCTGTGGGCGAATTCACGCGCGGCGTGCCCGTTGCGCGTGAAGATGGCGACGCCGTTGCCGTATTGATGCTCGCTCGGGAGGCGCACCGCGTCCTCGAAATCCTTGGCGCGCACCATCTGGAGGACCGGCCCGAAGATTTCTTCCTTGTAACTTTCCATGTCGGGCGTGACCCGGTCGAGCAGGGTCGGGCCGACGAAAAAGCCGTCTTCATGGCCCTGCAGGCTGAAGCCGCGACCGTCGATCACGACTTCGGCGCCTTCCTTCTCGGCGGTGTCGATCCAGCCTTCGACGCGCGCCTTGTGCTCGGGCGTGACGACGGGACCGTAATGCGCATCGGGATCGTTCGAGACGCCGACACGCAAGGCATTGATCGCGGGGATCAGTTTCTCGCGCAGCTTGTTGGCGGTTTCCTCGCCCACGGGGACGACAACTGGCAGCGCCATACAGCGCTCGCCAGCCGAGCCGAAGGCAGCACCGGCCAGATCGTTCACCACCTGGTCGAGATCGGCGTCGGGCATGACGATGCCGTGGTTCTTCGCACCGCCGAAGGCCTGCACGCGCTTGCCGTTTTCTGAGCCGCGCGAATAGATATACTGCGCGATGTCGGACGAGCCAACGAAGCTGATTGCGGGAATGTCGGGATGGTCGAGGATGGCGTCGACCATTTCCTTGTCGCCGTGGACGACCTGCAATAGGCCCTCGGGCGCGCCCGCTTCGAGGAACAGCTCGGCAAGGCGAACCGGCACGGAAGGATCGCGTTCCGAAGGCTTGAGGATGAAGGCGTTGCCCGCCGCGATCGCCATGCCGAACATCCACATCGGGATCATGGCGGGGAAGTTGAACGGGGTGATGCCCGCACCGATGCCGAGCGGCTGGCGCATCGAATAGACATCGATGCCAGGGCCTGCGCCCTGCGTATATTCGCCCTTCAGCGCCTGCGGGATGCCGCAGGCATATTCGATCACTTCAAGCCCCCGCTGCACGTCGCCATGCGCGTCCTCGACCACCTTGCCGTGTTCGCTGGAAAGCAGTTCGGCGAGTTCCTGCTTGTGTGCCTCGACCAGTTCCTTGAACTTGAACATGACGCGGGCGCGGCGCTGCGGATTGGTCGCCGCCCATTCGGGCTGGACCTTCCTGGCGGCTTCAACCGCCTTCTGCAGCAAGGCGGCATCGCCAAGCGAGACCTCGGCCTGGACCTCGCCCGTCGACGGGTTCCAGATCTTGTGAGTGCGGCCAGAAGTATCGGTTGCGGAACCGGCGGCTCCACCGGAGATGAAATGGTCAACCTGACGCATAGGGGAATCCTCTCTTTTCTTACCAACGGCCTTGGCAAGCGAGAGGTCCGAAATCAACCGTCGCGATCTAGCCGACTGCCGCCATCATCTGCGCACACAGGATCGCGCCATAGGTGCCGAGCGCGTAACCCAGCACGGCGAGAAGCACGCCCACGGGGGCAAGCGCCGGGTGGAACGCGCTGGCGACCACGGGCGCCGATGCTGCCCCGCCGACATTTGCCTTGCTGCCCACGGCCACGAAAAAGAACGGCGCCTTGATGATCTTGGCCACGACCAGCAGCAGCATGACGTGGACGATCATCCAGATGAGGCCAACCGCCATGAATGCCGGCGCGTCGGACAATTGCGTGACGTCCATCTTGGTCCCGATCACAGCGACGAGCAGGAAAATGAAGACCGAACCGAACTTGCTCGCGCCGACACCTTCGAGTTCGCGGGCGCGTGTAAAGCTGGCGACGAGGCCGATGGTCGTGGCGACAACCACCACCCAGAAGAAACTGCTGGCGAGCGTCGCGTCCTCCCCCTGCAGATCGGCGAAGACGCCGCCGAGGATATTGCCGACAAGATGGCACAGGCCGACCACCGCGAGCGTCGCACCGAACAGCAGGACGTAGTCGTTGGCCTTGGCGACGCGCTCCACCGAACTGGTGTATTCCGCCATCTTGTCGCGCAGGGCATCGATGGCGCTGCTGTCCGCACCCAGCCAGCGGTCCACGCGCTCGCTGGCGCCTGCGCCATAGAGCAGGAAAGCCATCCAGATATTGGCGACAATGATGTCCACCGCGATCAGTGCGGAATATCGCTCGATATTGTAGCCATAGACTTCGAGCATGGCGGTCTGGTTTGCGCCGCCGCCGATCCAGCTGCCTGCGAGCGTCGCCAGACCACGCCACGCGGCATCCTGGCCCGTGCCTATGATCGAGGGATCGAACTGTGCCACGATCCACAACGCTATCGGGCCGCCGATGATGATCCCCAGCGTAGCCGTGAGGAACATGATTATGGCTTTGCTGCCGAGCCCCAGGATACCCTTGAGATCGATCGAGAGAGTCATGAGAAACAGCGCGGCAGGCAGGAAATAATCCTTCGCGATGGTCCACAGATTGCTTTCGCTGACGTCGATCAGTCCGAAGGTGACCATCAGCGAGGGGACCAGATAGCAGACCAGGATGATCGGGATGAAGGTGTAGAACTTCTGCCAGCCCGGCCGGTCACGCGTCACGAAAACAAAGGCGAGGACTGCGCCGAGCAGGCCCAGGATAATCCTGTCATCGGTAATCATTTGCGTGGTCTCTCCCGGCGCCTGACGGCGCTATTCCGTTCTGTTATGGTGTTTCGAGACGTCCGGTTTCGAAGAATGCGTCGATCTGCGAAATTTCGGTAGCGATATCGAAACCGCGCTCATCGAGCCAGCCGGCGTCGAAAATCGTATCGGCATAGCGCGAGCCATCGTCGCAAAGGATCGAGACGATCGACCCGGCCTCGCCACGCTCTGCCATCTCCGTGGCGATTTTCGCGCAGGCCCAGACGTTGGTGCCCGTCGAACCGCCGCAGCGCCTCCCCAGCCGTTCGCTGACCACATGCGTTGCGGCGATCGAACGGCTGTCCGTTATGGCTTCCATCCGGTCGACCACGTCGGGGAGGAAACTCGGCTCGACCCGCTGGCGGCCGATACCCTCGATGCAACCAGATGAGTGGGCGACCCGATCAATCTCGCGGTCGTGCCAATGGCGGTGGAAGACCGACCCCTCCGGATCCGCGACGCAGAGGCTCGTGTCGAACCGGTTGTAGCGTGCATAGCGCCCGATCGTGGCCGAAGTGCCACCGGTCCCCGCGCCGCAGACGATCCAGCGCGGCACGGGGTGCGGCTCGCGCGTCATCTGGGCGAAGATCGATTCTGCGATGTTGTTGTTGCTGCGCCAGTCGGTCGCGCGCTCGGCATAGGTGAACTGATCGATGTAATGCCCGTCGAGCTCGTCAGCGAGCGTCTGCGCGGCATCATACATCTCGCAAGGATCGTCGACGAAATGGCACGAGCCCCCGTGGAAAGCGATGGCATCGATCTTCGCCTGCGCGGTCGTCCGCGGGACCACGGCAATGAAACGCAGGCCGAGCATGCGGGCGAAATAGGCCTCCGAAACGGCAGTGGAACCGCTCGATGCCTCGATGATCGGCGTATTCTCGCAAATCCATCCGTTGCACAGGCCATAGAGGAACAGCGAGCGCGCCAGGCGGTGTTTCAGGCTGCCCGTCGGATGGCTTGATTCATCTTTCAGGTAGATCGCGATGTCGGGCAGTGCGGGCACGGGAAGGGGGATAAGATGCGTATCCGACGAGCGGTTGAAATCGGCTTCGATGCGGCCGATCGCCCAGTTTACCCATTCGCGTGCAGTGGTCATGGCGCGCTTCTAACCGATGGCGCGATTGACACAAGTTTTGCGCTCGCTGTCATTTCAGGTAACTTCATTGGGGCGCAATGACCGGCCGAAACAACTGTCGACACAACCGCCACATATGCCGGCGAATGTGAAAAATTGTTAAGAAGCGCCGGTTTAACTATTTGACACTCGTTAGTCCCCTATTAATAGGGGCGCGCCTAAGGGCGATACGCGCCTGTCTGTCGTGACTCGCATTTTGTCGGGAACGATGGGGATGACAGTTGCGTTGAATGGCTGAGTGTGGGGAATTTCACGCTCCGTACACGCATAATATTTGAGACCAAGGGGTCGAGAAATGAAAATTAACAAGATTGCTCTCGCAGCAGCAGCAGCGTCGTTGGCCGCAATGCCGATCGCCGCTAGTGCTCAGGATTCTGACTCTGACGGCGGCGGCATCGCGAATGGCGCGATCGTTGCAGCTATCGCCGGTATCGGTATCGCAATTCTTCTGCTTACCGACGACGACGAAGAAGATGTGGCCATCAGCCGCTAAGGCATATTTGGCTTAGAATTCGAACCCGCCGCTCCTCTTGGGGCGGCGGGTTTTTCTTGCGCAAAATGCGCAAAGCTGGCTGACGTAGCCGCTTCGACAGGCAACGCTTGACGATCAGTCACGCGCGGCATAGCGGCAAGTCACCTCGCGGGTGTAGCTCAATGGTAGAGCAGCAGCTTCCCAAGCTGACGACGAGGGTTCGATTCCCTTCACCCGCTCCAGAATCCTGACTCAGCCGCAGGTACCTTCGACCCGAGAGGGCCTTGTGGAACTCAGTCGTCCGGCCGATCACTTGCCGGTCAGCACGATGGTATCACCGTTCTCACGGGCGGTCACCGGCATCACCGAAGTGACACCCTCGATAAATCCTTGAGAGTTGTCGGTTTTGAAGACGCCGCTCACGCGGACGTTCGCAGCCGATTTGGCGACGACCATCTTGCGGCTGGAATATCTGTTCATCCGCTCGACAGCTGTCGGCAGGGGTGTCGCGTCGAATGACAGCAATCCGCTTTCCCATGAGGATGACAGCGACAAATCAGGCGTCGCGGTGGGCGCTTTCTCCAGGCTGGTACCCTCACCGAGCACTAGCTCCTGCCCGACTGCGACCTTTCTGGTCGGCGCGCCAATCGATTGCGAAAAACCCGAAGCGGTGTCCTCGTTCTGCACTGCCACGCTGCCTTCGTACAGAAGTACGCGCACCTGAACGGCCAGCTTTTCGACACTGAAGGACGTACCGGTTGCCACGACCACCCGATCCCCCGCCGTGACCGAAAACGGCCTCAACGGATCGCTCGCGACGTTGAAGCGCGCCCGCCCGGAATCGAGCCAGAGCTTGCGCTCGTTGTCGGTCAACCGAACCCGCACACTGGTGTTGGCATCCAGGGAGATGGTCGATCCATCGGCCAGCCGGACCACGCGCCGTTCGCCCAATTCGGTGTGATAGGATAGGGGCTGGGTGGCAAACCAGGTTCCGCCACCAATCGCAGTGATTGTGAATGCGGCCACGCTCGCAGCGATCAACCGTCGGCGCTGCAAGCCTTTTCGACTCTGCCGCATGGCTTGATGGGTGTCACACATGACCATCGCCTGCAACTCGTGATGATGATCTGCGATGAGACCATCCATCGCGCCCCACGTCTCGCTGACGCTGACAAAATCGCGCCGGTTGCGCTCGTCTTCGGCCAGCCACTCTTCGAAGGCGCGCCTCTCGCGGTCAGAGACGTCTTCGCTTGCCATTCTGAAAAACCACCGCGCGGCGATTTCGTGGCTGTCTCCGATTTTTCGGATTTCGGCCGTCATCAACTTTTCTCTCTTACTTTGGTCAAGGCAGCAAGAGCCTTGACGAGTTGCTTCTCGACAGCGCTGACCGAAATGCCAAACATGTCGGCGATCTCGCGCTGCTTCATTCCTTCCAGCCGACAGAGAATGAAGATCGAACGGGTTCTCTCGGGAAGGGCCCGCAGTGCGGCCATGACCCCCTCCATCGATTCCCGGGCATCAAGTATTCGCATCGGCGTGATGTGGTCGACGTGCATTTCGGAAAAGACATGCGCGTCCTGGTCGTAATCGTTGCTCACTTGGGATCGGCGGTGACGGTCCCGAAGAAGATTTGCTGCTGCCTGGAAAATATAGCTGTCCGGATTGTCGACCTGGAGACCTCCGCGTTTCGACAGTTTCACAAATATTTCCTGCGTCAGATCTTCCGCTTCGCCATGGCTGCCGGTGCGCTTCAGAAAATACGACATCAGAGCCGCACGATACCGGCTATTCAGCGTCTCCATGGTGAGGTGCGTCTGTATCAATTCCCGAACGGTCCCTGCAGCTATCGCAAATTTTTTCGTGTCCGAATTTCATCTGTTTCAAACAGCATAACGTGTGTCGGCACCGAACCCTCACCGAAAAAATTCATTCTCTTGCTGAGGATTTTGCCCGGCAGCGCGTCATGCCCGAATAAACCACGAAATTCCGGTGAGGGGAAAGGGTACTATGGTTCTCAGAAATATTCTGTTCTGCGCAGCGAGCGTGATGGCAATCCAGGCCACTGCAACGCCCGAATTTGCCTATGCGCAGGAAATAACGCACCAGTTCGATATTCCAGCCCAGTCGATGGGAGTGGCGTTGCGGAAACTGGGCGAGACCGCGAAGACACCGATCGTCTTTGACGACGAGGCCGTGACCGGTCTGCGAAGCAATCCTGTCAGGGGCCGCTACACGACAAGGGCCGCCCTCAATGCATTGATCGGCGATGCAAATCTAAGGGTGTCGGTCACGCCCAGCGGTGTGATCACGATCTCGCCAGCAGCCGACAGGGTGGCATCGAGCGGTCCGACAGAGCAGAGCACCTTTGCTGAAATCATCGTGGTCGGGGATTCACAGACGCTGAATGCCGATATTCGCCATAACGAGAACGAGGCGCGTCCTTACGTCGTTCTCACAGAGGAAGACATCGAGTCCTCCCAGGCACTCTCGATAAACGAATTCCTGAGTCTGAAGCTGCCGCAGAACAATGTCAGCACATCGGCCGGTACATCGGGTTTTGCCAGTCCGGCTTCGGGGATCGATCTGCGCGGATTGGGTTCCACCAATACGCTGCTGCTGATCGACGGCCGTCCTGCGCCCAGAACCTTCAATGCCTCGGGCCTGAGCACACAGGACATCAACGGCATTCCGCTGTCCAGTATCGAGCGGATCGAGGTTCTGCCGGCAAGCTCGGGTGGCCTCTATGGTGGCAACGCCATCGGCGGCGTCGTCAATGTGATCTTGAAAAGGAATTATTCGGGCGTCACGATTTCTGCGGGATATCAGAACACCTTCGAAACCAATGCGCCGATCGCCAATGTAGAGATCGCCGGAGGACTTCGCTTCAATGAAGGCCGGACCCGCGTGACCTTTTCTGCTGCGCGAAAGATCGGTGAAGACATTCTGATCAGCGATCGGCCGTGGGTCGAGCAGGCACGGGCGATCAGGCTGGAGAACGCACCGGAGCAGTATTATTCTCGCCCGACGCCACCCCTGGGGTCCACTCCGAATATACGAAGCGTCAATTCCCAGCCGCTCGTGCTGCTCGACGGGCGTTCGCTCAACTCCCCGTTCACCCACGTACCGCTCGGTTATGTCGCGGGCGACAGCCTTCAAGGGTTCATAGATAACGCAGGCGAATACAATCTTACGCTGGCAGACAATGCCTTGGGCGAACGGCGATCGCTGCGCACGACGCCTGAAACGCTGTCTCTCGCTCTCGGCATCCGGCAGGAAGTCACGGACTGGCTGGAGGTGTTCCTCGACGGGCGACTGGATTCGAACAAGGGCAGCACGCTTGATGCGAGAATCCCATCTACCGTGACGATCGCTGCAGGGGCACCGCAAAACCCGTTCCGACAGGCGATAAGGGTGGCTTTCCCCGTCTTGGGTTTCGAAACGACGAACCGCCAGGAATTTGAAACCTCCAAGATCTTGCTGGGCGGCATTTTCAGGATTTCGCCAGAATGGAATGCCTCGCTCGACCTGGGTTGGGGCCGGAACAAGAACATGATCGTCTACACGGATTCGATCATCAACAGCCGCGGTGTCGATGCAATCAGGAGCGGGCTGCGCGGTCCTGACGGCCAGCCGGCGATAAACATCCTGCAGGACCCGGCGGTCGCGGCGATCGATTTCTCGTCTTATCTCAATCCGATAGACAATCAGCGGCTCGGGCCATTCATCGGGACCGAATTCAACGGCACGCTGCGCATTGGTGGGCCGCTCCCGTCCATATTCGGCATCGAACCCAAGTTCGCTGGCGGTGCAGACTTCACCCGATCGATCCTCAACTCGACGGTCACCGAAAGTCTCATCGACTACCTGTTTCTGCCCGAACCGCGGATTTCCTACACCTATTATCCAGAGCGTACCCGCAATGCCTACTCGGCATTCGGCAATCTCACCCTGCCGCTCATTCCGGAAGGGAGTGAGGCCAGTTGGGGGAACAGGGCGGAATTGAGCGGGACAATCAGATACGACCGCTTTGTCGCGCACACATACGACAACAGCCAGATCATCACCCTGCCGACGCGCGACGCTTCCCCACCCGACACGACGTATACCGACGTCACCGACTCTTCTGTCGGATATACCCTTTCGGCGCTGTACGGACCCACCCGCGATATCTTTTTTCGCGCGAGTTACGCCACCGGTTTCAACCCTCCAGCGCTGAGCGACCGGGTTTCCCGGGTCTACAACGCCGACATTGGAGAAATTGCCGATCCTTACAGCTTCAGCAACCCTTACGACCCGCAGCGCGGATTCACGCAAATTGGCAGTCAGGCGGCATGGACCTTCGTAACCGGCGGAAATCCTGAGCTGGAGCCTGAGACGTCCAAGACGCTTGCGCTTGGCTTGGTGGTTACGCCGCGATGGATCGATGGCTTGCGGTTCAGCGTCGATTACATCGATACGAAGCGGAAGAACGAGATCAACTTGCTCCAGTTCAGCAACGACCTTCTCATAAACGAAGAATCCTATCCGGATCGTGTGGTGCGTGAAGACCGCCCGCTCACGGACGAGGAAATCGCGCTGGGCTACACTGCGACGCCAGTCGTGTATCTGGACAACACGCCGATCAACATGGCAAATTCGCGAGTGACATCGATTGATTTCTCTGCGGACTATCAATTCGAGATCGAACGGATTGGTGATTTTACTATCTCGGTCGCTGCAACGAAGCAGTTGGAGGCTTCGCGCAAGTTGACGCCGACGTCGGAGGAAGTCGACCGGATCAACTGGGCCGGGCAGCCACTCAAATGGCGCGGAAATGCGTCGCTATATTGGGAAAGAGGCGCTGTCTCGGCTGGCCTGGCGATGCAGTATTACAATAAATATCGCATCGGCAATCCGGGCGTAACCGAAGCAGCGAACAAGGAATTTATCGACGCGCAAGGTGGGGCCTACGTTCCTGCCCAGTACTATGTCGATTTCAGTTCCAGTGTCGATTTGAGCAAGGTATCGAGTGCCCCCTTCATGGATGGGGCCAGGCTCAGGTTCGGCATTCGCAATCTGTTCGATACCGCGCCTGAGCTGTACGTCTTCCAGGAACGATCCGCGCCATCCGGCGACGCCCTTGGCCGCCGGTTTACCGTGAATCTCACCAAGGAATTTTAGTAAAGGATTGCGCTGGCGGCTCCGGCATAAATTGCCGGACACGCTTTGCCTTTACTGACCATCGATCCGGAACCAGTCATTTGCGTAATCCGGACAGAATTTCTCACAAATTATTGTTTTGTCCTAAAGAAAGGACCTCTCTTATGATCCGCCCCGCATTCCTTTTTACTGCCTCGCTGTCGGTGATGGCATTGTCTTTGTCCTCCGTACCGGCGGCGTCCCAGGCTCAGGAACAGACCGCCTCGACGGCGGTCAAGAACACCAAGGAGTGGGCCCAGAACAGGAGCGATATCGCGGCAGATCCGAATGTGCGGTTCGGTGTCATGCCAAACGGGATGCAATACGCGATCATGCGTAATGCCACTCCTCCTGGACAGGCTTCGCTCATGCTGGCGATCGATGCTGGCTCTCTGATGGAGGATGAGCGGCAACTGGGCCTCGCGCATTTCATGGAACATATGGCGTTCAACGGCTCGGAGACCATGCCGGGGGATGAGATGATCCAGATCCTCCAGCGTCACGGCCTTGCATTCGGCGCGGATCTGAATGCTTCCACCAGCTTCGATCAGACCGTGTATATCCTGACGGTTCCCAACACCACCGAGCCGGTGGTGAAGGACGGGCTCCGGGTCCTGCGAGAGCAGGTCTCCGCAGCGGTGCTGAGACCGGAAGACATCGACGACGAGCGCGGGGTCGTCGAAGGGGAGCAACGACTCCGCAACACGCCGCAAATTCGATCGCTCGAGGCCAGATTCAATTTCATGGCCGATGGACAGCGTCTGTCCAAGCGTATGCCGATCGGTGACCTCGACATCATCCGGAATGCGGAGCGCGAGCGCTTCGTGTCCTTTTACCACTCGTACTACAGGCCAGAGCGAGCAACCTTTGTCGCAGTCGGCGACTTCGATGTCGAACACATGGAATCGACAATCCGCGCGTCATTCTCGGACTGGGTCGGGAAAGGCAGCCCTGGACCGGAACCCGACCTCGGAGTTGTGTCGCAACGTGGGACTGAAGCAGCGATCTTTGTCGATCCGGGCGCGCGGTCGTCTATCGAGATGAGCTGGAACTCGGAACCCGATCTCGCTTTGCAAACCAGCGAAAAATTGAGCGAAGATCTGGTGCGTGACGTTGGTCTTTCGGTTTTCAACTGGCGGCTTTTCAAAATGTCCAGAGAGGACAATCCGCCGTTCAACGCAGCCGGCGGCGGCGTAAGCGATCAATACAGGAGTCTTCGTTCGGCATCGATCTTCGCAGACTTCAACCCCGGTGAGTGGAAGCCTGCACTCGAAGCGATCGAGCAGGAACAGCGTCGGTTTGTGCAATATGGCGTGACGCCCGAGGAATTGACCTGGGCAATCACCAAGCAACGCACCGATCTGGAGGCTCAGGTCGCCAAGGCATCGACGCGCCAGACAATTCCAATCGCCGGACAGCTCATCAGATCTGCCAATGCGGGGGATGTGTTCCAGTCGCCGCAGCAGAGGCTCGACCAGTTCAATCGCGCCACTGCCGGCCTGACGGCGGACACGCTCAACGCGCGGCTGAAATCGGTATTCACGGGTGAGGGTCCGCTGATCTTTGTCACCTCTCCGACTGCGATTCCCGGTGGCGAATCCGCTATCATCTCGGCGCTCGAATCGTCGCGCAAGAAGCCGGTTGATGCTCCGGAACGGATAACGTTGCTGGACTGGCCCTATGACGATTTCGGGGAGCCAGGATCCGTCACAGAGCGGGCCGAGATCGAGGATCTCGGCGTAACGAATATTGCCTTCGACAACGGCGTCACCCTGACGGTCAAACCCACGAAGCTGGTCGATGACCAGATCCTGATCGACGTCGCGACGGGCAATGGCCATCTCGGACTGCCAACCGATCGCGTGACCCCGCAATATTTTGCCAGGGAACTGTTCATGGAAGGTGGCCTGGGCAAGCTGACCCAGGAACAACTGGAGGAATTCCTGGCCGGGCACGTCGCGAAATCCGGCTTCAGGCCGAATCTCGATACGGTCAATTTCATGGCCCTGACCCGGCCCGCTGACCTGACGCTCGAGATGCAGATACTTGCTGCCTATCTCACCGACCCCGGACTGCGTCCGTCGGCCCTGAAGAAGGCGCAAGCCAGCTATGCGCAAAGGCTGGAGCAGATGGAAGCAAGTCCCGGAGGCGCTCTCCGGCTGCATTTGCAGTCGCTCCTGGCCAGCGGTGACAAGCGTCAGGCGACCCCCGACGTTGCGACGGTCGAGAGCTGGACCAATGAGGAATTCAAGGCGAGCGTCTTGAAGAGCCTGGCGACCGGACCGGTCAACGTCACGGTCGTGGGCGATGTCTCCGTAGACGATGCCATCGCTGCGGTCGCCGGCACTTTCGGCGCCTTGCCGGAACGCCTGCCCGCCGAACCGGTCGATCCTGCGTCCACGCGGATGCGCTTCCCTGCCGGCACCGACGCGCCCGTCCAACTGACCCACTCCGGCCAGCCGGAACAGGCACTTGGCCTGGTTGCATGGCCCACCACCGACTCCGTTTCCGACAATACGGAATCGCGTCAGCTGTATGTACTTTCTCAAGTAATGCAGCTCCGCGTCACCTCCGAAATCCGCGAGCGCCTGTCGATCGCCTATTCACCGGGCATGGCGACGAACTCCTCCGATACCTTCCCGGGATATGGCTACATGCTCGTCCAGGCCGAAACGACGCCGGAGAAGCTTGCGACGTTCTTCAGCGCAGTCGATGATATCGCAGCTTCGCTGCGCGCCGCGCCGCCGACTGACGACGAACTGCAGCGGGCGGTCAAGCCGGCCATCGAACATGCGCGGCGCGCCATGGAGACGAACGAATATTGGGTAGACCAGCTGCGCGAATTCAACGCCCGCCCCAATGAAGCTGATCAGGTTCGCACGTACATTTCAGACTTCGAAGCGGTAACGCCGGCCGATATTCAGCGCCTCGCCCAGAAATATCTGGTGCCAGGCAAAGCATGGCGAGCGGAGGTGAAGGCGGGAAATAAATAGGTGCGGGCAACAGAGGGAGATGATCGGTCTCGATCGCGGCGATCTAGCGTCGTGCTTCAGAAAATCTTGCGAAACGAGAGCGAAACCGTCCTCCCGACCGGATCGACCAGCGCGGATTGATAGGCCAGCGGCGTTTCGCCGGCCTCGTCGATCACGCGCTGGCGGGTATCGAACAGGTTGACTACGTTGAGCGTGACGCGGCTTCCCTTGAACAGGCTGCTTTCCGGGAAGTGCGGTGCAAGATTGGCAAAGGCGCGCAGATTCAGAATTGATTTTGCACCGAAATGTAGATCGCCGCGGCCGGCGAGGTCTGAGGCGCGGATCGTGCTTGCGCTGAACCAGCTGCCCGTCAGGTGCAGGCCCATCCCGTGCCAGCCCGCGCCGACAGCGAAGTCGAGTGCGTGCGCGGACTTGCCGCTGCCGTAACCGGGCGCACCGCCGTCCAGCAGGTCGACCACCAGCAAATCCGCGCGTGCCTGACGCGTACTGGACAGAACCCAACGGTGCGCGATGCGCGCGTTCACTCGCACCGCCTTTGCCCCAGCCGACAACGGGCCCCTGCTGCGCGAAGACGGTCTGTCCCCGCCTGCGGAGCCGGACGGGGCGCGGTCTCCCCCGCCGATCGTGCGACGCAGGTCGATCGACCAGTGCAGCATGTCCTCGCTTTCACGGGCGAAATTGACGTAGCGCGCATCGACCCGCACCAGACGCCCGCCGGCATCGCGCACGAAGCGATCGGGAAATGCGGCCTGGACCTCCGCGCTTGCCGGCGGCAAGCTGCTGATCGCACCGCGCGTCCGTGTCCTGGTGTATTCGGCCGAAAACGACGTTCCGCGCAGGGGCAAGATGGTCACCGCGGCCGACCACGTGCGGCTGCGCGGCGTGACGACATCCGGATTGCCGCCGATCAGGTAATCCACCTCCACCGTCGCGTCGCGCAGGAAATCGGCCACCCGTACATTTGGCAGGATGACCGGTGCCTGCGCGAGGATCGTGGCGGAAGGCGGTCTCGCCTCGTCGGAGAGTTTGAAGTCGAGGCTCACCGCGGCGAGCGGGCTCCACATTATCCCGGCACTGTATTCCACCAGCAGGCCGACATCGCTTACATGACGCAGCGCGCCGAGCACGTCGACCGTTACCTCGCCCGGAAACTCCTCGCCCGCGATGAGCGGGATAGAGACGCTCGCCGCCGCGCGCTCGATGTCGCGGGCGGTCGAAAGGTCGGTTGCCGTCGCCCTGCCGGTACTGGAGGAGGAGGCGCGTTGCCGGTCCCAATCCGCGGTCAGGTTCAGCCCCACTTTGCCGGCTGGCAGCGTGGCGATGGTGCCGTTGGCGATGGCCTGCAGCGACAGGTTGCTGCTCGAACTCGTGCCGCTGCCGAACAGTGGCAGGACCGAGCCATCCTCGGGTGGGGACAGGGGGTCGACCGTTCCGGAGCGTACGAGTGCCTCGAACGCGTCTGCATGGACCCCGATCTGCGAAAGGCGTTCGGACCAGCGAAGATTGGCCGTCGCCAGCAGCGAAAATTGCCAGTCACCCAGCGGCGCGTTGAAAGTGAGAGCGCCCGAGATCATGTCGCTTTTCGATCGGTCCAGCAGCGGCCCGAAGACCCGCGTCAGCCGCGCCGGCGCACCGGGCACCGCGATACTGGCGATGGCCGGACCATTGCGACCGCGTTCGATGCTGCGATCGCCTCTTACCGTCAGGCCCAGCTTGCTCGCCGTGCCCAGTTTGCGCACGATGCCGGCGTTCGCGCCGATCGCCCGCTGGCCGCTGCGCAGCGTCCGGTATTCGCCCGGATAGGGTATGCTGTCGATCAGCGGTATCATCGTCCGCTCGCTTTCGTCGAGCACGCTGGCGCGATGGCCCTTGAGCCCGCCCGTTTCGCGATTGCCTTCGACCTGGTGCAGCACGCTCAATCCCGCGCTGAGCGTATCCGTGCCCCCCGCAGTGGCGAATTTAGCCGCTGCATTGCCCGTCGTTTGCACCAGGTTGGGCTTGATCGTGACATTGATCACCCGACGGCTGGAGGCCTTGCCGAGTCTCGAAGCTGCACCGCGGCCAAGCAATTCGAGCCGCTCGATCGCTTCGGCAGGCAGATCGGCGATATCGTCTATACCGGCAGTGGGCTGGCCATTGACCAGGATAATTGGATCTTCGCGGGTTCCGCCCACCTGCGCGGCGATCTCTTCCAGCAGGTCGCCGATCGTGTCGAGGCCGTATGCGGCGATCGATGCCTCGTCGATCGAGTCCTCGGTGGGAATGCCGGCCAGAACTTCCTGCCGTCGCCCGATCACGACGATGGTGTTCTCGCCATCCTCTTGGTCGCCTGATGGCTGTCCTTCGCCAGCGGTCCGATCTCGTGCCCCGGGCTCGCCCGCCTGCGCGCCGGCCGACCATCCCGCGACGATCAGCGACAGGACCAATGGTACGGATCGAAGCGGAGGGGTCATGGGCGATGTCACATGCTGGACGCCTTGGAAAGCGGTCGGGACCGAGCGACCGGACGGTGTGACGAGCGGCTTGACCACTCATTCCGCATCCGTCCGGCCGGTTGCCTGGCAATGAGTCGAGCTAACGACTAACCCGGCGCGTGGTGCGGAGGGTCATTCAAAGTTGAATCGCGGGAGTCTTATGACTGGGCCGCCGCCATCGCCGCCATCGCCGCCATTGCCGCCATCGCCGCCATCGCCGCCATCGCCGGCATCGCCGCCATCGACGTCATACCCGTTTACCATTGAAATTTCACCGGCCTCGTACTGGTCCTCGAGGACGTCGCAATCCAAGCCGAGGTCAAAGTATTCAAAAATGCTCCACTCACCGTCATCTACCTTGCATTGAGTAGCCCTTGCGGGGCCAGCAAATTCCTCAACAATATCACTTGAAAACGTGACGACATCACGATTTTCATTGATCCAGTATCCGGCTGATTCAAGTCCAAATATTTGTTCATCAGGTGGAGCGATCCATCCGCGCTTGTGGATGGGATCGTTCCCCTTGCCGTTAACATTCTTGTGTACGTGGCAATCAAAGTTCATCTTGTACTGGGTTTGCTTGGCTTCTGTTCTCACGATTTTTGTGGTGTGTAGGTTGAATACATTAACTCCGATTATTACGTAACCAAGATCATAGTCACCCAAAAATTTGAATTCGTTGGGCGACAACAGTTCCCCTCTTTGACCTTGAGGATCGTCGTAGTTCGGCCCCGTCTGGGCTGGCCCATATTCAATTTGCGGCTCTCCGATCTGTTGGCGTTCGCCCAAAACCGCGGTGGCCTCGAACCCGCTTGTTATCGACGGCTCTGCCATGCACATGGCGTCCAGGTCTTCCTGGGTCGGGGTGTTGTCCTCGGTCACCTCCGCGAAGGCCGGTGAGGCGGAAGTGGCAATCAGCGCAAACGCGGAAATGCCGCAAGTAAGTTTTCTGGTCATGTCATTCTCCCTTTATCCAGGGCGCCGGGCTCGTCGGTCGGCTCCTTCGGCGCTGTACTTTTCGCGATCCGTGTTGTTTTTCAGGAGCATCCGCGGCGAAGCGGGCGATCGGCGCGTCATTGCGCCGAGACCTTTCCCCCCTTTGCAGCGAACGCCCCCGTTCCTGTTCGAGGGGAAAAAACTAACACGGTCTGGCAAGACCCGCTATGCCAGGCGTCTCACGGACTCGTCTCAGCGTCTCAAATGCATTTGACTCCCACCTTGGGACACCGTAAAATTCCGGGCGGTCGCGCAGGGGCAGGGGGTGAAGCTGGGCGATCGTTCGAATTTCGTGCATGCCGCGCAGTTCCGCGGTATTTCGACCGAAGCGGCGCCTGCAAAGGAGCGGTTCGATTTCTGGCACGAGCTGTTCCCGCATATCGACATGCGGCGCACGACCGAGGACGGTCTCTATTCGGCCGGTGCGCAAAGTTGCCTGGGTGACGATGGTGCAGCCTTCACCGATCTCGTCTGCGCGCCGACAGCATCGCGTTTTTACGATGGGCGGTCCGATCACATGCAATTGTGCCTGGTGCAGCAGGGCAGTTTCGGCTTCATCCAGGGAAAGGACGAACGGTTATGGCTGGAAGCGGGCGGCGGCCTGCTGCTGCACGATACGCATCGGCGGGCGGAAACCTACTCCGAACAGAGCTATCGCGCCGTGCATGTGACCTTGCCCCGCGCGGCCGTCTATCGCGCCATGGGCCGCAATCCCATCGAAGGTTCGGCGGCGCTCAGGGCGCTGCCTGCCACGCCGCTGGGTCACTTGCTGATCGACCAGCTTGCCGCATTATCGCGCCATGGGCCGAAAATGAACGGCGAGGAGGCTGCCGCGGCAATGCGACTGTTGAGCGGCCTGGCGCTCACATATCTCGACAGTCTTGATCCACATCCTGAACAGGACGAGCATGGCGACGCGCTGTTCGCCAGCGCCTGCCATTTCATCGAGACGCATGTCGAAAGCCCGGCACTGACTTCTGAAACCATCTCGCGGGCGATCGGATGTTCGCGCGCAACGCTTTACCGGATGTTCGAGTGGCGCGGCCTCACGGTTGCAGAGGAAATTCGCAATTGTCGGCTCAATCACAGCCGCTCGCTCTTGCGCGACCATTCCCTCGATATTGGAGACGTCGCCATTCGATCGGGCTATGGCGATCTGTCGGCGTTCGGCAGGGCATTCAAACGCCGCTTCGGCATGTCCCCCGGGGAATGGCGGCATGAGGCGGCGTTGCAGGATTAGCGGATTTGTGGCGTTTCGGGCTAACGGGGAAGGCCGGATTCTCCTTGCTTCATATCACCGCGATGGTCTTTATGACAGCCGTTAGTCGAGTGCTTGCCAGTCATTGGCTTTGCTCTTTGCGTAACTCGTCCAGCTCTTCTTGGCGCGCACGTTCGCGGGCGCTGGCGGCGACCTGGTCAGTCGTTTCGCTTGCGCGTTTCCGGGCCTGCCATTGTTCGAACTCGCGCTTGAGCCCTTCGCGGTCCGCTTGTCCCCCCTGTAGCGCAGCAAGATATTCGAGCAGGCCGCCCTTGCGCGCGTAGGCGAGCGTGCGGGTGTCCCCGGCACCTTCGCCATTGAGGACTTCTTGCATCTGGGCGGCAGTGAGCGTCTTGATTTCGAGGTTGCGCAGCGCGGAGTTGCGGGCATCGGTTGCATTGGCCAGACCCATTCCCTCGAACATCTCGACCTTCTTTTCCAATGCTTCCATCTGGTTGCCTAGCATTCCGCCAAGTCCGAGGGCAGCAAGCCCGGACTGTGCTGCATCCATCGATTTTTGAGCCCTTGCGATTTGGGATCGCATTTCCTTGAGCTGCGCGCGCGCCTTATCGAGTTCCGCCTTTGCCTCGCGCATCTCGCGCTGACTTTTTTCGTCTTCGAGCTTGAGGCTCAGGGCCATGATCGTCTTGAACGGGATCAAGGCTGTGGTGCCTTCGATGGGCCGATAATCCCTGTCCTGGCGCGAAATCCAGAATCGCTGTGGCTTTCCCTTGTTACCCTGCTCCGAAGTACCCTCAACGAACATTGCCAGTTGGACATGCCGGGTCTTGTCGACCGCCAGTCCGACGCCCGTGATAGTAAATGTGCCCTCTTCGGTCACTTGCTTGCGATTGAGATCGCGGGCGACCAGCGCCCAAGCCGGACGGCCATCTACGGTAATTTCACCAAGAACGTTGGCGACCCGTCCGAATTCGAGCAGGTCCTTTCGTTCCTGGATGGCATTATCGATATCGCGTCTGAGATCAGATAAACTGAAATGATCGCGAAGAGGGGAAAGCACGCCAGAGACGACAGGAATTCCCAACGAGTCCTGAACATCGCCAAGGGATAGTGCCCCAGCGGCTCCGGACAATGCCGAAAGCATTAGTGGAAACATCTTCATAGCCGTTTCGCGTTCGATCGCGTATTGATCTTCCAGCAACATGTACTCGACTTCCTTGGGACGAACGAGCGAATGGCCGAGCGAGTCTGGCTGCCCCTGGCAGCGAAGGCGCAGCGGTCGCCTGGTGTTGTAGTCGTCGCCATCCGCCGGCACCGCAAAATTGTAGCGATCGGGATTGCAGACCGAAGAATAGAGCATAACTGGCTGGATCGTGGGCCGCGAATATTGCGTCGTTCCCATATCGTGCTGTTCGCTGACGATATATGTCTCCGCCTGGCGCACTACGTCAGCCTTTTGCGCGAGCATCCGTTCGACGATCGCGGAAGCCTGATCGTCGGCTTGAGCAGGAGGTGAGCCTAGCGCCAGACATCCCGCGCCGACAGTCGCCAGAAGTGCTCGTGTGCATAGCATATCGATCCTCGCTTTCCTTTGAATTAGCGCGCAGTATCCGCCGTGTTGCGGCGTATTGCGTCGATCTGGGCGGGTGTCAGCGCGGCATTGTAAAGCCGCACATCGTCCAGCGCGACGTAGCGCTTCTCGTACCCGGCGCTGTTGAAATCGTCGGCACCTACGAAGATGTGATGCCGCCCTGCTCCTGGGCCCTGCCTCGCCGGGAGGGATTCGATCTTGCGGCCCTCGCCAGCGGTCGCCTGATGAACATCGTCGTCCTGCTGAATGCGGAAAGTGCCGGTATTCGTGTCGACAGTGGCGGCGACGAACACCCATTGCCTGATGGGAAAGGGTCGCGGGTGGGTTACCTGCGAGCCACTACGCAGGTTGATTGAACGCTTGCCGGTCAGCGTGACCAGCAACCCGCTACCGAGGCCGAGCGAGAAGAGTTCGCGTTCCGAGGTGCTGTCTGCATTGACGCGGACCCACATCGTCACCGTCGCGCGGGGATTCGCCTGCTGATCGAACTCGTAGGGTATCGTCACTGCGCCGCCTAGACCGAAGGATAACGCCTGCCCTTCTTCACCCTGAATATAGAAGGGTTGGTTGGCGCCGGCCGGAACATAGAGCGAAGCCGCGCCGGCAGTGCCGAGGTTCTCGACCGAACCGTTTAGCGGTAAATGGACTAGGGGTAGTTCGGCGTTCTCGGCGGATTGCCCCGGCGCGGAAGTGCCACCTTGATTTGTGGGCAGAAACTCGACCGTATCGCCCTTGCGCTCCGCCGCCTGGATGCATCGTTCATCGCCCATCACGCAGCGCGTGACACGTCGCGTCTCGCGATCGATCTTGGCTTCAACCTCGCTAGTTACGGCTCTTTCGGCGCGCTTCAGCAGACCGTCGAGAAACTGGGCCTGCGCTCCGGATGCCGCCGCGCATGCAGAGAATGCGAGGATGGCGGAGAGTTTCTTGTGATGCATTTTCCAAGCTCCGATGAGACATTGCCGGCGCGGGTGGCGGGGGCATTCACTGCTCACAGTTTCGGCGAGGAAACCGGCACTTCAAAGACCTCCCGACCTTCAAGGGTTCGACGAGTCACCTCACTCTTCGCATCTTTCCAGAAGCTAAGTGAACCGCGCTCCATGCTGAGATATGCGAAGGAGCAGAGCAGCGCATCGGGGCCGCTACCCATATTTCGGCGGCTACCTATTTTTGACAATTTTGTACCTGCCGTTGTCTGAAGAGCGGCTTTCCTTATCCTGCAGTCTATGGGGTGGCGCTGCCGCGTACGCAGCCTTCACACCTCAAGCAGTCGATCGCAGTCTGGAGATCGAGAAAGGGGGGGCATCATGCTTGTCGAGCGCGACAGTTGTTTGCAGCGGATGATGACATGGGCGAAAAGCGCCAGATCCGGTCGCGGGACAATGATCCTCGTCAGTGGCGAGGCGGGAATCGGCAAGACGAGCCTGCTCCAGGAATTTCAGCAAAGCGTTGCGGGTGACTTCCAGATTGCCTGGGGTGGCTGTGAGCAACTCTTCACGCCGCGCGCCCTGGGGCCGTTGCTCGATATGTCCGACGCGTTGGGCGGTGACATCCGGAGTCTAATGGCGGGAGAATTCAAATCGACTGACGTCTTCGATGGGTTACTCCACCATCTCAGGGACTGTCAGATCACCAAACTACTGATTTTCGAGGACGTGCATTGGGCCGACCATGCCACGCTGGATCTCCTGAAGTTCCTTGGGCGCCGCATTGCGATGCTAAATGCCGTCATCGTCCTCAGCTATCGTGATGACGAGATCATTGATACGCATCCGCTGCAGCAAGTCATTGGCGACATTCCGGAAACGCATCTTCGCCGCATGCCGCTGCGACGCCTGACCCGCAATGGCGTAGCCTCAATCGATGTCCAGGGACTCTACAAACCGGACAAACTTCTGGAAATCACAGGCGGGAATCCCTTTTTCGTCACGGAGCTTCTCGCTGCTCATGAGGCTGGCGACGAGGATGTTCCCGTTTCGGTTCGCGATTCGGTGAATACGCGCCTGAACCGGCTCCAGGACGATGAGCGATCATTCCTCGAGACGATGAGCGTCGTGCCTGCTGCGTTCACCCTCGAGCTGGCTTCCGACCTGTTCGGTTCAGCAGGCGATGCGCTCGCGATGACCTGCATCGAGCGCGGGCTGCTGGTGGACGAAGCACCGGGAAAGCTTCGCTTCCGCCACGAACTGGCGCGTCTGGCGACCATGTCTCGGCTAAGTTCGGTTCAACTGCAGGCAGTGCATGAACGTGTGTTGGGCGCCTTGGAGGATAGTGCGGACCCTTCGCTCGATCTGCTTGTTCACCATGCCGCCGGAGCGCTCGATGGTGCGAAGGTCCTCCAACTTGCTCCTCGCGCGGGCCGACGAGCGGCAGCGCTCGGAGCGCACCGCGAGGCGGCCTTGCATTTCGAAGCCGCGCTGCGCTTCGTTGACGAAGCCGAGCCGGAGCTGGCAGCCGAGTTGTATGAAAGTTGGGCCTATGAAGCCGGTCTGGCCTTGCGGATCGACGACGATGTGATCGAGGCGCGCCGTCATGCGATCACCCTATGGCGAGCCTTGGACCGTCCGAGCAGGATCGGCGACAATTTGCGCTGGAACGAGGCCGTAAGAACACTTGAGGAGGCGCCTCCGTCGGCAGAGCGCGCGATGGCTTATAGCTTCCGGTCGCAACTGCACATGCTGAACGATCGCATGGGGGATGCGATCGAGTGGGGCGAACGGGCGCTGACGCTCGCCCGAGACGTGGGCGATGTCGAAACAAGGATTCACGCACTCAACAATGTCGGAACGGCGAAAGCCTATTCCGACGACATAGAGGGCGTCGAGATGCTGGAGGAAAGTCTCTCCCTGGCGACCAGACACGGATTTCACGAACATGCGGCGCGCGTATTCACAAACCTCGGGTGCTATTATCTCGATTTTCGACGTTTCGATCGGGCCGAGCGCACCATCAACGAAGGGATCGCATTCGACACGCGGCATGATCTCGATGCATGGACGCACTACCTCGTCGGCGTGCTCGCCCAATTGCGCTTGGAGCAAGGACGTTTGGCGGATGCGGAGAAGATCGCCCAGGGCGTGCTGACGCTGGATCGCCTGACGCTTCTGATGAAACTACCGGCGCGCACTGCCTTGGCGAAAGTCAAGATGCGCGCGGGGCAAGCTGATGCTCGCTCAGCGCTGATGGAGGCTCTCGAACAGG
Organism: Citromicrobium sp.; assembly: GCA_003248395.1. Classification (GTDB taxonomy): domain Bacteria; phylum Pseudomonadota; class Alphaproteobacteria; order Sphingomonadales; family Sphingomonadaceae; genus Qipengyuania. The sequence continues at coordinate 23,241 of QFNA01000012.1, forward strand.
CGCTCGGAACTGAAGAAAAACAGTACATCGTTCCCATGCGCCTCGCGCTTGTCGAATATGCCTGGCTCAATGAACTGCCAAAGCTGGCTCGCGAACAGATCCAGCATCTTGCCGAAATCGATCGCTCTCTATTCAACCCTTGGCATGAAGGTGAATACATTCTCTGGGCGCAGCGCACCGGGCACGATCCGGGCATTTCATCGACGCGCAGAATTCCCGAACCTTTTGCCGCTGAGCTTGCCGGTGAAGGCGAGCACGCGGCCTCTCTCTGGCTCGAAATAGGCTCGCCATATTCTGCCGCTTGCTCCTACATGGCGACGGCCAGGCGCAAGCCCGCCTCGCGCCTCGCGAAGGCGCTGAAGCTGCTCACGCCTATCGGAGCGTCCGCTGCCGAAAACAAAGCACGGCAGTTGGCCTCTTCCCTGGGCGTCAGAGGCGAAATGCCGCGTGCCAGACGAGGCCCCTATCGGGCCGCACGTACGCACCCTCTCGGGCTGACGAGAAGGGAGCAAGAAGTGTTGAGCAGGATCGTCGCGGGCGCGACCAACAAGGAGATCGCAACGCAATTGTCCTGTTCTTCAAGGACAATCGAACATCATGTGTCCTCGGTTCTTGCGAAGCTAAATGTACGAAACAGGATCGAAGCCATGATCCGTGTACAGAACGAGCCATGGATCGCCGATTGACGGAGTGGAGGATAGACAAATGGACGTATGGTCGATCGCGGGCAGGGACCGGTCATACCGTTGTCGCAGCGTCAGGTTGTATCCTATCTTGAAGGACGTAACATCGAAGGCATATTTGTTCGAAAGGGTGAGGAGGTTGAAGCCGCCGCTCCCATTCTGGCACTCAAACAGACGGAGACTGCCTACAGCCTGACCAACAACTTCCCCCGTAGGAAGAAATTGCGCGCGAGAGTGGTCCGTCTGGAGGCCGAGGTTCTTCAAATTGGCGAACAGCGCTCTGTTCTCGACTATCTATTGCGGCCGATCAACAGGGTGTCTCAACGGGCATTCCGCGAGTGAGCGAACAGCTTCTCAACCGACACCGCGTGCCTTTTCTGCAACAGTAAATGGAAGTTCGGTCGCGTTCGCCGGTGTCAGATGCCAGCCAAAACTGTCTGGAATTTGCCAGCTTGGCCACTGAGTGCATGTATTTCAGGCGATTTTTTCGATTACGAAACGGGGCGTATCTGGAAGTAAAGAAAAGCCGGACAACTTCCTAATTGCTCTCGGAACCAATTCCGGACTACAGGGTTACGGGGACGGCAGTTATTGCCGAAGGTTCACAAATGCGTGATCTTTATGTGGGATCGTGCGAAAAACGGGAAGAACTATGAGACTTTCTAAGACACTCTGGGGCATTTCGGCTGCTGCCGTCATTGCTTCGACACCCGCGCTCGCGCGCGACAATTCCTGGTACATCGGCGGTGAATTCGGTCCTATGCTGGTCGAAGACATGGATATCGATTTCGTCGACGAGAACGACGAAACGGTTGATACCGTCTCGGTCGGCACCGATTACGGTTTCGACGGTGGTGCCTTCGTCGGTTACGATTTCGGTGCATTCCGTCTCGAAGCCGAAGCAAGCTATCGTCAGGCAGACGTCGATGAAGCAATCGTCGGTCCGGCTGGCCTTTTCAATGGCGGCAACTTCAATTCGGGCAGCGGCACATTCGATGCCAGCGGTAAGGTCGACGCGCTGAGCTTCATGCTCAACGGCTTGTTCGATTTCGGGCCCGATGACGGCCTGCAGGGCTATGTCGGTGCCGGTGCCGGTATTGCGCGCACGAACGTCGAAACGCGCATCGCCACGCTTGGCGATCCGTCGATTGATGACAGCAGCACCGACTTCGCATGGCAGATCCTTGCCGGTGTCAACGCACCGCTGAGCGACAATGTCGACGTCGGCCTGCGCTATCGCATGTTCACCGCCGAGAACGTCGAGCTGGTGGACCTCGGTGGTCGTGCCATGGACGGCAAGCTGCGCACGCACTCGCTGATGGGTACGCTGACCTATAATTTCGGGGCGCCGACACCTCCACCGCCGCCGCCTCCGCCGCCGCCTCCGCCGCCTCCCCCGCCTCCGCCGCCTCCGCCGCCTCCGCCGCCGACGCCTTGTGCTTCGGGCCCGTACATCGTCTTCTTCAACTGGGATGAAGCCAACATCACCCCGGAAGCAGCGACGATCCTCGACAACGCGGTTTCGGCTTACG
>QFNA01000134.1 GCA_003248395.1 Citromicrobium sp.
CCGTATTTGACCGGCGTGGGCAAATGGCGTTCGATGCCCGGCGGCAGGTCGTCGGGCAGGACGATGCGAAATCCGGCCAGCCCCTCGCGCTTGTAGACCCGCTCGCCGTGCCGCTGCTCGCCGAAACTGAGTTCGCCAATCGGCACGCGAATGTCTGCGACGTGATCGCGCAGCACGACAAAGCCCTCGTCGTCCCAGAATGCGGTCCCGGCATGGCGGACGGCGCTGATGCCGTCGTACCACTGCGCCGGAGAGCGGATGGCCTCGTCGATCATCTCAGATCGCCCCCATGTCGAAGGCGTCGAGCAGCCCCTCGCCATGCCCTGCCATGCGCGTGGTCGACTGGGTCAGCTCGTCGAGCAGGATTTCGCCGCTCGCCTCCATGTGGGTCATGAAGAATTTCCAGTGCCGGTAGGACAGGAAAACGATGCCGATCCCCAGCGTGCCGACGACCAGCAGGGCATCGATCACGATCAGCTTGATCCATTCCATCGTCGAGGCCCCGAACGCGAACTCGAGATCGTGCCAGCGCGTCGCCCCGACGGCCTCGCGGTAGAACTTCGCATAATACGCGACCGCAATCAGGCCGAGGCCGAGATAGAAGAACAGGAACAGCGCGATCAGCGTCGTGACCATCGCCCCGATCGCCGCCCCCTCTTCCCCGCCCATCCCATAGCCCGCCAGCCCGCCCATGGCCGCGGTGAGCAGGCTGCCGAAAAACAGGATGATCGGCGACAGGTAGAACAGCAGGAACCGGGCAAAGACATTCGCCGAATCGGCATAGGCCTCGAACTTGTGCGGCCCGAAGCTCATGCTGCTCCAGCGCTCGTTCCACAGGCTGGTCATCGACCACGGCACCATCAGGCCGAAGGGCAGGTAACCGACCAGCGTCTTCCACGCATAGGACCAGCCGTAGACCAGCCCCTGGTCGTCGCTGCCGCCCCGGATCCCGCGCCAGCGCGTGCGCGACAGGCGGTATCGCAGCGCACGGAACTGCGCGACGCCGGTAAGATAGAAGATGATCAGCAGCGGCAACACGCCGAGCGCGATACCCAGCCCCTCGTACCCGCGCGCGATCAGCGACTGCGCGACGAAGTTCAGCACGAACGCCGGAATCGCGAACAGCGCCACCACCAGCAGGAAGCCGATGAACAGCTCCTTCCCCGTCCCCGTCCATTCGAGCCGCTCGTCGACGAAGCGGCTGTGCGACCAGAGATACTTGCGCTCGCGCGTCGTCGCCCAGAACCGGTAGATTCCCAGCGTGACGATAGTCAGCAGCAGGTTGGGCAGCGCGATTTTCGCGAAATCCTGCCAATTGCCGTCGAAGCCGAAGGCGCTTTCGGCCCCGGTGTCCTGATTATCCATTGAATTCGCGACCCCGCCCACCTGATCGTTTCGCCCCAATAGCGGCGACAGTCGGGGCGCCCGCCTGCGAAGTCAAGCAATAGCTGTGCCTGACACGCGTTTTACTTGGCCTTCAATGCATCCTCGATTGCGCGAATGGTCGTTTCGGGCTGGTCGAGCATGGTAAAATGATAACTGTCGGCGATCGGGACGAATTTTACATCGGGCAGCGAAGAATAGGCGCCCTCGTATAGTGTCTTGGCCCGATCGGGCGTCGCGACGTGATTGGTGGCGTACACAATGGTCACGGGAATGGCGATGCCCGGCAGGGCGGGGCGCAGGTCGCTCGTCATCACCGATTGCATGGCGCTGGCAAAGGTCTCGCGGTCGCTTGCCAGTGTCCAGTCGGCGATCATTGCCGCATGGTCGGGCGACTGGGCCAGCGATGCCGCGGCACGCATCTGCATCTGCGCGAAGCTTGCATCGTCGGCGCTGCGGATGGTCTGCGCGAAGGTTGCGGCCTGCGGTGCAACGCTATGCTCGGTGGCGGCGGGGTCGAAGATCAGCGGGTAGAACGGCAGCGCGTCGATGACGACCAGCCGGCCGATGCTGTCCGGATGCTCGCTGGCGACGATCAGCCCGGTCAGGCCGCCCATCGAATGGCCGACGATGGCGGGGCGGTCGAGCCCGCGGCAGGCGATGTAATCGGCTATGGTTTGCGCCGTCCGCGAGGGGATGTCCTGTGGCAGGCTCTCGTCGATGTCCTCCTCGGGCGGCTCTCCGGCAAAACCGGGTACCGCGACGCGGTGGAGACGGAACCGGTCCGACAGTGCAGCGATCGTGCCGTCCCACACTGCGGGCGACGACCCCAGTCCCGGGACGAGGATGACATCGGGCCCCGTGCCGACCGGTTCGTAACGGGTGCAGGCGATATCGGGCGCGGCATGCGCCGGACCGAAGGAAAGCAGTGCGGCGAAGGCGGCAAGCGCGATGGCGATGGCTCTGATGAACATTATTATGCGTCCCTGATGAAGATATCCTCGATGGCCAGTTCGAACACGTCGGCGATCTTGAAGGCCAGCGGGAGCGAAGGGTCATAGCGCCCGGTCTCGATCGCATTGACCGACTGCCGGCTCACCTCGAGCCGGTCGGCCAGGTGCTGCTGGCTCCAGCTGCGTTCGGCGCGGAGCACCTTGAGGCGGTTGTTCACGACTCGTCGCTCCCGGGGTCGTAGGCGGAGCGGTTCACGAGCTGGCCCAGCGCAAGGCCCGCGCACCAGACCGGAAAGACGAAGAACACCGGCAGCCTCGGGACGTCGGGTGTATAGAGTTCCAGAATGCCCCACACGCTGGTCACGGCAAGCGTGATCCCCGTGGCGACGACCATCTTGCGCACTTCGAGCATGCGCAGGAATTCGTCGTCCAGTTCGACCAGCAGGCGGCCCATCGCCCAGATCCAGCCGACGACGCTCAGGCCGGGGAGGATGGCCAGTGCGATCACCAGCGGCGTTGCCGGCGCGTCGTCGGGAATGAGCCAGCTCGCGAGCAGGATCGACGCGATGTAGAGCGCCGTGATCGGGAGAAAGCGCCGGACGTAGCGCCGGATGGCGGGATGTTTGCGACCGGCCATGTTCAGATGTCCCGCGGGCAGGTCGGGCAGTCGCGGTCCTTGCGCCGGGCGGCCCACGGCAGCACGGCAAAGGCCGCGAGCGGCGCATATTGCGCATAGACGGCCGGAACGATGTCGGCGATCGCGAGCAGCGCGACGATGAGGACCAGCGCAGCCAGCGCCAGCGCGACGTGTTTCGATGTCATGGCAAGTATCCTTTTCACAATGTAAAGGGTGTTTGTCATACGACGAGGAGTTTGTCAAGGACGCTTTCCAAATGGCGGTATTCGTCCGCCACCATCCTTCTCGACCGACTGTCGCCATACGGTCATTGACCGGTGCGACAGGGCGCGCGAAGGGAAACACCATGATCGACGCCACCGAACCACCTGCCCGCACCGCCATGCCCGCGCTCGACCGGCGCAGATTGCTGAAAACCGGCGTGCTCGGCGCCGGTCTCGCCGGCATGCCGCTGGCGGCGCAGCAGACGCGTGCCGGATTTACGCATGGCGTCGCGAGCGGCGAACCGGCAGCCACGGGCGTGCTGCTGTGGACCCGCTTCGTGGCCGGTCAGGACACGCCGCTGACCTGCGAACTGTCGGACAGCGCCGATTTCACCCGCATCGTGGCCGAAGGTCCGGGCCAGGCCAGCGCGGCGAACGACTGGTGCTGCAAGGTGACGGTGCAGGGTCTCGAACCGGCGCGCTGGTACTATTTCCGCTTCGTCGCGCCCGACGGGTCGATGTCGGACACCGGCCGCACGCGCACACTGCCAGAGGGGTCGACGCAGCGGTTTCGCATGGCGGTGTTCTCCTGTTCCAACATCGGCTTCGGCTGGTTCAACGCCTATGCCCATGCAGCCGAGGCCAACGCGTTCGACTGCACCCTGCATCTCGGCGACTATTTCTACGAATACGGGCCGGAAACCTATCCTTCGCGCGATCAGGCCACGGCGGGGCGCGGGCTGTTGCTCCCCGACAGTGAAATCGTCAGCCTCGCCGATTATCGCGCCCGCTTTGCCCTCTATCGCAGCGACGCGGATTTGCGCCGCCTGCACCAGCTCTATCCGATGATTTCGGGCTGGGACGATCACGAAAGCACCAACGACAGCTGGAAAGACGGGGCGCAGAACCACCAGCCCGAAAACGAAGGGCAATGGTCGGTGCGCAAGGCGGCGGCGATCAAGGCCTATCGCGAATGGATGCCCGTTTCGGACGAACCCTGGGCGGCTTACGAGATCGGCGATCTGGCGACGCTGTTCCGGCTGGAAACGCGGCTGACCGCGCGGGCGGAACAATTCTCCTACGGCCAGATCATGGCGGGCAAGACCACCCCCGAAGATGCGATGGCGGCGCTGACCGCCTTCCGCGAAGGCGACTATCGCGATCGCCGCCGCGAATTGCTCGGCGCGGCGCAGCAGGCGTGGCTGGCCGATGGCATGAAACGCTCGGCGCGGGCGGGCAAGCCGTGGCAGGTGCTGGTGCAGCAGGTCCTGATGGG
>QFNA01000135.1 GCA_003248395.1 Citromicrobium sp.
CCAGCATCTCGCGATGCCGTGAGCGATCCCAGCTTTCGCTGGGATGACGGGAGGGCTTAAGCTGGGATGCGGGAAAGGAAGAGACAGCTAACCACCCCATGTCAGACCTTACCGTCACCCCGGACTTGATCCGGGGTGGTGCTTTTCTTCTGGCACAGTCGGGACGGTTCCCCGGATTTGTCGCCTTGGTACCCTCCAGTCCGCTGTCCCCCCCTTGGAATTTAGCTTTAACGGACACTCACTCTCGCCCTTCGCTGACGATCACAAAGGATTTTCCTACACCGGCACAGTTGAATAAGGAGCGGGCGGCTCATTCATATTGTCGATCGAGCGCGTTACCCACCAAGCGACGCGATGCATCTGCAGCGCTGCAAAGGCTTCCGGCGCGCGTCATCCAAGCGCCGATTTCGAGTGAACTTTGCGTGAACTTTCCCCGCTCGCAGCAGGGTGCGGAAGGAGACACCCGTCCACGCCAAATTCCGGGCAAACCTCTGGTAAGAAGAGAGAAACTGACCGGAGGAAGTTCTTAAAAAACCCCCGGTCGGTGTCAACCGGTCAGTCCATGTGCTTGAGGCCGACGCGCAGGTAATCCCATCCGGTGACAACGGTCAGCACCGCGGCCGCCCACAGCGTGGCGAGGCCGACGGTATGCGGCACATTCGCCTCGATCTCGCCGATCATCATGGTCCAGCGCGGAAGCCCCTGCCCGAGGATAAGCGATCCGAGCGCGACCATCTGGAACGTCGTCTTCCATTTCGCCAGCCGGCTGACGGGCACCGAGACCTGCAGCGGGCCGAGGAATTCGCGCAGGCCCGATACCGCGATCTCGCGCATCAGGATGATCAGCCCCGCCACCACGGATGACGGCCGCGACCATGATCTTGTCCGCAATGGGATCGAGAAAAATGCCGAGCTTCGAGACGGTGCCGCTGGTCCGCGCGAGATAGCCGTCGAAATAGTCGGTGATGCCCATCAGGCAGTACAGCGCGAAAGCGAGCAAATAGCCTGCTTCCCAGCCCGGCCACCACAGAAAATACGCCAGCAGCGGAATCGCGGCGATGCGCGACAGCGTCAGGATGTTGGGCAGATTGAGCATCGCCCTTGCCCTAGCGGCTTACGGCTCACCGCAAAAGTCGGTGTTTGTGCTTGTCCGCCACCGCGATTGCGCCCTAGAGGGGCGGGAGAGACGGGGCCGTTCCCGGGGGATCATGCTTACTTCGACGCATCTGCTGCGCACGAGACGGTTCCTGCCGCTCTTCGTCACCCAGCTTTTCAACGCCTTCAACGACAATCTGTACAAGACCACGATGGTCCTGTTCGTCGTGTACGCAGTCTATAACGACGAAAGTACGGAGGCGACCTTCAGCGGGCTGGCATCGGGCCTGTTCATCCTGCCATTCTTCATCCTGTCGGCGCTGGCAGGGCAGCTGGCCGACATGCGCGACAAGGCCAGGATCATCCGCACCGTCAAGGCCTGCGAAATCGGCTTGATGGTGATCGGCGCGGCGGGGCTTTATCTCGCGTGGAAGGGCATCGGGGTCCACACGCTTGCGATCCCGCTGCTGCTGCTCGCGCTCTTGCTGACGGGGGTGCAATCGACGTTCCTCGGCCCGATCAAATACGCCATTTTGCCGCAGCATCTGGAAAAGGACGAGCTGCTTGCCGGAACAGGCCTGGTAGAGGCCGGCACCTATATCGCCATTCTTGCGGGCACCATCCTCGCGGGTTTCATCGCCGTCGAGCATACCGGTTGGGCGGCCATCGGCATCATCGTGATTTCGATCATCGGCTATTTCGTCAGTCGGCAGGTGCCGCCTGCCCCGCCAATGGGAGAGATCGAAAAGCTCGACTGGCACCTGCTGCGCGCCTCGGTAAAGCTGGTGCGCGACACGATGCACAACCGCGAAGTCTATTACGCGATCCTTGCGATCAGCTTCTTTTGGACTATCGGCGCCGTCCTGTTCATCCAGTTTCCGCCGCTGGCCAAGAACACGATCATGGCCAGTCCGGAAGTCGCCAGTCTCTTCCTCGTCGTGTTTTCCGTCGGCGTGGCCATCGGTTCGGTCGCGGTGAATGCGCTGCTGAAGGGCATGGTGTCGGCGCGTTACTCGCCGGTGTCGGTCATCGTGATGGGTCTGTTCGTGGTGGCGTTCTACGTGGTCGCCAAGATGTGGGAGGCGGACCAGCCGACCGACCTGCTCAGCGTCAGCGAATTCATCGCCTGGCCGATGGCGGCGGTGCTGCTTCTCTGCCTGCTCGGCATATCGGTGGCGGGCGGCATGTTCGTGGTGCCGCTCTACGCGTTCCTCACCACGCGCGTGTCGCCGGACAAGGCCTCGCGCACCATCGCGGCCAACAACATCGTGAATTCGGGTGCGATGGTCGGCGGATCGCTGCTGGCAATGGGATTGAGCGCAGCGGATGTCCCGATCACCGAACAGATCCTGCTTTGCGCGGCGATGTGCCTGTTCTCTGCCTGGCTCGGCAAGAGGCTGGTCGATGCAGAAAACGCCGCGGCAGCAGCGGAAGTTGGCGCCTAAACGATAAACGCAAGCACTGCGGCGAAGGTCGCGAAGTAGGTCGTCGCCACCCCGCGCACGTCCGACGCGGTCAGTTTCCAGTCGATGACATCCGCCCCGATATCGTTGGCGGGGTCGTCGCAAAATGCACCGCGACGCTGCGGGATCATCGCCCGCATCCAGTGCCGGGCGGACTCGGTATTGAGGACAAGTGCGCGTCTCATGTCGCGGTGTTAACCGATTTTTAACCATTCCTCGATCGAAAAATCATCCTGTCGCGTCGCGGGACATCGGTCTGACAGGTTGAGGAAAAACCGGACATCTGGCGCGCCGGATTGCGCCGCTGTGGCAAGCGGGATAGTCCCGCCCGCATGACCCAGCGCCCGACTCCCGCCGCCGCCCGTCTCCTCGTCGATTGCCTTGCCGAACAGGGATGCGACCGGATTTTCACCGTGCCCGGCGAAAGCTTCCTCCAGGTGCTCGATGCACTCGCCGGCCAGGACGCCATCGATCTCGTCACCTGCCGACAGGAAGGGGGGGTCGCGATGATGGCCTGCGCCGACGGTGCAATGACCGGCCGGCCCGGGATTGCCTTCGTCACACGCGGCCCCGGCGCCACCAATGCCAGCATCGGCGTCCATATCGCGATGCAGGATTCGCAGCCGATGATCCTGTTCGTCGGCGATGTGGACAGCGGCATGCGAGACCGCGAGGGCTTCCAGGAAATCGACTTCGCCGCGTTTTTCGGCCCCGTCTGCAAATGGGCCGCGCGGATCGATTCGGCCGACCGCATCCCCGAATATGTCGCGCGCGCCTATGCCACCGCAATCTCCGGTCGCCCCGGACCCGTCGTACTCGCTTTACCCGAAGACATGCTCAGCCACGACACGTCCGCCTCGCCGCGGCCCCGGGTCGAACGACCGGCACAGGCCCCCTGCCCCGATGCCATGCAGGCGATGATGGCCATGATCGGCGACGCCGCTTCGCCGATCGCGATCGTCGGCGGGGCCGGTTGGAATGCCAAGGCGCGCGAGTACTTCCAGCTTTTCGCAGAGCGTCTCGGCATTCCGGTTGCCACGGCTTTCCGTCGCCAGGATGCGATTGCACCATCGAGCAGCGTCTACGCCGGCAATCTCGGCTACGGTCCCAACCCCAGGCTGGTCGAACGCGTGAAGCAGGCCGATCTGGTCCTGGCGGTCGGCGCCAGACTGGGCGAGGCGACGACCGACGGGTACGCTGTGCCGACGCTTGTCGATCGTGAACGAACGCTGGTCCACGTTCACCCGGATCCCGACGAACTCAACCGCGTCTATCCCGCTACGCTGGCGATTTGCGCCGACATGGCCGAATTCGCCGAGAGCGCGGCGCTATGGGACGAAGGCGAGACGATCGATTTCGATGCCGGGGCCCGGGCCCATGCGGAATGGGAGGAATGGGCCACGGCGCATCCGGCGGACCATGCGCTGGATATGGGCCAATGCGTGCAGTTCCTGCGTGACGCGCTTCCCGCCGATACGATCATCTGCAACGGCGCGGGGAATTTTTCGGGTTGGTGGCACCGCTACTGGCGATACGCAGGTTACCCCTCGCAACTGGCACCAACCTGCGGGGCCATGGGCTATGGCGTCCCCGCCGCAGTCGCTGCCAGCCTCCGTTTTCCCGAGCGGACGGTTGTCGCGGTGGCGGGGGACGGTGATTTCCTGATGAACGGGCAGGAACTCGCGACGGCGATGCAGCACGATGCAAACATGCTGGTGATCATCGTCGACAACGGGGCCTACGGAACGATCCGGATGCATCAGGAACGCGAATTTCCCGGCGAAACGCGCGTCAGCGGAACGCGCCTGTCAAACCCGGACTTCGCGGCCTTGGCAAAGGCTTATGGCGCGTGGTCGGCCCGCGTCGACACGACCGAGCATTTCAAGTCGGCCTTGACCGAGGCCAGGGACATGCGCGGAGTGCGGCTCATCCACTGCTTGATCGATATCGAGCAGCTTGCGGCAAGCGGTGCCTCGATCAGCGCGCTCAGGGCAAGGTAGGCTGCGCTAGAGTCCACCCATTCGGCAGATCAGAGCCCATTCGTCGTGCGTAATCTCTGCCACAGACAGGCGTGACAGGCGGACGAGCTCGCATTCGGCGAGTTTCGGTTCGGCCTTGATCTGTTTGAGCGTGACCGGCCGGGGCAGTTTCTTTTTCGGTTTCACCTTGACCGCTGCCCACTTGTCTTCCAGATCGGTGGGATCGGTGATGCCGGCCACGCTGATCTCGCAGATACCGACGATCTCGAGACCTTCGCGGGAGTGGTAAAAGAACGCCTCGTCGCCAAGCTGCATGGCGGCCAGATTATTCTTCGCCCGGTGATTTCGCACACCGTCCCATGTCCCCTCGCCCTGTTCGACCAGATCATCCCAGCTATAGACGAACGGCTCCGATTTCATCAGCCAGTAGCGCGCCACGGAACAGTATCTCCTCGTCGTTTCTGCAAATTTCCCGGCAGCCCTAAACGCTGCCAGCCGGGCTGGCCACCCGGCCCAACGCGGTTAACCGCTTCTTATACACCTTGCGTTACGTAGTCCCCTCGGCATCGGCAGGGGAAAGTTTTGCAACCGAACTCGAATAGCGAAGCATTGCCCTCGCCGCTATCCTGCTCTTCGTCGGTACGGCGGGCGCCGCAGTTCCCGCCATCATGCGCGCATGGACGGGCGCAGGCTCGGCGCCCGATACCATTCTCACGACGACATTACTGCTCAACATCGCGCTGATCCTGCTTGGCTGGCACCGCTATCGGCAGATCAACGAGGAGCTCAACCAGTCTCGACATTCCGAAGAGGAAGCGCGCAAGATCGCGGATCAGGATCACTTAACGGGGTGCGCCAACCGCCGCAACTTCGTGCGCTCGCTAGATGTCGAGCTCGATGAACGATGCGAAGCCGAACGCGCCTACGCAATCATTGTCGTGGACCTCGACAACTTCAAACAGATCAACGACCTCAACGGCCATGCAGCAGGCGACCAGGTACTGCTGGCGACGGCACGCCGGATAGCGCGCGTCCTGCCGAGCGAAGCCATGCTGGCGCGCCTCGGCGGTGACGAATTCGTTTGCTACATGCCCTACTGCCCCGCAGCCCCGCAGCATGTCGAAGCCGCTGTCGCGCGGATGATCGATGAAGTCTCGAGGCCGCTGACCTATCACGACCAGACGATCGAAGTGACGATCTCCATCGGCATGGCCAGTTCGCTCAATCTCGACGGGCTGCTGGACGATTCGACTCCGGCCCAGGAGCTCATGCACAAAGCGGATATTGCGATGTATCACGCGAAAAAGCAGGGCAAGAACGGGTTCTACTGGTTCGAATCCTCGATGGAAAACGAGCTTCGCTATCGCAACGAGCTCGAAGCGGGCATCCGCAGGGGCGTTCGCGAAGGCGAGTTCGTCCCTTTCTACGAACAGCAGATCGACTTGCAGACCGGCGAGCTCGTCGGTTTCGAAATGCTGGCGCGCTGGAATTCACCCGAACTCGGCCTTGTCGGTCCGGATGTCTTCATCCCCATTGCCGAGGAAATCGGCGCCATCGGCGAACTGTCCGAAGCCTTGATTGCACAAGCATTCGTCGATGCGAAGGAGTGGGATCCGAAGCTGACCTTGTCGGTAAACATCTCGCCGGTGCAAATGCGCGATCCGTGGTTCGCGCAGAAAATTCTGAAATTGCTGGTGAAGCATCGCTTCCCGCCCGACCGGCTCGAGATCGAGCTGACCGAGAGCTGCCTGCTTGAAAGCACCGGCCTCGCCCGCTCGATGATTACCAGCCTGCGCAACCAGGGTGTCAACGTCAGTCTGGACGACTTCGGCACCGGCTATTCGAGCCTTTCACAATTGCGCAGCCTGCCGTTCGATCGGCTCAAGATCGATCGCAGCTTCATTGCCGAATTGCGCGAGGAAGCGCACGGTGCGCGCCTTGTCGACGCCATTATTGCGATGAGCGATGGCCTCGAACTGCCCATTACCGCAGAGGGTATCGAGAACGACGAAGTGCTCGAACTTCTCAAGCGTATGGGCAGCATGAAAGGTCAGGGGTATCACTACGGCCGCCCGGAGCCGGCCAATCTGGTCCGTGAACGACTGTCCGCTGCGGGACGCTTGAAGCCAGCGGAGCGGGCCAACGTGATTGCCCTTGATGCCCTAGGCCCGCTCGGGGGGCCCGGCAAACGCGCGGGCTGACACTGGACGCTAGCCCCGTCAGTGCATAGATGCGCGACATCATGCGCGTCCCCTTCACCAAAATGCACGGTCTCGGCAACGACTTCGTCGTGCTCGACGCGCGGAAAGATGCCCTCCCCAAGTTTGACCGCGAAACAGCCATCGCACTGGCGGATCGGCATACGGGGATAGGCTGCGATCAAGTGATCCTTCTCGAGCCGAGCCTAAATGCAGATTTCCGCATGCGCATTTTCAATGCCGACGGCGGTGAGGTCGAAGCGTGCGGAAACGCTACGCGTGCCGTTTCGGTTCTTCACGGCGAGGCTTCGCGGATCGAAACCGCTGGGGGCATCATCGAGGCCATGCCTTTCGCTGGAGGTGCCCGGGTTGACATGGGCAAGCCACGCTTCGAATGGGATGCAATCCCCCTCGCCTATCCCATGGACACGCTGTCGATGCCGGTCGGATGGCACAATCTAACCCAACCATCGGCGGTCAACGTCGGCAACCCGCACCTCGTGTTCTTCGTGAGGAATCCCGACGCAGTCGATCTGGGCTGCATCGGTCCGGACATTGAATACGATCCGCTTTTTCCCGAGCGCATCAACGTCAATGTGGCGACTGTCGATACGCGCCAACGCATTCGCTTGCGCGTTTGGGAGCGCGGTGCAGGTCTGACTCGCGCTTGCGGCACGGGCGCATGCGCCACCGCGATTGCGGCTATGCGACGGCGCCTGGTCGATGACGAAGTCACGGTGGTGCTGCCCGGGGGGAGTCTGACGATAGGCTGGCGAGAAGGCGAGACGGTCACGATGTCAGGACCGGCCACGGAGAGCTTTCGCGGCACTTTCGAGTGGAGCGACTTCGCGTGAACAATACCGAGATCGTTTCGCTCGGTTGTCGGTTGAATATTTCCGAAGGCGAAAGCATGCGCGCAATGCTCGCCGGCGAGTCCAATCTCGTCGTCATCAACAGCTGTGCGGTCACGTCGGAAGCCGTCCGGCAGACGAGGCAGGCGATCCGGCGCGCGCGCAAGGCCAATCCGGAAGCCAGGCTGCTGGTCACCGGGTGCGCAGCCGAGATTGAGCGCGAACAATTCGGCGCCATGCCCGAAGTCGACGGGCTCATCGCCAACACGTCAAAGCTCGACCCCCGTGCCTGGAATGTAGCCGCAAATACGTCGGCCGTGCCGGCGCGGCGCACGCGTGCGTTCGTCGCCGTGCAGAACGGCTGCGACCATGCATGCACCTTTTGCGTCATTCCGCAGGGTCGGGGTCGCAGTCGATCGCTCACCATCGACGGGGTGCTGCGGGAAGTCGGCGCACATATCGAGCGCGGCGCGAGGGAGGTCGTCCTGACAGGCGTCGATGTGACGTCATGGGGCCACGATCTCCCGGACAATCCACCGCTCGGCAGGCTCGTTCACGCCGTTCTCGACAGGTTTCCCGAACTGC
>QFNA01000136.1 GCA_003248395.1 Citromicrobium sp.
TCTGGTGGCATCGGGCGCTATGTGGTGCGCATCGCCCGAAGGGACAAGTTCAGGACCTGATCCGGGTTGCGCGCGCGCCGAAATCCATGAAACCTCTTATCCGCGTCTGGTCGGGCAAATCGAACATCACCTCGCGGGTCGAAAAATCGATCGCCACCCTGTCGAAGACGCGGAGATTTCCCATGCCGAGAATGAGGGCAGGGCGTTCGTCGAGACCGAGAGCGGTGAAGGCCGGGCTCTCGTGAAAACCGAGCGGCACCTCGGTCAAGCGGAGGGGGCCTATTTTCATCTCGCGGGCGGTGTAGATCTGGCTCTGGACGATCACACCGTTGACGTCGGTGCTGGAGATTTCGCTGCCCTGGCCTTGGACGCTAGCCGGGAATCGGTCTGGGGCAGCGCCCTTGCTTGGCAACCGGCCCTTCTTTCTGCCGCGGAGGCGATGGAAGAGCGCCGCATTGCCGACCGAGTTCTGCGCGCCGGTATCGACGATCACGGCCACCTTCACGCCGTCGATCCGGGCATCGGTGATGATCATCTGGCCCAACCGCCGCCTGGCGCGGACGATAATGTCGTAGGTCTCGCCGTCTTCGCGCGCGTGCGCATCCTCCACCGCCATGCGATCGTTCGTGAAGTCGATCAGCACGCGCAAGTCCTGCAGGCTGTCGAGGCCGATGATGCCGTCCGCGCCGAGATGGGCGCGCTTCAGCAATGGTGCGGTCAGCCCGGAAAAGGAGCGTTCGGCAAATTCGAGCCCGTCGATATCCACCGTCTGGACAATCCGGCTGGACCCCATGGCGACGAGGGTGGCGGCACCGTTCGCCTGCAAACCCAGCGCATCGGTCACGCGGTCGGTCACGACCGTGGCCTGCGCACCGGTGTCGATGAAGAAGCGAAACGGGCCCGCACCATCGACGGTCACCGGCACGGTGAGCCGTTCATAGCGGTCGCGATCGAGTGCGATCATGTCGGCGAGGGCATCGGGCACAGCCGGATCGGGAGACGGCTCGCCGATCTGGCCAGACGCCGCCGTGGCGCACGCCGCAATCGCGAGGGACAGAGGAAACAATGCGCGCAAAGCCGGGCACCTCCTGCTGCGGGCAATCCTAGCAGACAATCGCGGAAACCGGAAATGGCCTTATTGCGCGCTGTTCGGCCGCTAGGCGCGTGGCCGCTTCAGCACCGTCCTGAACCGGTCGAGCTGCTCTTGCGCGATCGAGCCGAGGTCTGCCGCGCTGGGGTGGTTGGTCGCCCGCAAACCCAGTCCCCACAGCACGACCCCGACCGCGCAAAGCGCCGCGAGGACCGGGAAGGACATGTCCTCGGCAGGGATCCAGAACGCATAGGAGAGCAGGAGCGGCGCGGCGGCAACCGCCGCACACAATGCCGTCTTCACATAGATCCACGCCAGTTCGCTCCAGCGGAAATGCAACATCCGCTGGACGAACACCGCGTTGATGCAGAGCCAGACCGCGCCATGCACGACGCGCGAAATGGCCACGGCCACGATGCCATAGGGTGCCGCCAGGAACAGCAGCGCGAGCGAAATGGCGACATCGAGCAGCGTCAGTTGGATGACCCGCCGCCAGCGCCCGAGCATGTAGCCGACTTCGATCTGCATGGGGATTGCGATGAAGAAGACCTGCGACAGTGCGACCCACACGAGTACCGGCGCGGCGCCGATCCATCGTTCGCCATAGAGGGTCATCACCAGCGGATAGGAGGCAGCGGCGAGCCCTGCCATGGCGGCCCAAGTGACCGCACACAGGGCGGCGGTCAGCCGCAGATACCGCCCGGCCAACGGCTCCCCCCGGTCGCGCGCCCGGGCGAGCGAAGGATAGAGGACCGAGGCGATCGGACCGCCGACCAGCATCCTGAACTGGACCGCAAGGCCTGTCGCACGGCTGTAGAGCCCGAGCGCGGAATCGCTGATCATCTTGCCGATGATGAGATCGGGTGCGCGCGCGGCGATCCCGCTGGTGAACGACAGCATGCCCGACGACGCACCATACCGGAAAATCGGCCATGTATCCCGCCACGTCACGGGGAACACGGGCACCTTGCGATGCCAGAAGCGGGCGAACAGCGCGCGGCTCGCCTGATAGGCGAACACGCCGAAGGCGAGCGAAATGGAGGAATATCCGGCCCAGGCCGCAGTCACCGTGACGGCGACATTGAGGAAGTTGGCCGCGATATCGACCTGCGCATATGAGCGGAAATCCATTGCGCGCTGCATCAGCGCGAGCGGCACGACCGAAAACGGAATGAACAGGAACGATAGTCCGATCACGACAGTGATGAGGAACAGATCGTCATTGCCGTAGAATTGCGCCACCGGCTCCGACAGCGCGAGCACGACGGCGCAAATGCCGAGTCCGACGGTGAGCGAGACGGTTGTTGTCTTACGGATTAGCCGGTCGTCGAGCTGTTCGGCTCCGACGATGAATCGGTTGATCCCGAAATCCTGCAGGCCGGTGATGATCGCGGCCGCCGAGAAGGCGACCGTGAAGACGCCGACTTCCGCCGGATCGAGGAAGTAACGCGCGATGATGACGCTGCCGACGAACTGCAGCGCAAACCCGATATACTGGGCGAGCGCGGCCCAGACGGCGGCGCTGCGTAACGACATGCTCATGAACTAGCCCGCAGAGCCATCCGCGCTCTCGTTCCGGCGCTCGACGCGCCGCGCCCACATGGTAGAGCGGATCCAGCGCAAGATCCCGCCTGCACCGCGCAGCACGGTGAGAGGATCATCGCGGAACGCGCGACCCAGCAGATGCCAGTGCTGTTCGTAAGGATTGCGACACAGCAATTGCAGATAGGCGTTCGCCCGTCGCGGGGAGGGGGGCATTTCGTCAATCGCGCGCTCGACCATGGGTGAGGTGAGTCGGTGGATGTCGCGTGCCCGGGTTCCGGTCAGGCTGCGTTCGTGCCGCCGATAGCTGTAGAGTTCTTCGCGCAGCGGCGCGAACCGGAAGCCGTGCCGCATC
The DNA here is from genome assembly GCA_003248395.1 of Citromicrobium sp. Taxonomy (GTDB): domain Bacteria; phylum Pseudomonadota; class Alphaproteobacteria; order Sphingomonadales; family Sphingomonadaceae; genus Qipengyuania. Next base: position 2,988 of record QFNA01000136.1, read on the forward strand.
GCCCGCATCCAGAAATCGTAATCCTCGACGCCGAACAACTCTTCGTCATAACCGCCGAGTGCCGCATCGACCTCCTGCCGGTACAAAAAGCAGCAGCCGACGATATTGCCGAGCACGATGTTTTCCGGTTCGCCGGCAGAATGCGACGACACCAGCGTGCCGTCTTCGTCGATGATCCGGAAATCGGAATAGACGATGTCGGCATCGCCCTGTGTGGCTGTCGCATGCAAACGTTCGAGCGCTGCGGGATCCAGCGTGTTGTCGTCGGACGTCCAGCTGAACCATTCGCCGGTTGCAACCTGAAACCCGGCATTGAGCGAGCCGGGCAGCTTGCGATTCGCGGCGTTTGCAACGATCCGCATGTTTGCATGGCGCGCGGCATAGGCATCGAGGATATCCCGCGTCGAATCGGTCGAACAGTCGTCCACCGCGATCAGCTCGAAGTCGGAGAAGGTCTGCGCGAAGATCGAATCGAGCGCCTCTGCGAGGTAACGCTCTCCATTATAGACCGGCAGGACGAGCGAGATTGCGGGTCGCCGCGTAGTCTCTGTGTCGCCAATGGCAGTGTTGGTGGGCATCCGACCCGGGTCCTCTTGATGGGTTGCAGCGCCTTAAGGGGGATTCGTCCGGAAAGCGAGAACCACTGAAGGCCGCGTCTCATGGCTGCCCGGATTCGGCACGCTATCTGGAATTCGAGGCAACGATTCCCCGTATCGAACCGGTAAAAGAGGCGCCTTAACCCGGAGTCCCGCCTCGCTCTCGATCTGGCCAACGCTGGCGCACGCTGGTGCGTGTCGGCGGAATCCCGCGGATTTCTGCGATTTTGCAAAAAAGGCGAAATAAAATTGCAAAAAGGCGTTGACCGAATCCAACACCACCCCTAGATGGCCCTCACCGACGCGGCGCTGGCGGCTTCCACCGCCCACTGCATCGGTCGCCAACAGATACGGATAGCCGGCTCCCCCGGTGTAAATCGGGGAACCAACAGCTGTCCGCTATAACTGTCTCGGCGGCTCTTTGACATTGTTAGTTTTTGATGAAGGGACATGTGGGCGACGGCGCCCGGTCCGGGGACCTCAAGGCTCCGGGTACCGGTTAATTCAAGCCGATTGCCACATCCTTCCAGGCTCCACAGTCTGGTTGCGATGATGCATGTTCATTCGTATCCATTACGTTTGACAGTGCAGGTATCGGCTCCTTGAAGCTCATGCCAAGCAGGTTGGCGGGGTTTTCCCCGTGTCTGTTTAGTATGTGACACAAACTTGAGAGTTTGATCCTGGCTCAGAACGAACGCTGGCGGCATGCCTAACACATGCAAGTCGAACGAGACCTTCGGGTCTAGTGGCGCACGGGTGC
>QFNA01000013.1 GCA_003248395.1 Citromicrobium sp.
CCATTCCACCGCATAGGTGTGCCACTGGGTCACATCCACGCCTTCGGGGAAGAAGTACTTGTTCACCAGCGGCGTTTCTCCCGAATAGCCGGGGCCGTGGAGCGCGACGCCCACCCAGTCCTTCTCCCCGACATATTCGAGTATGTCGATTTCGCCCGAGCCGGGCCATTTGCCATTGCCCAGCAGCCAGAAGGCGGGCCACACGCCGACATTTGCGGGCATCCGGATGCGTGCTTCGGCGCGGCCATGGGTGAAATCGAACTTGCCTGCGCTTTCGATGCGACCCGAAACAAAGGGCGCGTTGCGCTCCTTGTTGGGATCGACACCCGGCTTGAACACCGGGCGCAGCATCAGAACGCCGCCATCGGCACCTTCGATCCCGTCGATGAAATCGATGACTGCGGGATCGTCGACATAGGCCTGCTGTTCATTGTTGACCCAGAAATCGGGGCCGATGACGGCCCATTTGCTGCGGTCGAGTTTGCCGCTATCGAACTCGTCGGCGAACAGCAGCTCGCGGCTCTCCCCCACCGCGCCATGGGCGGATACCGGCATCTCTGCCGATTGAGCGGTCAGGGCGATGGGCGCACCGAGCGCGAGCACGCCTGCGGCATATGCGATGGCAGAAATACGGTTCATGACAGCCTCTCCAAGCTTTTGTGTTAACGTTATCATGAATGATTCAGTCGCCGAACTCCAGCCGCTGGATACGATTTCACGGAACGGGCTGGATTACGGATGCGGGATCGTCGATAGGACGCACCGCGTATAAATTGTGCCGGGGGCATTCCCGGACGAACGATATTCCGGGAGAACACCATGCGTCGCATTGCCACCGTCCTGTCCCTGCTGCTCGCCACGACCGCCTGCACCACGTCGCCGACAGGTTCCGGGTCGATGGCGGTCGGCGATGCGATGGTTTCCCCCATCCTTACCGGTCGCGACGCGCTCGACAGCCTGACCTATGCCCAGCCGCAAGAAGCGCGTGTTACGCATGTCGCGCTGGACCTTGCACTGGATTTCGCTGCGAAGCGAGTGGGGGGAACGGCCAAACTCCGCGTGCTTGCCGATCAGGGCGAGGAAGAGCTGGTCCTCGATAGCAACGGGTTGCAGGTCTCGCGCGTGACCGACGGGGCCGGGCGCGAGCTGGCTTTTGAAGTCGGCGACATGGTCGAAGAAGGCGGCAAGGGTGCGCCGCTGACCATCCAGCTCGCAGGCGCGCGCAACGTCAGCATCCAGTACATGGCGCCTGCCGATGCGGCTGCGCTGCAATGGCTGACGCCGGAGCAGACTGCGGGCGGCAAGCATCCCTATCTCTTCAGCCAGGGGCAGGCGATCCTCAACCGGACGTGGATTCCGACGCAGGACAGCCCGGGCATCCGCCAGACCTGGGAAGCGCGCATCACCGCACCCAAGCCGCTCGACGTGGTGATGAGCGGGGTGCAGCAGGGCGAACCGGAAGACCTCGGCAACGGGCGGAGGGCTTTCCGCTTCGTGATGGACAAGCCCGTGCCGCCCTATCTCATCGCGATCGCGGCGGGCGACATCGACTTCCGCGCCATTGGTCCGCGCAGCGGTGTCTGGGCCGAACCCTCGGTGCTGGAGCGCGCCTATAACGAAGTCGCCGATACCGAAGAGATGATCGATGCGGCCGAAGAACTGTACGGCGAATATCGCTGGGGCCGCTACGACATGATCGTGCTGCCGCCGTCCTTTCCCTATGGCGGGATGGAAAACCCGGTAATGACCTTCCTCACGCCGACCTTCATCGCAGGCGACCGTTCGAACAACGGCCTCGTCGCGCACGAACTGGCGCATAGCTGGTCGGGCAATCTCGTGACAAATGCGGTGTGGGGCGACGGCTGGCTGAACGAAGGCGTGACGTCCTATTTCGAGAACCGGATCGTCGAGGCGGTCTATGGCAAGGAGCGCGCCGAGCAGGAAGCTGCGCTGTCGTTTGCCAATATCGAGGAAACCCTGGCCGAAGTCGGCATGGATGCCCCCGGCACGGCACTTCACAAGGACAGCGACGATGGCGATCTGATCGGCAGTGCCATTGCCTATGACAAGGGCGCGTATTTCCTCCGCACGGTCGAAAGCATTGTCGGTCGCGAGCGGTTCGACGCCTGGCTGCGCCAGTGGTTCGACAACCATGCGTTCGAACCGGCAACGAGCCAGATGATCCACGACGACATGATGGCCAACCTCGTCAACAACCGGGCCGAGGCGGACCGGCTGATGCTGCGCGAATGGATCTTCGAGCCGGGCCTGCCATCGAATGTGGCCCGGCCCAATCCCGCCGCGTTTGCGGATGTCGATGCGGCCGTCGGGCAATACGCATCGGCGGGCGTGATTCCGGCCGGGTATGCGGAATGGACCAGCGCGGAGCAGATGCGCTTCCTCGACAATATTCCCAAGGAACGAAGCGCGCAGCAGCTCAGGCAGCTTGATCAGGCATTGGGGCTGTCACGCAGCCAGAACAACGAAACCCTCTTTCTTTGGCTCGAGCTGGCGCTGGCGAACCGGTATGAGCCTGCCGTCGGTCAGGCTGACGCTTTTCTCTCGCGTGTCGGCCGCGCAAAATTCGTGCGTCCGCTCTTTCAGACACTCTGGGACGAGGGCGAATGGGGAAAACCGATTGCGCGCCGCATCTATAGAAAAACGCGTCCGACCTACCATGCCGTCACACGCGGCGGCGTCGATCGGATAATGAACTGGAAATGATGCGGTGGCATCGAGCCTAGCTGCTTCGTTAAGAAGCAGCTACCTGCCGCTCGAAGAACGCTCGATAATGGACGTTTTCTCGAGAAAGGGCGCGGCTACCTCGCAGTAGCCATGGGTGGAGTTGTCGATCGCGCCCCTCAGGAGGGGTGAGGCTTAGTCGCCGACAGCGAGCTCGATGATGCGCGCGCGACGATCGGTGTCGTCTTCGCTCATTTTCACGACGCCAGCTTCTTTCAGCCGGTCGAGCGACAAGTAAAACCCGCGGTAAGAAACTGCCGAGGCAAGCATGACTTCCTTGACGCGTGAACCGCCGTTTTCGAGCAAATAAAGGATGATCCGCCCTTCAGGGGTCAGAAGATTGACCCCGCGCTCCCGAAAGTTATCGATTTGCTCGCCAAGACCTGACCACGCAGCCCCCCGTGCCGGTTGTTCTTCTATCAATTATGTTTCCAGTTATGACCCAATTACATTTTGTTAGCTGAGCGGGCGTGCAACTGAAATATTGTTAAGTCGGTTTCGGATATAGTTGCTGCATGCATAAAAATAGTGTCACAAATGCATATACATATGCGGCAAATATGGGTAAAAAAATAGACGAAGAACTGGCGATACTTCGTCACCTCTAAACTAGGCCTTAATGTTCAAAGAAGTTTGGACCGTTTAAATGGTTCATTGAGATCTGTTTTTGCTCAGATGCTTGAATGTACATAATCGTATTAGAATCTCCTCCACTTGGAATTTTTCAGACCCACTGCAACGAACCGAGCTGCGCATCTGGGACGCGAGACGACCGCAATGCCTGACACGCTCGATCGCAAGGCCCTCAGCATAGCCGGGTCAGTAGTTTTCTCGAATGCAAGCGACGATGCCAGCTGGGGCGTGCAGGACGGCGCGTTTGCCAGTGTCGAGCAGCAAGCGGGTATCTACGCAGGCGAAGGCGGCTTTGCCATCGATGTCGCCGGCAACACCGATCTCGTCGGTGGGGTGATCGCCAGCGAGGCTGATCCTGCCAGCAACACCCTCTCCACCGGCACGCTGACCGCTTCCGATATCGAGAACTATGAGGAATGGAGCGCCAGCCAGACGAGCCTTAGTGCCAGCCTGGGTTCCGGCGCGGGCCGCGACGAGGACGGCAACCAGTCCGCCGCGAGCCGTGCGAACGCTTCGCTGCCGGGTCTCTCCACTCCGCTTGGCCAATTGACAGCCGGCGCACCGGTCTCGCTCGGCGATGACGGCGCGCAGGACGGCATTACCCGTTCGGCAATCGCGCCCGGCACGATCACCATCACCAGCGGCGATGCCGCGAGCGAGCAGCTTGCCGCGACCATCACCCGCGACACCGGCAGCGCCAATACCGGTGCGCTCACGCAGGAGTTCACCGACACCCAGCGCGACGAGATCGCCAACGGCTTTGCCGCGGGCAGTCTGCTCACACAGGAGGTCGCAACCTTTCTCGCCAATCGGGCAGAAGAGCAGGCCGAGGCAGAAGCCGAGGCCGAGAGGCTGCAGGCGGCGCTCGACGGCGGCTATTCCCCTTACGAACTGGGCCCCGATGGCCAGCCCGTTCCGCTGTCGGCGCAGGCCGCATTCGATCTGGAACGCGAGATCGCCAAACTCGAAGCGGACGCCGATACGCTCGACGCTGTCTGGGGCGGAGGCGGCGCTGGCAATATCGCGCTGACTGCGCTGCGCGGTGCGGCCTCGGGCGATGTGACCGGCAATCTGGCGGGCCTGGCGCAGGCGACCGCGGTCAATGTGCTGCAGAGCCTTGCCACCAGCGAAGTGAAGGCCATTGCCGACAGCCTGATGAGTGGCGGCAGGGAGACCGCCGCCAGCGAGACCACCCGCGCTGCGCTGCAGGCGCTGACCGGCTGCGCCGGAGCGATCGGCAGTGGCCAGGGCGATTGTGGCGGCGCGGCCATGGGCGCAGCCGCCAGCGTGGTCGTCAACAATCTGCTCAACGCCATCGATGCGCCGGAGGATGAAGACCTCAACGGTGACGGCGATTTCGCCGATCCGGGCGAACGCGCCAGCCTCGAAGAACAGCAGGCCCGCACCAATCTCGTCGCCACCATCGTCGGCGGCATCGCCGAAGCCGCGGGCCTCGATACCCCCAGCGCAACCCTCGCCGCAGCGATCGAGACGCAGAATAATGAGCTGGTCCTGCCGGACGGATCATTGACCCAGATTGGCAGCCGTCCCGCGTATCTGAGCATCAGCCAATTGCGCGAGAAGGATGCTTCGTTCAACGCGGCCATCAACCGTGCCGCGGAGATGGCTGGCATTGACGCCGGGACTCTGGAAAAAGCGTATATTGCGTATGTCGAGTGCAAGGGCGCTCCGGCAGACGTGTGCAATACACCTGCAATCGAGTTCTTTGACGCCATTGCTGCGCTCTACGATGCGACAGACAAATACTGGCAGGAAAAGGACGAGTTTCTTGACGCGAACTGCGGTCAGGGCCTGGTCCTCACTTGTGGCATAAACTCCACCGACAGCTTCCTGGAGTCACCCGATGGTATCCGGTTCAAAGGGGCATTCGACACGGTTCTCGGTGGTGCCGGTGTCGTTCTTGGAGGAGTGACGACGATTACATCCGGCATCGCTTGCCCGGCAAGCGGCGTTGGATGCCTGGCAACACCTGTCGCAGCTGCCGGCACAGCAGCAAGCGCCGACCAAGCCTACACCGGCTACCAAATGCTAATCACAGGCGAGCCCCAAAATACGCTGGGTGCCCAATGGCTGGCGGAAAATACGCACCTGTCGCTCGAAGAAGCCGAGCAGGCCTATGCCATCGCGACCATCTTTGTCAGCATAGGAGAAGTCGGAGCACTCACTCGGCTGTCCAGGGCGAACAAAGCGACGGGTATAGATAATCTGGAATTTCCATTCACTCGGGTCGGGGATGGGCCGTTGCCAACCGGTCGACAGAGCCTTGACCCGACAGAGATTTCATTCTCTCAAGCAACAATCAGCGGGAGGACGTCAGACGGCATGGAGTTCAATGAGTTGGTCGATTCGATGCGACGGGATGGCTGGCAAGGCGACCCGGTGGACGTCGTGAATATGCCGGATGGTGCGCCGACCAGTATTGATAATCGACGCCTGCTGGCTGCGCGAGAAGCCGGAATTCCGATTGAAGCCAATGTGCACAATGCGAGTGATCCTCTGACGGCTTCAGAGGTGAGAAGATTTCGGGTTAATGGCGAACCTGAGCCGACGACTTGGGGCGAGGCCATTAGACTGCGGATCCAACGCCAGCGGCGCTTTAGAGAGCCGTGGCCTGACAGGTTTCCGAACGGGTCTATATTTGATCCCGAAAGACCTAGGGGTCGCTGATGGCAAATCACCTCACCCCATATTCTGATGACATTCTGCCGCTTGGATTTACTTATCCCGCAGCATATCTACGATTTCATGATGAATTAGAGATCCCGCAGGGATTGGTTTGGGATTTCCCTGATGACCGATACGACCATGCTCGTGGTGAATGGAACTTCCGCCAACATTGGAAATCAAATGGCTGGCTCTACTTGAACGAAATTGACCCTATACCCTTTGCGCGTAACGGGGATTGGGCGGCGTTCTTTGATGGGAATGACCACAGCGGTGATCCGAAAGTGGTCGTTGTCGATCTCGGCAATAAGATGAATTCATACAAGCTTCCCAATTTCGACGCGTGGTTCAAGCGCGCGCTGTGGGATTCAGGTCTAGAATAGCATCGGGTGCGATTGCTTTCGTCAGCCAGACACCATTTTGCGCTTTGAAGAACTCATGGCCTTGCCTTTCCGAAGCGAGAGCAGCGATTTCGAGAACAATTGGCTTTCCGTGACGCTGTCCAACTTTTGCGGCTGCTTCCCGATCTGACGAAAGGTGCACATATTGCCGATTTTGTGGGCGAATGCCGTGCTCTCGGATACTCTGCAAAAAACGCGTGGAAGTGCCATGGAAAAGGAATTCTGGCGGTTTGACCGGTGTCAGCCCCAAGTCGACGGCAATGGAATGGCCCTGATTGGCCCGGATAAACAAGCCATCGGCGGAGATCGCAAAACGTTGTTTGTCACTTGTGGCGACGATCTCTCGCAACATGTCATGATCCAGCGTAATTTCAGCCTTGGCGATCAAACCGTCAATTTCGGCCCAGCCCTCAGGGTCTAACTCAAGTCCGATGGCGTCAGGCTTATGTCGCAATATGTAGCTAAGATATTTGCTGATTTCTTTCGAACCACATCCGGTACTCATCTTCAAAACCCTCTCTTGGCAACGCGTCTCAATCTACATCGATTGTTCGTTACGAACAGATTTCTCCGCTTGAAAGCTCGCAAGTGTTTAAGGCCCAAGCCGCATTTAACGGATGATGCAACTGATAGGCTACGCAACTCGAAAGATTCAGGGAATTTTGGAGGCAATGTGCTCAATTCACGGCTGTGACCGATCACCACGCCGGATGCGTTGGTCATCGATGGCTCGACGGTCAGCGGCAACAGGGTCGAGATTGACGTAGGCTCGCTCTCGGTCGAAAGCCGCCAGGATACCAGCACCGAAACCGGCGACGACGACAGTTGGGGCGTGCAGACCGGCTACGCGCTCGGCAGCGGCGGCTTCACTCTCACGGGAAACAGGTCCAGCGCGGAGCAGGACGGCGCGCTTGCCAGTGTCGAGCAGCTAGTCGCCACCATCTGCTGCGATGCTGGCAGCGTCAATCCAGGCGGCCAATCCAGGAGTCGACCTGACCCCCTGATTTTCCTCCAAGAGCGATTTGAGTCTGGCCTTGAAGGAAGGTAGACGATGAAGCGAACGAGGTTTTCAGAAGAGCAGATCGGCTAAAAAAGGCCGATGGCGGAGACGGAGGGATTCGAACCCTCGATACCCGTTACCAGGTATGGCTCCTTAGCAGGGAGCTGGTTTCAGCCACTCACCCACGTCTCCGGGTACGCATCTTGGCTGCGAGGGGCGCGCTATAGCCAGCGGCACCTTGCCCTTCAAGAGTGAATCCGGTCGCGGACCAGATGGCGCATAAACGACTCGTTTCGGCGCGAATTCGATTCGGTTCATCGCCGTTTCATTGCTGCCGTGGTCCAAAAGGATTCTGTTCTCCCGCGCAGCCCCCTGTTCGGCGCGTGGGCTAGCGAGAGGATCCGTGATGAAAACCGCCAGACAGTTTGCAGCCACACTTGTTGCCATTTTCGGGCTCGCAGCGGCGCCGCTCGCCGCGCAGGTCGAAACAGTCGATCCGGACGATGCGTATAATGCGCCAATCGACGGTGATCTCGAGGAAGCGCCGGGTGAACCTTCCCCCTATGGCGAACCTGCGCCGGTACAGTCGGCGGGCACGGACTGGTCGACACCGCCTGCGCAGACGGAGGCCATACCGCAATGGTCCGAGCAGGATGCCGAGCAGGCAGCGTCGGCTGCAGTCGACAGCGCAGATGTCGATGATCCCTCGACCACCTATCGCGAAGACGACCTGATCGGAGCCGCCGAAGGCGTATTCGGTCAGGGCGCTGAAGGTGTCGCGGGCATGATCCGCAAGCTTCTTGCCGAACAGGGCGAGCCCAATGGCTATATCGTGGGGCGCGAGGCGGGCGGGGCCTTCGTGGTCGGCGCGCGCTATGGCTCTGGCACGCTGTACCACAAGATCGAAGGACAGATGCCGGTATACTGGACCGGGCCTTCGGTGGGCTTCGATGCGGGGGCCAATGCGGGCAGCACCTTCGTGCTGGTCTACAATTTGTTCGACACCGAAGAGCTCTACGAGCGCTATCCCAGCGCCGAAGGCCAGCTCTACGCCGTCGGCGGTCTGACCGCGAGCTATCTTCGCAAAGGCGATGTCGTGCTGATCCCGATCCGTGTTGGCGCGGGACTGCGGTTGGGCGTCAACGCCGGCTATATGCGGTTTTCCAAAGAGCATCGCTGGCTGCCGTTCTAAAGGGCCCGGCGCGGCAAAAGCTGCCACAAGCTCAATTTGCAGCACCGCAATCCTATTAGAGGTTGCGACCTCTCGCGTATGTCAGCAAAGAACCGCGCATGCTTGAGAACCTCAACGCCCAGCCGCCCGATGCGCTCCTCGCCCTGATCAAGATGTATGCCGCCGACGATCGCGCCGACAAGATCGATCTCGGCGTCGGCGTATATCGCACCAACGAGGGCTCCACGCCGGTTTTCCGTGCAGTCAAGCAGGCGGAGAAACGCCTGATCGAGGAACAGGACAGCAAATCCTACCTCGGGCCCGAAGGCGACACTGGTTTTGTCGACGCGCTCGAACCGTATATCTTCGGCGATGATAAGGCCCTGTTGTCGCGCATCGAGGGGATGCAGACACCCGGGGGTACCGGAGCCGTGAGGCTCGCGGTTTCGCTCGCGGCAAAGGCGGGTGTCGAGCGCGTTCACCTCGGCATACCGAGCTGGCCCAATCATGCCCAGATCCTCGACGATGTCGGGGTCGAAACCGCGACTTTTAATCATGCGACTGCCGAGGGCACGGCAGACATCGAAGCTGTATTGACAGCGATCAACACGGCGGGCCGCAAGGATGCCGTGCTGCTGCACGGCTGCTGCCACAATCCGACCGGGATCGATTACACGGCCGACGATTGGTCGCAGATCGCGAATGCGTTTGCCGAAACCGGTGTGCTGCCGATCCTCGATATCGCCTACCAAGGGTTGGGGCAGGGGATGGAAGAAGATGTCGCCGGGGTCCGCCGTGTGCTGGGGGCCGTGCCGGAGGCGCTGATCGCCTACAGCTGCGACAAGAATTTCGGTGTCTACCGCGATCGGGTCGGAGCCTTCTACATGATGGCGAGGGACGCGGCCCAACTCGGCGCAATCGCGTCCAATGCGAACGCTCTGGCGCGCGCCAACTGGTCAATGCCCCCCGATCATGGCGGCGCGGCGGTGCGGATCGCCCTCACCGATGATGGCATGACGCGCGAATGGCAGGCCGAGCTCGACGAGATGCGCGCGAGGATGCGCCGCGTTCGTGAAAGGCTTGCTGCCGCCGACAACGAGGTGCCAGGGCTCAATCTCGCTGCATTGGCAGGCCAGAACGGGTTGTTCGCCATGCTGCCGCTGACCAGGGACCAGATCGTGAAGCTCCGCGAAGAGCACGCCATTTACATGGCGGGATCGGGACGCATCAACGTGGCCGGGCTCCACGCAGGCAACACCGATCGATTCATCGCTGCTTTGGCGGATGTGACGCGTTAATGGATCGCCAGCCGGTCCTGATGGGGGAGCGGCTGGTGTTGAGGCCACTGCGCTGCGGTGATTGGCCGGCGCTATTCGCCGTGGCAGCCGATCCATTGATTTGGGAACAGCATCCCGTCCATGATCGCTGGCGCGAGGATGTCTTCTGTTCGTTTTTCGATGAAGCGATCGGAGCTGGCGGCGCCTTGGTCGCGATACGGCGTTCGGATGGAGCGGTCATCGGCAGCTCCCAGTTTCGCGCGTGCCCGATCGTTCCGAACGAACTCGAAATCGGATGGACGTTTCTGGCACGCGACTGTTGGGGAACCGGCCTCAATCCGGAAATGAAGCGCCTGATGCTCGACCACGCAATGCTGACAGAACAACGTGTGCTCTTTCGCATTGGCGAACACAATGTGCGAAGTCGAATGGCGATCGAAGCTATCGGTGCCCGGCTGGTCGATGGCGTGATCGAAAATGGCGAATATCGCGGCGAACCGATCCGCCATGTGGTCTATGAAATCACTTGCGAGAGCGTCCTCGATGGCCAGTCCCGGCGCAGCGCCTAGATTGTTGGTCCGGCGCCGCGACGGCGCGCTTGAAACCTAGGAAGCCAGCGACTGCATGCGCTGCAGATAGCGCGCCAGGACGTCGATCTCCAGATTGACCCTGTCACCCGGTCCCAATGCGCCTAGTGTCGTCACCTCACCGGTGTGCGGGATGATGTTGAGCGAGAACTCGCACGTCCCGTCCGCGCGGTCTGAAACAGTGTTGACGGTGAGCGAGACTCCGTCGACGGTGATCGAGCCTTTCTCTGCGACGAAAGGCGCAAACTCCCGTGCGACGCTGACAAGTATTCGCGTGGACCCGCCGGCGTCGCTCACTTGCGTCACCTGGCCAACCGTATCGACATGACCGGTAACGAGGTGGCCACCGAGTTCGTCGCCCAATTTTAGCGCGGGTTCGAGATTGATGGTCCGCCCGGCGTCCCACATGCCCGGCACCGTGCGGGCGACTGTCTCGGCAGAGACGTCGAACCCGATGCGCGCGCCACCGTCCGATCCAGCGCGGTCGACGACAGTCAGGCATACACCGGAACAGGCGATCGATGCACCGATGTCGATCGACGCAGGATCGAAACTGCACTTGATCGTGACGTGCAGGTCGCCGCGATGCTCGACTTTGTCGATCGTGCCGATGGCGGTGACGATTCCGGTAAACATCGTTTCAGCTATTCCCTTGCCGATTGCGCCGATAGGCAGTGTACGTGTCACTGCCAAGCTTGCGCTGGTCAACCTCCACCCATCTGCCATGCGCTTGCTGCAGCGAGGAAAGGCCGATGTCGCCCAGAGCAGGCCGTCCCTCGCCGATCAGGATGGGCGCACGATAAATTTCCAGCCGATCAACCAGATCGGCTGCGAGGAAACTGGCAGCGGCCGAGGCTCCCCCTTCGACGTAGAGATATTGCAGGTTTGTCAGCCGACCGATCTGCTCCGGCGCATTGATGACCTGCACGCCGTCGGGCGGTATCCCTCTCGTGAGGAGGATACGCTGAGGGCTGCGGCTTTCGAGGCCGGGGAGACGCACGTCCAATCCTGGCTTGTCGTGACGCCAGGTGGCGCCACCGACGAGAATCGCGTCTGCCATGGCGCGACGCGAATGCACGTGCGCCCGCGCGATCTCGCCGGTAATCCAGCGGCTCTCGCCATTCGCCATGGCGATGCATCCATCGAGCGAGAGCGCCAGTTTGAGAGTGACATGCGGCCGCGCCTCATGCGTGCGCGTGAGGTAGCCGGACAGGGACTCGCTGACCTCTTCGCTATCCATCACAGAACATTCTATTCCGGCAGCGCGCAGTTTTGCTATCCCCTTGCCGGCGGTCCGGGGATCGGGGTCCCGCGCGCCGATGACAATCCGCGATACGCCTGCCGCCACAAGCAGGTCGGCGCAGGCCGGACCGCGGGGAGAACGATGCGCGCAAGGTTCGAGCGTGACAAAAACGGTCGCCCCGCGCGCCTCCTCGCCTGCGAGCGCGAGCGCCTCTGCTTCGGCGTGCGGACGTCCTCCGTCTTGTGTCCAGCCGCGACCGACGATCTCGCCTGTTTGCGACAGGATCAGGCATCCGACTGCGGGGTTCGGCCGTGACGCAGGTCGCCCGCGCGATGCCAGGCGCGCTGCCGCAGCGAGATACCGCGCGTCAGTCGGTGTCGGCATCGCGCGGCTGATCTGCGCGAGTACGGCCGTTCTCGTCGAACAGGCGGTCGAGCCGCTCCTGGCGCGCGCGCTCGGCGGCCTCACGCTCAGCGCGGCCTTCCGCCTCCGCCTGCGATACGTCGATGCCCGTTGCTGTGCCCAGCGTGCGATACAAGGCTCGCTTCCGGGCCGCGATGCGCTCTTCCTCTGCTTCGCGGATTTCCTTGAGCCGCTGGTTCTCGATGTTGGACAGGCGGATTTCCTCGTCGCTGCGTCCGTCCTCGAGCGTCGTGATATAGCTGACGCTGGGCGGCGCTGGCGGCACGAAATAGTCTTCGAGAGTAACCCAGTACATCAGGCCGCCTGTCGCCAGGATCGATGCAGCCAGGATCGGCCAGCGGTGCGGCGTCGGCTGGCGGATATAGTCCCAGAAATCGGCGATCCCGCCGGCGGGGTTCAGGCGGCTGATATAGCGCATGCTGGATAGATAGGGATTTTCCGATGCTTTCGCTAGCCGAAGGTGGCGTAGAGCGAGCGTCCGTGCTGCGAGAGCCATCGGTTTGCCGCGTCCAGATCGTCTTCGAACAACTGATCGAGCAGATTGTGGAATGCGGGCGAGTGATCGAAATGAACGAGATGGGCGACCTCGTGCGCAACGACCGAACGCCGCACATGGTCGGGGGCCTGGATCAGTCGCCAGTTGAGCCGGAGAACACCTTCGCTCGAACAACTGCCCCACCGACGCCTTGCACGCGTCAGGCGAACTTGTGCGGCGGGTAGCTTGGCCCGCGTGCAATAGAATGCGGCGTCGTCTTCGAAGTGCCTTTGCGATTCTTTTTCGAGCCAGCGGGCAAGGCGCTTGGCCAGGGTGTCGCGCGGCCCCCCGATATGGAGCGTGTCGGCTCTCAGCTCGGGCTTGCGTGGCGCATGCTCGTCCCAGGCGATGGCAATTTGGCGCCCGCAATAGGTGATCTGACGCGCGGCTACCGGGTCACGCCGTTCGGGCACCTTTGCCAGCTGCGCAGCAAGCCAGGTGCGGCGCGCGTGGGCAAAGGCTATCGCCTCGCGGCTGGCACACCATCGCGGCATTGTTATGTGTACCGCGCTGCCATCGCTTGCGAGCCGCAGGGTCAGACGCCGCGCCGTGGGATGGCGGCGTAGCTCGATGGGCAGCAGGCGCCCGGACAATTCGATTTCGGGTTGCAGGATATCCTTGCGCAGCCAGTCGATCACGCGGCTTCCTCTGCATCCTCTCCGTCGCTCCAGTCGACGATATGGTGTTCGAGCGGTCCGGCCTCGTCTTCGCTGATGACGCGGCCTGCGACCGAGACGCCCGCGCGCACGACGCCGTCCCGATCGCCGGTCAGGAGATAGTGCCAGGCGGGCAAGGGCCGCCCGTCCGCGCGGCGGACATAGGCGCAACTATCCGGCAACCATGGCACGCGGTCGACGAGTTGAAGGGTCAGCCGCAGGCAATCCGGGACAAACGCCTTGCGATTGGGATAGTCCCTGCAGCGGGCGGTTTCGCAATCGAGCAATGTGCAGGCGACATTGGTTTCCTCGATTTCGCCGGTATCCTCGTATTCGATCTTGTGCAGGCAGCAGCGTCCGCACCCGTCACACAGCGCCTCCCATTCTTCTTGATCGAGCTTTGCCAGCGGCAGCTCCCAGAAACGGTCCCTCAACCGACCCACTTTGCCAGTTCCGCTGCGACGGCCTCCGGTCCCTCGTCGGTCGGCAGCATGGCGAGCGGTTCGCCATCGCGTCCGAAAAGGTAGGTATATCCGTAATGGTTCATCAGATATCCGCCGCCCGGCTGCGTCTCTCCGCGCGAGAAGGTGGTGCCGAAATCCTTGGCGACCTGTTCCAGAGTTGCAGTATCGCCGGTCATTCCGATCAGGCGCGGATGGAAATTGGCCGTGAACTCCCGCAACACCACGGGCGTGTCGCGGTCTGGATCGATGCTCACGAACAGCGGCTGGATCTGCGCTGCGAGCCGGGCATTCTCGCCTTCGAACTGCTTAAGCCCCGCCATCGCACGCTGGACATCGGTGGGGCAGATATCGGGGCAGTAGGCGTAGCCGAAATAGATGATCCGGTACTCGCCGTCGAAGTCGCTCCACGACACCGGCTTGTCGTTTTCTCCGGTCAGGGTGAAGTCGCCGCCGATGCTCGCGCCCGCCAGGGGCGGCTGTTCCGCGGGCGTAGTATCTGCGGCATGGCACCCGGCGATCAGCAGGGTGGCGGCAATCATGGCAAGCTTGTGGGGCATGACAGGGTGGTTCATGGTCTGCTAACGGCCCGTATTCAAGGGCGAGTCAGCCGCAAGGCTGCGGAAAACGAGACAATGGAGAATGACGCGGTGCGCGCAAATTGGGTCAAGCAGGGTTTTGTGATCGTGGCGGGAATGGCAGCGCTGCTGGCGATGCCCGTCGCGGCGCAGCGGCAGTCGGAAGGGTTTACTTTCCTCGAAGCGGTCCGCGATCGCGATGGCGACAAGGCGACGCAACTGCTCGACCAGCCGGGTTCGACAATCATCAACGCACGCGACATCTCGACTGGCGAGACTGCGCTCCACGCCGTCGTCCAGCGCCGCGATCTGACATGGGTCCGCTTCCTCCTGCAACGCGGCGCAAATCCGAACATCGCCGACCGGAACGGGGTGACGCCTCTGCAGCAGGCGGCGCAGCTCGGCTTCGTCGACGGTGTAGAGCGCCTGATTCAGGGCGGTGCGCAAGTGGATGTCAGCGACCAGACTGGAGAAACGCCGCTGATCAGCGCGATCCATCGCCGCGACACTGCGATGATCGAGGTTCTGGTCGCCAATGGCGCCAATCCCGGGCGCACCGACAATTCGGGTCGTTCGGCACGCGACTACGCGCAACTTCTCGGCGAAAACAGCGCAGCGGTGCAGGCGATTGCGCGCGCCGAAAAATCGAAGGGCGACAGCGCGAAAACCTACGGGCCCAACTGATGGCGGACGCGGCCCCCGACATCGCAGAGATGACGCTGCCCGAAATGCGCCTGGCGCTCGCGCCGTTGATCGCCGACGCGGCGGTATTCGACGGCTGGAGCGACGACGCCCTGACCATGGCGGCACAGCAGGCCGGCGCAGATATCGATGTCGCGCGGCTCGCGTTTCCCGGCGGTGCAATTGACATGATCGCAGCCTGGATCGAGACGATCGATCTCGCCATGGTTGCGGAACTGCCCGAGGCGACGCTGGCGAGCATGAAAATCCGCGAGCGCATTCGCAGACTCGTGCAGTTCAGGCTCGATGCGGTTGCCGGACAGGAAGAGGCGTTGCGCCGCGCGCTCGCCATTATGGCCATGCCGCAGAATGCCCGGCGAGCCCTCAAGCTCGGCTGGTCGAGCGCCGATGTCATGTGGCGGTTGGCCGGTGATACCGCCACCGATTACAATCACTATACCAAGCGCGCCATTCTCGCATCGATCTACGCCGCAACCTTGGCAGTCTATGTTGATGACGAGAGCGAAGGCAAAACCGAAACCCGCGCCTTTCTCGACCGGAGGATCGACGGCGTGATGAAATTCGAAAAGGCCAAGGCGAAATGGCTTAATCCCGAGCGCGAGAGTTTCAGCATGACGCGCTTTCTCGGTCGCCTCCGCTACCCAGCACGCTGATGCGCTATTGATAGCGAGTTGCATGTGGGCGCGTGGTCTGGCAGCGCGCTGGCATGACTCTGGACGAGATTGCGAACGGCGCGACCGCGCGCATAACCGGCGTGAACTGGTCGGTTCTCGCCGAAGATGAGGGCAAGCGCCTGAAAGCACTCGGAGTGGACGATGGCGCGGAGGTCACGATCATGCATCGCGGCGTGTTTGGCGGACGTGATCCGCTCGCCTTGCGATTCGGCAGCATGACGATCGCTATCCGCCGGGCGCACGCACTGGCTATCGAGGTCGAGCCGCAATGAGTCGGGACGATCCCATGTCGACGAACACCGTTGCACTGCTCGGCAATCCCAATTCAGGCAAATCGGCTCTTTTCAACGCGTTGACCGGCGCGCGGCAAAAGATCGCGAACTATGCCGGCGTGACCGTGGAGCGCAAGGCGGGACGTCTTGCCATGCCCGACGGCGGCGTGATCGGGGTCGTCGATCTACCCGGCTCATACAGTTTCGACGCCGCCAGTCCCGATGAAGAGGTCACGCGCCGCGTGGTGCACGGTGAATTCGCAGGGGAAGCAACGCCAGACGTTCTCGTGCTGGTGCTCGATGCCGCCAACCTCGAACAGCACCTGGTCTTCGCGCAAGAGGTTATGGAACTCGGTCGTCCTACGGTCGTCGCGCTCAACATGGTCGATTTGGCCGAACGCGACGGACTGACGCTCGATCCGGACGCGCTTTCGCAAGCCTTGGGCGTGCCCGTCATCCCGACTGTCGCGGTGCGCCGCAAAGGGCTCGGCGAGTTGGTCGCCGCGATCGCCAGCGTCGGGCACCACGACGGTCCCGACAATCGCAAGAGTCAGCATCTCACTTTGCCCGAGCGCCGCCTGGCGGCGAAGCATATCACCAAGGCAGCGGTCCTCTCCAGATCGGCGCGACATACGGTGGAAAACGGCGTCGACCGCGTCTTGCTGAACCCGTGGATCGGGCCGGTCATCCTGTTCGGCCTGCTGTTCGTCATCTTCCAGGCCGTCTTCGCCTGGGCAACGCCCTTCGCCGATGCGCTGGAGGGCGGGGTCGGGGCGATCGCCGCCGGGGTAACCGCGATTTTGCCCGCAAACCTGCTACGTGATTTTCTGACCGAGGGTGTGTTGGCGGGGGTGGGCTCCGTAGTCGTCTTTCTACCGCAGATCGTCATCCTGTTCTTCTTCATCCTGATCATGGAGGCGAGCGGCTATATGGCGCGGGCGGCCTTCCTGATGGACAGGCTGATGGCCGGGGTCGGCCTCTCCGGCAAAAGCTTCATCCCCCTCCTCTCGAGCTTCGCCTGCGCCATTCCCGGCATCATGGCGACGCGCAGCATCTCCGACCCGAAGGACCGTCTCACGACCATCCTCATTGCGCCGCTGATGACCTGTTCCGCACGTTTGCCGGTGTACGCAGTGATCATTGCAGCGGTCATTCCGCAGACGACGGTCGGTCCCGGCGTGGGCTTGCAGGGGCTTGTCCTGTTTGCGCTTTATGTGGCCGGCATCGTGGGCGCATTGGTGGTTGCGCTGATACTCAGGCGGACAGTGACGCAGGGCGCAGCAAGCGGGTTCATCATGGAATTGCCCCGTTATCAGCTGCCTCGCGTGCGCGACCTCGCCATTGGCCTGTGGCAACGCGCATGGGTCTTTCTGCGGCGCGCGGGTACCATAATCTTTGTTGCGACGATCGCCCTGTGGGTCCTGCTGAGCTTTCCGCAGGCCGAACCCGGCGAAAGCCAACTCGATGCGAGCTTTGCGGGCTCCGTCGCGGATGGCCTCCATCCCATCCTCGAACCCGTCGGTTTCAACCGCGAAATGAGCCTGGCGCTGATTCCGGCGCTAGCGGCGCGCGAGGTGGCTGTTTCGGCCCTCGCGACCACTTATGCCGTCGATGCGGAGGACGAGGACCTCGCCGCGCAGGGTGTGACCGAACGGATTGCCGCGACATGGAGCCTGCCGACCGCGCTCGCATTCCTTGCCTGGTTCGTCTTCGCACCGCAGTGCCTCTCGACGATTGCGGTGGCCCGTCGCGAAACCAACGGCTGGAAATGGCCTGTCGTCATGCTCGTCTATCTCTTCGCGCTGGCATGGATTTTTGCCGGGCTGACCTACTGGATCGCGATCTCTCTGGGGCTGTAATTAAGCCTGTGGGCGGCAACGCAAACTGGCTGGCACCGCCTGCCAGCTTTCGATAGGCCAGCATCAACAATCAAGAAGGGACGATTCGATGGCAGGTAGCCTCAACAAAGTCATGCTGATCGGAAACCTGGGTCAAGACCCCGAAATCCGCAGCTTCCAGAACGGAGGCAAGGTCGCGAACCTGCGTATTGCGACATCCGAGCAATGGAAGGACCGGAATAGCGGCGAAAGGCAGGAACGCACCGAGTGGCACACTGTCTCGATCTTCTCCGAAGGTCTCATCAGCGTGGTAGAGCGTTTCCTGCGCAAGGGCAGCAAGGTCTATGTCGAAGGACAGCTCCAGACGCGCAAATGGCAGGACCAGCAGGGCAATGACCGGTATTCGACCGAAGTGGTGCTGCGCGGTTTCAACGGCACGCTGACGATGCTTGACGGAGCGTCGGGTGGCGGTAGCGGCGGCGGTGCGCGCAGCGGTGGCGGCGACTGGAACCAGGGCGGTGGATCGGGCGGATCCGGTGGTGGCTGGAACCAGGGCGGCGGTTCGTCGGGTGGTGGTTCGGGCGGATCCGGCGGCGGCTCGAACTACGACGATCTCGACGACGATATTCCGTTCTGATCAGCGCTTCCTGAGCCCGGCAAGCGCCTCGGCCAGAGGCCCGTCGGGCTTGCGATTTTCGTCGCTTTCGATTCCCGCTGTTTCGCGAATGGCGTCCGCTCCCGGACCTTCGCGATAGGGATCGATGGCGAGGCCCAGCGTCTGGGCCACAGCTTCGCCGATGTCGAAGCTGTCCCCTTCGTATTCGATCTCGTCGAGATCTTCGAGCGCGAGTTCGAATTCCTCGTCTTCGTCATGATCCTGCCGCTGGCCTTGCGGCACGAAACGCAGCTCGAAATCCTCAGCGACATCGTAGGACAGATCTTCGCCCGTCACCGCGCAAGGCTGTATGATCGTGGCGTTCAGGCGGCCTTTCGCCACGACAGCATCGTCCTTCGGTTCGAAACACACTTCGGCAACCATCTCGGGCAGGGCAGAGATCATGAACCGTTCGGCCAGGGCTGTCCGTTCGGCGCTGCTCGGCTCGATACGAATGGGCTGCGCGGGCAGGGCGCGGGGCTTGATCGGGCGGGTCAGTTCGGGATCACTCATTGCGCTATCTCGCCCGCGCGCAACTGCAGTTCGCTCGTTCGCATCATGCGCTTGTGCAGGCGGATCATCCGCTCGCCGAGGGCTTCTGCCTCATCTTCCTGCGCCATCGTGACATTGCGGCGAACCGCTGCGGCCAGGGCCACGCGATCCTCGTCCGCCAGCGCAGCGCGATAGGTGCCGAGACGCCCACCCATGCTGCTCATGATCTTGCCGATTTTCTTGCCCACGGTGGGATCGCCAATTCCTGCTTCGCGCAGCTGGCCTTCCATGTCCTCGACAAACAGCTCGGTCAGCAGCGCACTGTGCGCGGCGAGCCCTTCATCGCTCTCCATCCGGATGAGCGCGAGGCTCAGGATCAGGGTGATCATGTCGAATCGCCCCTCTACGGAATCGGCCACGCCGCACATTCGGTACCAGTCCGGATCGCGGGCCTGCTCGACCACGGCGTGCCAGAGTGGTCGCCATTGTTCCCGGGGGTCGGCCTGCGTGCCGAAGAGGCGGGCAAAAAAAGACATCGAGAACACTTCCGTCCAATTGTTCAGCGGCAATTAAAGCCGCGATTGCCACCAGTCCGCGCAAGGCGAGTTGCAACCCGGTTCGCGCCGGTTTAGGGCTGCCCGGCATATAGGGCGGCATGGTCGGCAGGCCAAGCACGCTGCAAAATGGAGTAATGCCGTTCCCATGAACCGGTCGAAAATCTTTGGTGTCGCCGCAATCGCATTGGCAGGCCTGGCAGCCAGCGGCTGTACCTCGATCCGCGAATCGCGCGGCTATATCGTCGACAACACGCTGCTCAGCACGGTCCAGCCGGGCATCGACAACCAGCGTAGCGTCGAAGCGACATTGGGACGGCCGACCTTTTCCAGCCAGTTCGGCCAGCCGACGTGGTATTACGTCTCGTCGACGACGGGGCGCAAACCCTTCGTGCGCAACCGTATCGAAGAACATCAGGTCCTCGCCGTGCGTTTCGATACGGCGGGCAACGTCGTGGCTGCGGATCGCACGGGCGTCGACCAGGTCGTCTATCTCAGCCCCGATGGCGATGCGACCCCGACCCTGGGCCGCGAGCGCAGTTTCCTCGAAGACCTGTTTGGCAACATCGGCACCGTCGGACAGCCTGGCTTGGGCGGCGGCACCGGCGCACCCGGCACGTGATTGCTTGACCGCCAAACCGCGCACCCCATATCGCGCGGCATGGACGATAGAGACAATCGCCACGGGCTGACCCAGTGGCACGGAACCACCATCATCGGCGTCCGCAAGGGGGACCGCATCGTCGTCGCAGGCGACGGGCAGGTTTCCATGGGCAATACGGTGATGAAGCCCAATGCGCGCAAGGTTCGTTCACCCTGTTCGAACGGCTGGAAAAGAAGCTTGAGCAGTATAGCGGACAACTGCTGCGCGCTGCGGTGGAGCTAACCAAGGACTGGCGCACCGACAAATACCTGCGCAATCTCGAAGCCCTGATGATCGTTGCGGACAAAGAGAACCTCCTCGTCCTCACCGGCAATGGCGATGTGCTCGAACCCGAAGGTGGCATTACCGCCATCGGATCGGGGACGCGGAAGTGATCGCGCGCAAGGCTATGCAGGTCGCCGCGGATATCTGCGTCTTCACGAACGGCAATGTGACCGTCGAAGAGGTCTGAGAACTTACATGGACAATCTGACACCAAAGGCGATCGTCGCGGCGCTCGACGAACATATCATCGGGCAGAAGGACGCCAAGCGCGCCGTCGCCGTGGCGCTGCGCAACCGCTGGCGCCGCCAGCGCCTCGATCGCGACCTGCGCGACGAGGTCACGCCGAAGAATATCCTGATGATCGGCCCCACCGGCTGCGGCAAGACCGAGATCAGCCGCCGTCTTGCGAAGCTGGCCGAAGCCCCCTTCGTCAAGGTCGAGGCAACCAAGTTCACCGAGGTCGGCTACGTCGGCCGCGATGTCGAGCAGATCGCCCGCGATCTCGCCGAAGAAGCGATCCGGCTGGAAAAGGACCGCCGCCGAGAGGCCGTGCGCGAAACTGCCAGCCAGGCCGCGATGGATCGCCTGCTCAATGCACTGGTCGGCGAAAATGCCAGCGAAGCGACGCGCGAGGCTTTCCGCGCCCGCATCGTCGACAACTCGATGAACGACACAGAAGTCGAGATCGAGGTCAAGGACACCCCCCAGTCGAACATGGAAATCCCGGGGATGCCGGGCAATGTCGGCATGATCGACCTGTCCGACATGCTCGGCAAGGCAATGGGCAAATCGAACCTCAAGCGCCGCAAGCTCAAGGTTCCCGATGCATGGGACCGGCTGGTCGAGGAAGAAGCTGAAAAACGCATGGACCAGGACGACGTCAACCGCGTCGCGCTGGAGAACGCCGAAACCAACGGCATCGTGTTCCTCGACGAGATCGACAAGATCGCCGTCAGCGATGTGCGCGGCGGTTCGGTGTCACGCGAGGGCGTCCAGCGCGACCTGTTGCCGCTTATCGAAGGCACGACCGTGGCCACCAAGTATGGCCCGATGAAGACCGATCACGTCCTCTTCATCGCGAGCGGCGCGTTCCACGTTTCCAAACCTTCGGACATGCTGCCCGAACTGCAGGGTCGCCTGCCGATCCGCGTCGAACTGCGCGCGCTGACCGAAGAGGACTTCGTGCGCATCCTCACCGAGACCCGCGCCAACCTGCCCCAGCAGTACATGGCGCTGATCGGGACGGAGGACGTGACCCTCGATATTACCGATGATGCGATCGCCGAGGTCGCGCGCATCGCCGCGCGGGTGAACGAAAGCGTCGAGAACATCGGCGCCCGCCGCCTGCAGACTGTCATGGAGCGCCTGCTCGAGGATATCAGCTTCGAGGCCGAAGAACACAAAGGCGAGACCATCAGCATCGATGCCGCCTATGTGCGCGATCGGCTGGACGATCTCGCGGGCGACACGGACCTGTCGAAATATATTCTTTAGGCCGGAGCGGAATCGAAGGACGGCAGAAAACGACGCGGTTGCGGACATTCCAAATGCCACATATCCGCAGTATGCTTGAACGCTTGTTCCCTAAGCATTGCGCTTGAAAGAATGGATTGCTGTCATGATAACTGTATTTGGGCGTCGCAATTCGAGTAGTGTCCAACTCGTCATGTGGGCAATCAATGAAATCGGTATCGATTTTGAACGTTTGGATTACGGACACGGCTTTGCGACAACCAATACTCCTGCCTATCTAGCGATGAACCCGATGGGCAGAGTTCCCGTCGTTCAGGATGGACCTGTTACCATTTTCGAAAGCGCAGCGATATTGCGCTATCTTGGTGCCGCATACGGCAACGAAATTTTCTGGCCGACTTGTCCTCGATCACGCGCCTCACTCGACGCGATTGCCGAGTGGGGCAAGAATACCTTTGCCGAAGGAGTTCTCAGGATATTCGTGTACGAAGTGCGAATGTCACCTGCTACCCGCGATCCTGCATTCTTGGAATCAGCTACCAAGAATCTCACTCCGCTTGCTGAGATTTTCGAAGGATTTCTGAGGGGCAGAGAGTGGGTGGGAGGGGATCACTTTACTTTCGCCGATATTGCATGTGGCCACATCCTCCATCGATATTTCAGTCTGGATTGGGACCGCCCCGACCTTCCTCTGTTGCAAAACTACTATGAGAAACTCCAACACCGGCCAGCGTATCATCAGCATGCAATGGTTCCATTTGACGACCTCAGGGGATCTTATAGGCCGCTTTGATTTCGCGTTTGAGTATGGGTTAAAGTGAACTTCGCTTGCGCCATCGAGATAATTCCGCTTCCCATCCTCATAGCCGCCCGACCGCTCAGGGATGAGGCGCCAGCCCGATCTCGACGCCGGTCTTGTCGGTCAGCGCGAACTTGTCGACGAGGTCGCTGCTCGCCCGGTTTAAGCCACGAACCTGCACGCTGCGGCCGTTTCGGCGCATCCGCTCGACCACCTTGTCGAGTGCGCCCACCGCGCTGATGTCCCAGAAGTGCGCCTCGCTCACGTCGATGACGACATGATCCGCGGGATCGGGCTGCGTGCTTTCCGGCCCGAGCGCCGCTTCGAACCGCTCGACGCTGGCGTAGAAAACCTGACCCTTGGCGCGGTAGATGGCGGTGTCGCCCTCGCGCTCGCGCACGACCTCGAACATGGTCATCACCTTGTGGGTGAAGAAGACGCCCGACAGCACCACGCCGGCCAGCACGCCCAGCGCGAGATTGTGCGTCGCCACCACCACGACGACGGTCGTCACCATGACCACGCTCGACTGCCATGGATGCTTGCCGATATTGGGGATCGAGTTCCACGAGAACGTCCCGATGCTGACCATGATCATGATCGCGACCAGCGCGGGCATCGGCACCTGGCCGACCAGATTGCCGAGCACTGCAAGCAGGATCAGCAGGGCAAGGCCTGCCGTGAAGGTCGAGAGCCGTCCGCGTCCGCCGCTGGTCACGTTGATGACCGACTGGCCGATCATCGCACAACCGCCCATGCCGCCGAACATCGCTGCGACCACGTTGGCAACGCCCTGTCCTGCGCTCTCGCGCCGCTTGTTGGAACCGGTATGCGTCATGTCGTCCACGATCTGTGCGGTCAGGAGCGATTCGAGCAGGCCGACGGCAGCCATGGTCGCCGCATAGGGCGCGATGATGACAAGTGTATCCCATGTCAGCGGCACTTGCGGTAGCGCGAAATAGGGGAGGCCTTCGGGCAGCGCGCCCATGTCGGAAACCGTGTTGACCGGCGCATCGAGCCAGATGGTCAGGGCGGTCAGGACGATAATCGCGATCAGCGGGCTGGGTATGGCCGTGGTGAAGCGCGGGATGATGTAGATCATCGCCAGCGCCGCAGCGACCATGGCATAGGTCATCCAGCCGATCCCCGCGGCAGTCGGATCGAGCTGCGGCAGCTGCGCCATGAAGATCAGGATCGCGAGCGCATTGACGAAACCGGTAATGACCGATCGCGAGACGAACTGCATCAGCAGGTCCAGCCGGAGCAATGCGGCGATCCCCTGGAAGATGCCCATCAATATGGTCGCCGCGAACAGGTATTCGACGCCATGATCGCGCACCAGCGGCACCACGACCACCGCCACGGCGGCCGTTGCCGCGCTGATCATGCCCGGGCGTCCGCCAGTGAAGGCGATGACCATGGCAATCGCCACCGAAGCATAGAGCCCGACCCGCGGATCGACTCCGGCGATGATCGAGAAGCCGATCGCTTCGGGAATGAGCGCCAGGGCGACGACGAGGCCGGCAAGCAAGTCGGCGCGAATATTGCTGGTCCAGTCGCGCCGGAGCGCGGGAGTATCGAGCATGAATGGTGTCCGTGATCGGGGTTATGTCGACAGCAGGCGCGCAATCGAACGCCGCTATCTAGCTTCCCTCGACCCGAGCACAACCCTGCCGCACCGTCAGCCGATAAGCTCTGCCACCTTTGCCCCGTCGCTCTGCTGACGCGACCACATTTCAGCGTACAGGCCGCGTCGCGATAGCAATTCGCCGTGGGTTCCGCTCTCGGCGAGACGTCCCTGATCGAGGACCAGGATGCGATCCGCATCCGCGATCGTCGAGAGGCGGTGCGCGATGGCGATCGTCGTCCGATTCTCGCTCACCCGCCTGAGCGTCCGCAGAATGTCCTGCTCGGTGCGCGAATCGAGCGCGCTGGTCGCTTCGTCGAGCAGCAGGATGGGAGGATTCTTGACCAGCGTTCGGGCAATCGCCACGCGCTGCTTCTCGCCCCCCGAAAGCTTGAGCCCGCGCTCGCCCACTTCGGTGTCGAAGCCGTCCGGAAGTCGCTCGATAAACGGCAGGATAGAGGCGCTGAGTCACTTCGGCAATGTTCTGACCGTCGATCAGGATCTCGCCCGATGATGGGTCGTAAAACCGAAACAACAGTCGCGCGATGGTGCTCTTACCCGCACCCGAAGGGCCGACGATAGCAACATGGCTACCTGCCGGCACTTCGAACGACAGGCCGTGGAGAATGGTCCGCTCGGGCTCATATCCGAAGACCACGTCGTCGAAAACGACCGACGGACGTTTGACCACCAGTGCCGGGGCATCGGGCGCGTCGGAAACCTCGACCGGCGTGTCGATAAGAGCCGGTCGTCAGATTTCCCTGGCTCCATCCCCATACCGTATCGGCCATGGCGCCGCCCATCAGCAGGTTCATGAGCAGCGCCTGCGTCATGTTCAGCAGACCAAGCGAGTTCTCGCTCTTGATCGCCGCCGCGGCGTAGGAGCGCGCCGCCCGGCCATACCGTTCGCGCTCGCGCCCTTCGGCCCCGAAATACTTGACGGTTTCGTAATTCAGCAGGCTGTCGACAGCACGGGCCAGGGCTTGCCCATCGAGATCGTTCATCTGCTTGCGCAGCTTCGTGCGCCATTCGGTAATCCATCGGGTGACCGCAATATAAAGCGCCACCGTCACACACGTGGCCAGCACCAGACCCCATCCGAAGTTCAAGTAGAAGATCACTGCGACGGCGAGCAGTTCGAGCAGTGTGGGGGCGATATTGAACAGCAGGAAATACAGCATCGAATCGATGCTCTTCGTGCCGCGCTCGATCGTCTTGGTGATTTCGCCAGTGCGGCGCGACAGATGAAACCGCAGGCTCAGCCGATGCAGCCGCGCGAACGTATCCTCGGCCAGATGGCGCGTCGCTTCCTGTCCGACCCGTTCGAAGACGATGTTGCGCGTGTTGTCGAACACGATACTGCCCAATCGCCCGGCCGCATAGGCGACGACAAATGCGATTGCGACCATCGCCGCTTCGTTGCTCGGCGTCGACATCGCATCGACGGCTTCCTTGTAGGCATAGGGCAGTGCGAGCGTAGTCGCCTTCGCAGCCAGCACGAGCACCATGGCCACGACGATCCGGCGGCGCAGCGCCGGACTGTCCTTTGGCCAGAGGTAAGGCAGAAAGCGTCTGAGCGTTGCCCAGCTATCGGCGTCCGGCCGCCGGTCTGACGTAATCGTGTCTGGTGGCATCGGGCGCTATGTGGTGCGCATCGCCCGAAGGGACAAGTTCAGGACCTGATCCGGGTTGCGCGCGCGCCGAAATCCATGAAACCTCTTA
>QFNA01000014.1 GCA_003248395.1 Citromicrobium sp.
CGATGATCGAGAAACAGGCGCGCCACAGCCATGTTGGTCGCCATGGAGAAGCAGGCATTGATGTCTTCGACCCGGCGGCGCGGGCGGAAGGTCAGCGCATACCGACCTTCCCCCAGAGCCTGCATTTCCTGTTCGGGAGGATCCACGCGCGAAGCGCCGCGCGCCTTTTCGGCTGCTTCGATCCGGCGGGCAAGCTCGACTGCGCCGTCCGGCAAGTCGTTTTCCGACGCGGTCTCGTAGGCGAGCTTAGCGCGACTGCGTATGCGTGCGCGCTCGACCCCCTCGATCCGCGCCTCTCCGTCTTGGGAAACGAGCACGCGAAACAGGACGCAGGGGCGCGGTCCATCGGGGAGCAGGCTTGCCGCGTTTTCCGACAGCACCGGCGGATACAATCCGATCCGCGATCCGGGCATGTAGACCGTCATGCCGCGCTTCCACGCTTCCTCGTCAAGCGCGCTGCCCGGCTGCACGAACCATCCGACGTCGGCGATGGCGTAATGCAGGCGGATGTCATCGCCCGCCACCTCGACGTGAAAGGCCTGGTCCAGATCGGTCGAACTCGCCGGGTCGAGCGTAACGAATGGCACGTCCAGCCGGTCGGCGTGGCTCGATGCATCGGGTTGGCGAGCAGCGGCCTGCCCGGCTTCCTTGAGAACCTCGGGCGGGAACGTGACAGGAAGTTCGAACCGTTCGGGAAAACCCGCGAGCGCATTGGCGAGGATGCCTTCTGGATCGCGGATTGCCTTCATACGCTAAACGCCTGCCTTCAAGTCGTTACGCCACTATCAGCCCTGCGCGGCGCGCTTGGCGCGCTTGCGCTCGTGCGGGTCGAGGATGGCCTTGCGCAGGCGTATGTTTTCCGGCGTCACTTCGACCATCTCGTCATCGTCGATATAGGCGATGGCCTGTTCCAGCGTCATCACGCGCGGCGGGGTGAGGCGGATGGCGTCGTCCTTGCCGGTCGAACGGAAGTTCGTCAGCTGCTTCGACTTCATCGGGTTCACCTCGAGGTCGTCGGGCTTGGCGTTCTCGCCGATCACCATGCCCTCGTAGATCTTCGCGCCGCCGCCGATGAACAATTCGCCGCGATCCTCCAGCGCATTGAGCGCATAGGGAACGGCTTCACCCGGGACCATCGAGATAAGCACGCCGTTCTGGCGGCCTTCGATCGGGCCCTTGTAGGCGTCATACTTCTCGAACAGGCGGTTCATGATGCCCGTGCCGCGCGTGTCGGAGAGGAATTCGCCGTGGTACCCGATAAGGCCGCGCGAGGGGGCGGAGAAGGTGATGCGGGTCTTGCCCTGTCCCGAAGGACGCATTTCGGTGAGATCCGCCTTGCGACGCTGCATCTTTTCCACGACCGTGCCCGAGTGCTCGTCATCGACGTCGATGACGACGGTTTCGAACGGCTCCATGCGCTGGCCGTTCTCTTCACGGAAGAGCACGCGCGGGCGGCTGATGCCGAGTTCGAAGCCTTCGCGGCGCATCGTTTCGATCAGCACGCCGAGCTGCAATTCGCCGCGACCGGCGACTTCGAAGCTGTCCTTGTCGGCGCTTTCGGTAATGCGGATCGCGACGTTGGTTTCGGCTTCGCGATAGAGGCGGTCGCGGATCATGCGGCTGGTCACCTTGCTGCCTTCGCGGCCCGCGAGTGGGCTGTCGTTGACTGCAAAGCGCATCGCGAGGGTGGGCGGATCGATCGGCTGCGCCTCGATCGGGGTCTTCACCGAAGGATCGGCGATGGTGTTGGAAACGGTGGCCTTTTCGAGTCCGGCCAGCGCGATGATGTCGCCGGCCTGGGCACTTTCGACTGGTACGCGGTCGAGCCCGTCGAAGCTCAGCAGCTTGGTGGCGCGGCCCACTTCGAGGACATTGCCGTCGCTGTCGAGTGCGTGGATCGGATCATTCAACCTGACCGTGCCCGACTGGACGCGGCCGGTCAGAACGCGGCCCATGAAATTGTCGCGATCGAGCAGGGTGGCGAGGAAGCTGAACGGCGCTTCGGTGTCGAGGCCCGGCGCGGGCACATGGTCGACGATGAGCTGGAACAGCGGATTGAGATCGCCCGAACGCGCTGTTTCATCGTTGCTGGCATAACCGTCGCGGCCCGAAGCCCAGAGCGACGGGAAATCGAGCTGGTCGTCATTAGCATCAAGGCTGGCGAAGAGGTCGAACACCTCGTCGAGCACTTCCTGCGGACGCGCATCGCCGCGGTCGATCTTGTTGACCACCACTATGGGGCGCAGGCCCAGGCCAAGTGCCTTGCCGGTGACGAACTTGGTCTGCGGCATCGGGCCTTCGGCACTGTCCACCAACAGGATCACGCCATCGACCATGCTGAGGATACGTTCCACCTCGGCGCCGAAGTCGGCGTGGCCCGGCGTGTCGACGATATTGATGCGCGTGCCGTTCCATTCGACGCTGGTGCACTTGGCGAGAATCGTGATCCCACGTTCCTTTTCCAGGTCGTTCGAATCCATCGCGCGCTCTTCCACGCGCTGGTTTTCGCGGAAAGTGCCTGACTGGCGGAAAAGCTGGTCGACGAGTGTGGTCTTGCCGTGGTCGACGTGGGCGATGATCGCCACGTTGCGAAGGTCGCGGGACATAAAATGTGCTTTCGTAAGGATGCCGTAGCGGCAGCGCAGACAGTCGCTGCCAAATTCGTGCGCGCCTCTAGCGTAGATGGTGCAGTGCGGCAAGGCGCAGGGGTGTGACTCGCAGGGCACAGTGCCCGTTTCGTCGCGGGATTCCTGCGCTTATTTCACTTGAGACTAGTCCGACTAGCGCATATCCGCCACACGTCTGCGTGTCATTTTGGGGACTGCGCGGCAGACCAGACACGTGTTTGTGAGAGGACGCTTCAACATGAAATTTTCCGCATTCGGCCGCAAGGCGACCGTTCGCACCGCCATGCTCGCCGGCGCTGCCGCCGTGGCGATACCCGGCGTCGCAGCCGCGCAGGACACCACTGGCGACGATGACCAGGCCGTGCAGGCCGATACCGATGTCGATCAGGATGCAGAGCCGCAGGGCAACGTCATCATCGTCACCGCGACCAAGCGCGAACAGACGCTGCAGGAGACACCCGTCGCCGTCAGCGTCACGGGGGCAGATACGATCGAACGCGCGCAAATCCGTGACGTCGCCGATCTCGCCACCGTCGTCCCGTCGCTGCGCGTTAGCACCAGCCAGAACCAGTTCGCCACTACCTATTCGGTGCGCGGCTTCGGCACCAGCGGGGCGAACTTCGGCCTCGAACCGTCGGTTGCCATGTTCGTCGACGGCGTCTATCGCAGCCGCTCGGTCTCGCAGATCAGCGACCTCCCCGATATCCAGCGCGTTGAGGTGCTGCGCGGGCCGCAGTCGACGCTGTTCGGCAAGAACGCCAGCGCCGGCGTGATCTCGATCGTCACCAAGGAACCCAGCTTCGATTTCAACGGCATGGTCGAGGCGACCTATGGCAATTACGATGCCATGGTGTTCAAGGGCTATGTCACCGGCCCCGTCACCGACACGATCGCCGCGAGCATTGCGGGCGGATACAACCGGCGCGATGGCTATGTCGACAACGCCTTTACCGGAAATGACATCAACGATCGAAACCGCTGGTTCGCGCGTGGCCAGGTGCTGTTCGAGCCGGGCAGCGACCTTTCGATCCGCCTGATCGGTGATTACGACGAGATCGACGAGGCGTGCTGCGCGGTGTTCAACCTGCGCCCCTCGGCCACGACGCTGGCGATCCAGGCGCTGGGCGGTCAGGTCAACGATTTCAACGGCGTGCCCGAAGACGACATCATCTTTTCGGATATCGATCCCAGTAACAAGATCACGAATTACGGCGGCTCGGCCCAGATCGATTACGATTTCGGCGGCATCGGCCTGACCTCGATCACCGCCTATCGCGAGATGGAGCTTGATGCGAACCAGGATGTCGACTTTACCAGCCTCGAACTCGCGCGTGGCGCAAGCATCGGGCAGGCCAAGGTCGAATCCTTCACTCAGGAACTTCGCTTCGCGTCCGACTTCGACGGTCCGTTCAATTTCCTGGTCGGTGGATACTACTTCAATGAGAAAGTGCAGGAATCCGACCAGATCGTCTTCGGCGAAGACATGCGGAACTACGTCAACATCCTCGTGCAGCAGCAGACCGGCGGCACGCAGAGTATCCCGCAGCTCGAGGCGACCATCGGCGCCTTGACTGGCCAGAACCTGACCGGTCAGTTCTTCGCCGAAGGACAGGGCCTGTTCAACGCCATGGAGCAGGATAACGAGGCGTACTCGTTCTTCGGCAACGTCGATTTCGACGTGACCGACCGACTGACGTTGACGCTCGGCGCGAACTACACGAAGGATAAAAAAGAGGTCGTGACCGACACGATCTCCACGGACGTGTTTGCGGGCGTTAATCTGACGGCAGTCGGCCAAACGGCAATCTTCCAACAGGGCCTGGCCACGCAGGTCGGCACACTGCTTGGACTAGGGCGCGCCGCTACGGCTGCGGAAATCGGGGCATTTGCCGGGGCGAATCCGGCAGGGTTCTCGCAAGTTCAGGCAGGGGTGCAGGCATTCGCCGCAGCCAATGCCGCCAACCCGGCCGTTAACCCGCTGCTTGCACTGCGTTCGATCCAATTCCTGCCGCCGTTCCAGAACTGCCCCAACGCGGTCGAGGATTGCAGCACTAACGACGACGACTGGAGCTGGACCGCGCGTATCGCCTACGAGGTCACGCCGACGCTGAACGTCTATGCGAGCTGGGCAACCGGCTACAAGGCGCCCAGCTTCAACCTGTCACGCGACAGCCGCCCGACGGCCATCGACCGGACTGCGCTGATCTCGCAAGGCCTGGCGGTGACCAATCTCACCGCAGGCTCGCGCTTCGCTGCTGCAGAGGATTCGGAAGTCTATGAGCTCGGGATCAAGGGCGCGTGGGATTATGCAGCCGCGAACCTGACCGTCTTCAAGCAGTCGATCGAGAATTTCCAGACCAACACCTTTACCGGCACGGGCTATCTGTTCGCGAACGCGGACAAGCAGTCGACCTTCGGCATCGAATTCGACGGTTACGTGCAGCCGACGGAGGCGCTGACCTTCAACCTGGCGATGACCTATCTCGATCCGAAATACGACAGCTTCGTCAACTCGCCCTTCGGCGATCTTTCGGGCACGGACATCGTCAACATTCCGCAGCTGTCGGCCGTCTTCGGTGCGCAGTGGGACCAGGAACTGGGCAATGGCGACAATCTGATCCTGCGCGGCGACTTCTCCTACCAGTCGCCGGTCCAGGTCGAAACCGGGCTGCTGGAATACATCACCACCAATCCCGACGGCAGTTTCAATTACGACACCGCCTTCGCTGCTGCGCGTCCCTATCGCCGCGAGGTGAACAATCTCAACGCATCGCTCACCTATGCGATGGACATGGGGCTGGAACTGTCGGTCTGGGGTCGCAACTTGCTCGACGACCGGAACGTCACCGGCCTGTTCGATTCGGTTGCGCAGTCGGGATCGATCTCCGCCTACACCAACCAGCCGCGCACCTATGGCGCAACCGCCCGCTTCAAGTTCTGAGGCGCCGGAGAAATTGCTGAAAGGGATGGGGGCTTTCGGGCCCCCTTTTCTTTGGCCTTACAGCGCGCGCAAGGCCTGTGCCGGTTTTGCCCTGAGTAGCGGCAGAGACCCGCCCACGGCGAAGGCTAGCACGACCGCGAGGCCCAGGCCCAGCACGGCGAGCACTTCGCCCCAGTCGGGCAACCAGTCGAATTCGAACAGCTGCGTAATCACCAGCCAGCCGGTCACGCTGCCGAGGACCAGAGCGACAATCGCGAGCGCTCCCGCCAGTAGCGCATATTCGATGAACTGCATCATCAGCACCTGCTTCTTGTCGGCGCCGAGAACGCGCAGCACCACCGTATCGTATGTGCGCGAGGACCGCGCAGCGGCGATCGCGCCCAGCAGTACAGCGAGCCCGGCCAGCACGGCGACGCTGGCCGCCGCCAGCGTGGCGAGACCAACCTGTTCGAGGATCGTGCGTGCCTGTTGCAAGACCCCGCCGACCTCTATGACGGAGGTCGAAGGGAAGCTTCGCACAAGCGCTTGCAGCAGGGGGCCGGTCGGCGTGCCATCGGTCAGTTCGACGGTCGCTGCCAGATTATGCGGAGTATCGCGCAGGGCATTGGGGCTGAGCACGAAGACGTAGTTGAAGCCCAAGCTTTCCCAGTCGATGCGCCGCGTGCTGGCGATGCGCGCCGTCACCTCGGTGCCGAGCACGCCAAAGGTCAGGCGATCACCGATCTCAAGGCCTGCAGCAGTGGCAAACTCTTCGTCGATCGACACCAGTGGCTCGCCGCTGTAAAATGGGCCCCACCATTCGCCTTCGATCAGCGTATTGCCTGCCGGGACCTGGTCGGAATAGGTCAGCCCGCGCTCGCCGCGCAGCGCCCAGGCGCCATCGGGTATCTCTTCCAGATCGGCGGTGCGCGTCATGCTGTCGTCATTGCCGAACGCCCGCACGGCCCCGCGCAATGCCGGGACCGTCCGGATCGCGGCGTCCGGATCGGTCTGCCGAACGAGTGAGTGAAACGCCTCCTCCCGGTCGCGCGGCACGTCGAGCACGAAATAGTCCGGGGCCTGATCGGGAACGCGGCTCTCGATATTGCCGTCGATGGAACTCTGGACGGCAGCGAGCAAGACGAACGCTGAGAGGCCAAAACCCAGCGCTGTCACCAGTGCGCCCGTGCTTGATCCCGGACGGTGGATATTCGCCAGCGCCGCACGGGCGATCGGATTGGCCGGACGGGGCAGGGCGGCAGCGATTTTGCGGATGGCCCAGCCGAGCGCGGCAAGCAGGCCCAGAGCACCCGCTGCTCCGGCCATGAACCCTGCCGAAAGCAGCGGTTGCCCAGCCGTGAGCAGCGCCAATGCGACAATCGCCGAGAGGCCGATGGCGACGACGATAAGCGACGCGCGATCGCGGCCCAGCGTGGTCACGCGCGATCGCATCAACGCCATCGCCGGGAAGGCACGCGCCCGCATCAACTGCGGCGCCGCGAAGACTAGCGCCACCAGCAGGCCATAGGCAGCAGCGAGCAGGAGCGCGGGGATGTCGATCACGAAACCCGTGTTGACCGGTAGCAGGCCTTCGAGTGCCTTGGCCAGCAGCGGGACGATGGCAACGCCGACCGCCAGCCCCGCCAGACTGCCGACGGCTGCAGCGGCAAGCATCTGCAACGCATAGATGCGCGCGATGTCCGTGCTCGTCGCACCCAGTATTTTCAGCGTGGCGACCGATTGGCGCCGTGCATCGAGATAGGATCCGACGCCGCCCCCGATACCGATTCCGGCGATGACCAATGCAGCGAGGCCGACGAGCGTGAGGAAGTCACTCATCCGCCCCACGAAACGATCGGTGCCGGGTGCTGCGCGATCCGCGGTGTCGATGTCGAACCCTGCGTCGGGAAAGCGCGCCTCGAGGTCTTCGGTGATGCCCTCGAGATCCGGTGTGCCATCGATGGCAACGCGCGTCTTGCTCTGGTACATCGCCCCCGGCGCCAGCAATCCGGCGCGGCGCGGCAAGTCCTCGCCGACGATGATCGTCGGACCGAGCTGAAAGCCTTCGCCCAGCCGGTCGGGCTCATCGTCGATCACGCCGCCAATGGTCAATGTTTCGGTCCCGACAACTATCGTATCGCCGGCCGCGACCCCCAGCCGGTCCGCGACACCCGGCGCGATATAGGCCTCGTTGCCCTTGGGCGCCTCGACCGCGCCATCGCCTGCGACAGTCAGCGTGCCATAGAGCGGATAAAGCCCGTCGACCGCCTTCAGTTCGATCGGCGCGGCCAGATCGGCCTTGCGCGCCATCGCCTGCATGCGCGTGCCGGCAGACACCGTCCCGAGTTCATCGAGGGCGGCGCGTTCGTCGCTGTTCAGCCCGCGTTGCCACAATTCGATCTGCAGGTCGCCGCCCAGGAATTGCTGGCCATTGGCGGCAAGCTCGCGCTCGATGGCTGCAGTCAGCGAACCGATCGCTGCCAATGCGGCGGTGCCCAGGAAGATGCACACCAGCAGCAGGCGCAGGCCCTTGAACCGTGCGTTGAGGTCGCGGCGCGCGATGCGCCAGGCCATGGTCCAGCTCATGCGCGCGTGTCGCTCTCGATCCGGCCGTCGCCCAGTGTCAGCACGCGGTCGCAATGCGCGGCAAGCTCTGGATCATGCGTGATCACCAGCAAGGTCGCGCCTGTTTCGGCCCTTCTGGCGAACAGCAGTTCCACGATCTCGTGCCCAGTCGCGGCATCCAGATTGCCGGTCGGTTCGTCGGCAAAAATGAGTTCGGGTCGGGGGGCGATGGCGCGCGCGATCGCGACGCGCTGCTGCTCGCCGCCCGAAAGCTGCTGCGGATAGTGATGCAGGCGGTGGCCAAGGCCGACGCCCTCCAGCTCGTCCTTTGCGCGGCGCTGCGCATCGCTCGCTCCCGCCAGCTCCATCGGCGTCGCCACATTTTCCAGCGCGGTCATCGTCGGCAGCAGGTGGAATGCCTGCAAGACGATGCCGATACGGCCGCGGCGCGCGCGGGCGAGGGCATCTTCGTCCATCGCCGCGAAATCCTGTCCGGCGACGCGCAAAGTGCCGCTTGTCGCCCGCTCCAGGCCCGAAAGCACAGCCATCAGCGAACTCTTCCCCGAACCCGACGGGCCGAGCAGCGCAACCGTGTCGCCCGACGCGATCGCCAGGTCCAAACCCTTGAGAATTTCAACGGCACCTTCCGCAGATCCGAGCGTCAGGTGGAGGTCGCGAGCCGAAATCGCGTCTTGAGTAGTATTCACCCTGCTGCGATGGCAGATGCAATTGTATGAAACAAGGAAGCTTGCCGATGATCCTGCGTAGTTTGTCGATGGCGACAGCGCTGCTTTTTCTGGCAGCCTGCGGAAGCGAGGCCGACACCATCGAACCGCCGGCGCAGTCGGGCGAAGCGACGCCGACCGACATACAGCAAGACGTCAGCGGACCGGAGAGGCGGATCATGGCTTTCGGCGACAGCCTGTTCGCCGGTTATGGCATCGGATTGGAAAATTCCTATCCGGCCAAATTGCAGGAGGCGATGAGGCAGAACGGGATCAATGCCGTCATCAACAATGCGGCGGTATCGGGCGAAACGAGTGGGGCGGGGGCACAGCGGCTGGCATTCGCGCTCGACAATCAGGAAGAAAAGCCCGATCTCGTTCTGCTCGAACTCGGCGGCAACGACATGCTGCGAGGGCTGTCGCCCGACGAAACGCGCGCCAACTTCGTTTCCATGCTCGACGAGCTGCAGCGCCGCGACATCCCTGTCCTGCTCATGGGTATGCGTGCGCCGCCGAACTACGGCCCCGAATATCAGCAGGAATTCGACAGCATCTATCCTGAACTTGCCGAAGAATACGACGTGCAACTGGTGCCCTTCTGGCTCGACAGTATCTATCAGGACGTTTCGCTGTTTCAGGACGACCGCGTCCATCCAACCGAGGCCGGGATTGATCGGCTGGTCGCCGATACGCTCGACGAAGTTCGCGGGGCCTTGTCACCCGTCGACTAGAGCGGCGCAACCTTGCCGGCCTCGACGCTCCATGAGGCCGTGTCGGACGCGATACTTTCGAACGGAGCGATCTCGGTTCCGGTCATCCACACCTGCGCGCCTCCCGATGACAATTGATCGAACAGGGCTGCACGGCGCAGGGGATCGAGATGGGCGGCCACTTCGTCGAGCAGCAGGATGCCGGGCCGGCCCTGCGCTGCCAATGCGGCATGTGCCAGCGTGATGGCCACCAGCATGGCCTTTTGCTCGCCTGTCGAGCTCTGCGCGGCGGGTACGCGCTTTGCCGCATGCACGACTTCCAGTTCGTCGCGATGCGGTCCGCCGAGCGTGCGCTGCGCCGCGCGATCGCGCCGACGATTTTCGAACAGTAACTGCGACAACATGTCTGCGCTGTCTGCGCCGCCTGCAACATAGGTCAGGGCCGGACGGGCAAAGGGTTCCGCAGGCATTTGCGCGATGCGACCCATCAGCGTTTCGACCAGGATTGCGCGTCCTGCGACGACCTTGCCGCCATGTTCCGCCATTTGCGCCTCGATCGCATCGAGCCAACCCGTTTCGGGGTTTCGCTCGCCGGAAAGCAGCCT
Source organism: Citromicrobium sp. (assembly GCA_003248395.1). Classification (GTDB taxonomy): domain Bacteria; phylum Pseudomonadota; class Alphaproteobacteria; order Sphingomonadales; family Sphingomonadaceae; genus Qipengyuania. The sequence continues at coordinate 10,153 of QFNA01000014.1, forward strand.
GTTTCGCTCGCGAAGCGCTGCCTCGTAACGCGAAACATACGCCGCGTGGGCGGGGTCGATCGCCAGCGCCATGCGGTCGAGGAACCGGCGCCGTTCGCTGCCCGGCCCGGTAAACAGGCCATCCATGGCGGGTGTCAGCCAGGTAACTGAAAGCCACTCGCCCAGCGCCGTTGCCGGTGTCTCTGCGCCGTTGATGCGCACCTTGCGGCGTCCCGGCTGCGCAGGCTCGCTATAGGTCCCGACCCGTACGGGTTCGTCGCCAATGCGAAGATCCGCGCCGATCGCGAAGCCTGCGTCACTGCCATGAGAGGCCAGTTCGGCCAGCGAGGCGCGCCGCATGCCTCTGCCCGGAGCAAGAATCGACAGCGCTTCGAGCAGGTTCGTTTTCCCCGCGCCGTTCTCTCCGACCAGCAGGTTGAACCGCGCAGTCCCAGCCAGCTCAGTTGCGGCATGATTGCGGAAATTGGTGAGGGCAATGCGGTCGAGCATGGGAGGCACAGGCGTTAGCGCCGCCCAGCATTCTCTGCCACTTCAAACACCAGTTCCAACATTTGGGAAATTCCACCAACCTTTCGTTTCGGTGAACGAGAGGGCGTGTTGTGGTTCAGTTCAGAATGGCGGAATTCCGTCATTTTTCGCACTTGGCACGCAAGTTGCAACGCTCCTGGCATCCACCGGAACGGCCGGTGAGACCACACAAGGAAAGGAATATTCCCATGTCTGCCTTCGAATTTGCCAGCAACAAAGCCTTCGCTGCCGTCTTCGCTTTCGGAGCCTCGGCCCTGCTGATGGCCTACGCGATCGTTCCCGCTGGCCAGCCGATGCTCGTTGCCTGATCACGCACGCTTAAGGGAGGAACAACCCATGTTCGACAAAAACAAAGCCGGCGGCAAACTGTTCGCTGCCGTCATCTCCCTCGGCCTGTCGACGATTTTCTTCGCCACGGCCATCATTCCCGCCACCCCCAACGGAGTTTTCGCATGAACGACCTCAAATTCAACGATGCTGATAAAGCCGTTCGTCCCTCGCGCCGCTTCGGTCTCGACCGCAGCAATGGCAAGGTCCTAGGCGTCTGTTCGGGTATTGCGCGCTATTTCGGCATCGACGCCAACTGGGTCCGGATCGCCTTCGTCACCGGCACGCTGATCGGCTTCGGCAGCTTCATCCTGATCTACCTCGCGATCGCGCTGATCGCGGACTGACGGGTTCCCGCAAGGGGGACCCGTCATACCCCTACATCGCCGAGATGCCGCCATCGAGCTTGAGCTCCGCGCCGGTCATGAATCGGCTTTCATCGCTCGCCAGATAGACCACGGCATTGGCGATATCGTCGGGCTCGCCGACGAATTTCAGCGGAATCTGCCGCGCCAGCTTTCCCAGCAACACGTCCTTGTCGATTTTGTGATGCTTCGCCGTGCCATCGAGGATCGGCGTGTCGACAAAGGTCGGATGGACCGAATTGCAGCGGATCTGCATGTTGTTCTTCGCACAATGTAGCGCGATCGATTTGGTCAGCATCCACACCGCCGCCTTGCTCGAATTGTAGGCAGGCATCGTGTCGCTGGCGATCAGTCCAGCGATGCTCGAAATGTTCACGATCGACCCCGGCGCATGTTCGCGCATCAGGGGCAGCACCTTCTGGCAGCCATGGAAAATCGAATCGACATTTACGGCGAAGCATCGCTGCCAGTCTTCGAAGCTGCAGGTCTCGATGTTTCCGCCCACGCCGATCCCGGCATTGTTGACCAGCACGTTGAGTCCGCCCAGCAGTTCGTGGGCACCTTCGACGACGCGTTCCCAATCTTCGGGAGAGGTCACGTCATGTCGCATGCCGAAAGCGTGTCCGGCGCCGAATTCGCCGACGATGCTCGCTGCAATCTCCTCGGCGCCCTCGCCATTGATATCCGTGCACAGCACCCGCGCACCTTCCTGCGCCAGCCGACGGGCGTGCGCTGCACCCAGGCCCTGCGCCGCGCCGGTTACCACTGCCAGCTTGCCCTCGCACCTGCCTGCCACGCTTACTCTCCTTCGACGATACCTTGCCCGATCAGCAGGAGCATACGCACATCGATCCCGCAACCGTGCTTGCGCTTGTCTGCGATAAAGCCCGGCACATCGGCGCGGGCGACGCGGTGTACGGTGATGTTCTCTCCGGCTACTCCGCCGCCTTGGCCGACCCGCGTCAGGTCGCGGGCACGCACCAGCGTAAAGCTCTCGCTGACCATACCGGGCGAGGAATAAAACGTACCCATGTCGTCGAGCCTGCCAGCGCGGTACCCGGTCTCTTCCTCCAGCTCGCGCCCGGCGGCGGTCAGCGGGTCCTCGTCCTCGCTGCCGTCCTCGTCGCCAATCAGCCCGGCAGGTAGCTCGAGGCAGTTCATGCCGAGCGGGACGCGAAATTGTTCGATGAGCAGGACGTGATCGTCTTCGTCCACCGCCAGAATGACGGCGGCGCGAATGCCGCGAGAGCGCGAGACGTATTCCCATCGGCCCCGCTTCCTGGCGGTGATGAAGCGGCCCTGCCAGACCACTTTCGGCATGCTGGTCGGGCAGGGGCATCAGACTTCGATCAGACGGTCGGGCAACTCGTTTTCGTCATGTTCGCCGCGCGGGAAATGTTCGGCCAGAACTTTACCAACATCACGCACACCCGCAGCCAGTCCTTCGGCGAGGCAGCCCTTGCGGATTTCTCCGAGCATGTCGGCCATGGCCTCGCCCCACACTTCTGCGGAGACCTGTTCGGCAATCGGCTCGTCGGCCACGATTTCGGCACGGTGCTCGCGCATCGAGAGATAGAGCAGAATGCCGGTCCGGCCGTGCGTGCGTCGTTCGGCACCGACCTTGAAATGGCGGATCGCTGCATCGCGCGCGCGTTTTGATTTAATCGGGCCGGGCACGAGGGCAAAGCGGATCGCATCGATGCTCAGTAGCGCCCAGCTTGCAAAAAAACCCAGCAGGCCGAGCAGGATTGTCGCCGTTGCCAGCTCGCCGGTCGAGAACTCCTCGCCCCAACCACCACGCAGCGAGTGCCATAGGTCGAGGAAGAATTCCGGGACCACGGCGAACAGGCTCATCGCAGTGAATGCCACCGCAATCGCCCCGATCAGTATGACGTCGGTATAGCCGTCGGAACGGTCGGCCAGCACGGTCACGATCTCGCCGCTGGTTCCGCTTTCAGCTTCGGCCACCGCTTTGGTCACGATGGCATGCTTTCCTTCATCGAGATATCGCATCACCAGCCTCCCGAGGCGCCGCCGCCACCGAAACTGCCGCCGCCACCGGAAAATCCACCGCCTCCGAAGCCGCCGCCACCGCCGAAGCCGCCTCCGCCGCCCCAGCTATCGTCGTCGAAACCGTGCGCGATGGCCTTGCCTGCTTCCCACAGCATGATGTCGCGCGCAGCGCCGCCGAAGCCGCTGCCGCGATAGCGACGCTTGCCGCCGCGTGAAAACATCGGGAGCACGAAGAAGAAGAAGATGAAGACAAGCCAGACGATCGTGCCAAGCGGAAACCCGCCGTCGCTTTCTTGGGCCTGAGAGGCTTCCTGAGCAACTTGTGCCGCTTCCTCGGGCGGCAGTTCGAGCTGCTGGATGATCTGGTCCGCGCCCCAGGCGATGCCACCGGAAAAATCGCCGTCGCGGAAATAGGGTTTCATTCCTTCGACATATTCGAAGGCAAGGCCGTCGGGGATTACGCCTTCGAGACCGTATCCGACCTCGACGCGCATCTTGCGGTCGTTGGGGGCGACCAGCAGTATGATCCCGTCATTGTTCTCGGCATCGCCAAGCGCCCATTCGCGCCCCAGGCGATAGCCATAATCGGCAATATCGTAGCCTTCCAGAGTGGGAATGGTTGCGACCACGAACTGCCGCTGGTTCCGCTCCTCGAACGCATCCAGGTTGGCTGTCAATTCCGCTTCGGTGGCATCGTCGATGACGTTCGCCGCATCGACCACCGGCGACGTCCCGCGTTCGGGGAACGTCTGCGCTGCAGCAGGCCCGGCCAGGCCGAGCACCGCCGCAAGCGCAAAGCATATCAGTCTCAGTTCACGCACGCAGGCGACCCCCGCGCCGATCAGTTGGCTACCGCTTCGCGCTGGTCGGCCGTGGCATTGTCGTTGGCGCCCACTGCAGGTGCGGTCGCATTGTCGCTGCGCATGTCGAGCTCGGGTGCAACTTCGGCGCCTTCGGTGGCCGCTTCGTAAGGCACCATCGGTTCCGCGCCGTGGATGATGTTCGCGCCGATGGTGTCGGGGAACGTGCGGATGGTGGTGTTATACTGACGAACCGCCTCATTGTAATCGCGGATCGCCACGCGGATGCGATTTTCCTGCCCTTCGATCTGGGTCATGAAGCGACCGAAGTTTTCCTGGCTCCGCAGTTCGGGATAGCGTTCGACCGAAACCAGCAGGCGGCTCAGCGCGCCCCCCAGTGTGTTCTGGGCCTGCTGATACTGCTGCATGGCTTCGGGATTGTTGAGATCGTCGCCATCCATCTGGATTTCCGGACGCGTGGCAGAGGCGCGCGCCGAGATGACCTCGTTGAGCGTCTGACGCTCCTGCTCGGCAGATGACATGGTGATCTGTTCGAGGTTGGGAATGAGGTTGGCGCGTTCCTGGAATGCAGCCTCCACGTCGGCCCACTTGGCTTTCGCGTTCTCCTCGGCGGTCGGAACCGAATTGATCCCGCAGGCCGACAGCGCCAGTGCGGCGGCGGCTGCGAAGGCGGTGCGGATGGCGGTAGCTCGTTTCATTCCTCGATAACCCCTTTGATGAATACTGTTTTATACAGATAGCACGGTGGCGGACAGGTTCAAGCGTTGCCGCCGCATGGCGGCTGCAGTTTCTCGATTATAACTTTTGTTTCTTTCTTGTGACGGCGAACGGCGCGTGGCAATGCGCGGACAGTCAGACGAAGACTAGGAGACTAGCGCATGCTGAACGACTTCAAGGAATTCATTGCCAAGGGCAATGTGCTCGACCTGGCCGTTGCGGTCATAATTGCCGGTGCCTTCGGGACAATCGTCACGTCGCTCACCGAAGAAATCATCATGCCGATCGTCGGCGCGCTCTTCGGCGGGGCGGATTTCTCGAACTATTTCTGGCTGCTCAGCGCTCCCGAAGGATATGAGGGTTCGATGACCGACTATGCTGCGCTGAAAGAAGCCGGCGCTGCCATGATCGGCTACGGCTCGTTCATTACAGCCATCATCAATTTCCTGATTTTGGCGTTCATCATCTTCCTGCTGGTTCGCTATGCCAAGCGGATCCAGGAACGTTTCGAAGGTCCCAAGACGGAAGAAGCGGCGGAACCGACGGAAATCGAACTGCTCAAAGAAATTCGCGACGAGTTGAAAAGACGGCCCTGAACCACTCCTTTCAACACCGCTACTTCACATTAAGACCGGCATCGCTATATAGGCGGTGCCGGTTTTTTGTCGGCTATGGCGATAAATTGCGCCGTGCAATAGGTACAACGGACCCGGGGGCAGTACCCGGCGGCTCCACCATAATCCGCGGAATGCCGCGGTTTCTGACGGGGCCGAACCAGGATCGACGTGTGCTGAAAGACGGTGTTTTCGTCCGGGCTGAGTACCCCGTAAAACTGTTCGCAACACACAAGTGCCAACGATAACGAAGCACTCGCTCTCGCTGCGTAATGTGACGGGCTAACGCCCTGAAGTTACAAAGCTAAAGCGCGGTTGGACCCACCGGGCAACAGAAGCGGATTCCGGGGCTCCGGGGGTAGCTAGCAACAGAAACCCCCACCTCCCATTTCATGAGCGTAGTTCTAGTCGGCTGGCGGCTTGCCTTGCGTCTTCGCACGCTTCGCTTGCTGTTCGTAGCGCAGCGCGTCGAGGATCTTCGCCCCGCCCAGGAACACGGCGCCGCTACAGGCCGCAAACAGCAGCCAGCCGCCGACACCCGGATATTCGAGCGTGTAGTTCGCGCCCCGTGTCATTGCGCCCAGCGCCAGCGCGAAGATGATCAGATACGCCTCGAAACGCGTCTTGATCACAAATAGCCGTTTTACCTTGGGCCACACGGGTAAGGGGCGCTCCTCTCGTCGTTAACGATTGACCAAGCAAATGGCGTGCCAAGGCTGGCAATGCGCGACTCGCGATGGTTAACCGAATGGCCGAGTGTAAGGAGCACCGACAGCCGGCGTCCAGCGCGTTAACCAAGCTGTCTGTTGGCAAGACGTGTCCTAGGCGAGTTCGCCAAGGTCCAGCACATCGAGCAGCGCCTTGCGGGCGCCTGTCACCGTCTTCGCCAACGCATGGCTGCCGACATCCGCGGGGTCGAGCTGCTCGGGCCACCATTCGCCTACAATCTTCTCGATTTGCCCTGCGCGCTCCTCGTCGAGCATGAACCGCGGGTCGACCGTGGCAGGGTCGGCCACCACGCGCAGACGCAGGCAGGCGGGCCCGCCACCATTGGCCATCGACTGGCGGACGTCGACCGGATTGACCTGCCGGATCGGCCCGTTCGACGCGAGCATCCGTTCGCACCAGCTCCAGACGGGCTTGCTGTCCTGGCATTCGCTGGGCACGACCAGCGCCATGCCTGCCCCGGGCCCCGAACCCCGATCCCCGCTCGGCAGCGTCAGCAGCTGCGCATTGAACAGATAGGTCCTGATCGCCTCGTCCAGGCTGACTTCGCTTTCCGGCACCTCGACGATCTGCAATTCGGGAAAGGCGGCCGCAATTCCATCGTAAGCCTTCTGCCGTTCGGCAAAGGCGCGTTCGTGCGCGAACAGGACGCGTTCGTTGGCCACGGCAACGACATCGTTGTGGAATGCCCCCGCTTCGATCGCTTCGGGGTTCTGCTCGATGAAGACGCAGGCCTTGGGGTCGAGCCCGTGACGGCGCGCCACTGCGCGGCTGGCCTGTTCGTGCTGGCGCGCCGGAAATCTGCCTCCGGGCCTGCCGTAGACGAATACCTCGACGCCTTTCGCGCCGTGGCCTTCGCAAAAGCGCATGTGGTTGGCAGCGCCCTCGTCGCCGAAGCTGGGCGGAATGGCGTCGTGCACCGCGAAATGCTGCTTGTCGGCGAAGGCGATTTTCAGCTGCGCCTGCGTGTCGTACCACTCCTGCCAGCGATGCAGCATGGTGACGAGATTGGCCGGTGTCAGATGGCAGAGACCGTCTGCCGTATCGGGCGCGGGGCTCACCGTGGCGGCATTGGCGGTCCACATCGAACTGGCAGACCAAGCAGCGGCGTTCAGCGCCCGATCGGACGTCTGATCGACAGCCATATCGAGCAACAGCCGGTCATTGGGTCGCGGCAAGGGGAGCAGATAGCCCTGCGCCAGGCCCCGTTCCAGATTGCCACGCATCTTGGCGATTCCCTGCAAAGCCGCCGCGCGCGGATAGGACGGATCGCCCTTGTGACTGGCACTCGCTATATTGCCCAGGCTGAGGCCCGCATAATTGTGGCTCGGCCCGACAATTCCGTCGAAATTGATCTCCACCAGCCGGCTCATCGCGCCACGCTCCAGACCTCGTCCCCCGGTCCGACACCCAGCGTCCGCGCGGCAATCTCGTCGATCGCGACCCCGCCATCGTCCGCGATTTCGCGCATGCCATAGGCGCAGCGGAAACTCCCGAGCGTCCCCGTCGCCAGCAACGCTCGCTCTCCAATGTCCAGCTCGACAGAAACAACTTGTCCGGGCGCCGCGCTCGCAATGCTCCGGACATTGTCGGTCCGCGCCGTCATCGTCGGCCCGCCGTCGAAAATATCGACATAGCCTTCGTAGGCGAAACCTTCGTTTTCGAGCATCCGCATTGCCGCCCGTCCGCTGGGATGCGGCACGCCGATGACCTTGCGCGCTTCATCACTGAGCATTTCGACATACACCGGATGCTTTGGCATCAGGTCGGCGATGAACTGGTTGCCGTTCGTGGCGTTGAAATAATCGGCTTCCTGGAAGGTCATGCCGAAGAACCGGCCCGCCACACCGTCCCAGAAAGGCGAGCCGCCGCGATCGTCGATGACCCCGCGCAATTCGGCCAGGATACGGTCGGCGAACCGCGCGCGATGCATGGCGATGAAGAGATAGCGGCTACGCGCCAGCAGGAGGCCCAGACCGCCCGCGCGCTCCCCCGGGTGCAGGAACAGCCCGCCGACCTCTGACGACCCTTCGAGGTCGGTAACGAGGCTCAGCAGCTCCGCTCGCACCGTGCGGTCGAGCTCTTGGCTGTGCTGAGTCAGCGTATTCAGGCGATAGGAGTAAAAGGGCCATTGCTGGCCGACCTGGCTGAAGATCTGGCACGTCCCGCGGACCATGCCGTTCTCGGTGTTTTCCAGCACGAGTGTGAACTGGTCGTCGCCCAATTCGCCGTCTGTGCGCGAGAAGGCTTCATCGGCGCGCTCGAGCTTTCTGGTCAGCGACGGCCTGTCGGCGGGCAAGTTGGTAAAACCGCCGCCGGTCAGCTTGGCCATCTCGTAAAGGTGCTCGAGGTCGTCGATATGCGCGGCGCGCAGGCGGAAGCTCACAAATGCTCTCCGGTGGATAGTTTCGTCAGGACCAGCGCGGACAGCGCCGCGCGCTCGCGGAGGGAAGCCACGATCATGAATTCGTCCGGGGAATGGATCGCGCCGCCGCGAACGCCCATGGTGTCGACCACGGGTACGCCGGTGGCGGCGATATTGTTGCCATCACAAACGCCGCCGGTCGATTTCCAGCCGATGGACTGGCCGAGTTCGGCACCGCAGGCCTTGACCAGATCGAACAGACGCTGTGCCTTTCCGTCGACCGGTTTGGGCGGGCGGGTTACGCCGCCGTGTCGGTGGATGCCGACTTCGTGTTCGGCCTCGATCAGGGTGAGGATTGCGTCCAGTTCGCCGTCGAAGCGGTTCATCGCGTCGGTGGATTTGGGACGGATGTTGAACCGCAGCACGGCAAGATGGGGGACGACATTGTTGGCCGCGCCGCCTTCGATCTTCGCAGGGTTCACCGTGATGTCCTCCGCCTCGAGAGCCTTGATCCGCAGGACGAGATCGCTGGCAGCGACGATGGCGTTGCGCCCGTCATGGGGGTTGCGGCCCGCGTGGGCACTGCGTCCGGTGATCGTGATCGAATAATTTCCGGTACCGCCGCGTGCGTGGGCGAGCGTGCCGTCGGGCAGGGCGCTCGGTTCGTACGTCAGGGCGGCATATTTTCCGCGCGCCAGTTCCTCGATCAAGCCGCGACTGGCGAGGCTGCCGGTTTCCTCGTCCGAATTGATCATCACGTCGTAGCCAACGCGCTGCGCGGCAGCGGTTTTCTCGAACAGTTTGAGCGCGTGGAGGATGACGTTGAGACCGCCTTTCATGTCGGCGGTACCGGGGCCGTTGATCGTTTCGTCGTCGAGCCAGTTCACCTCCTGAAACGGGTGGTCGACGGGGAAGACCGTGTCCATGTGACCGGTCAAAACGAAGCGGCGGTCCGCTTCGGGGCGGACGCGCAGGACGAGATGCTGGCCGTGCGGCTTCTCGAACGCGCGACCGTCCGCCGCGATCGCCGTGACTTCCGCCGCGTTTACTAGCGCGACCTCGCCGGGAAGCGCCGCGAATGCGTCCGCGAGCACGCCGGCCATGAGCGCGAGCCCGTCGAGATTGGCCGTGCCGGTGTTGATCGCGGCCCAGGCCTGCACCTCGCGCAGCATCGTGTCGGCATCGATGGCGTCGAGGAAGGCTTGCGGGGCAGTTTCGGGTTTCATCGGCACCGTCCTTAAGGGTCAGGCGAGGCAAGTCCACCCCATGCCTTGCATTCGTCAACCGGCGGCGGCATAGGTCGTGCCGCTCCTCCCCGGGTCCACATCGCTAGTCGCTCGATAACCCTCAAGGAGTTCCATGACCCAATATGTGACGCGTGCCGGTATCGAAACCGATCCGGCCCTTGCGACCTTTGTCGATGAAGAGGTGCTGGCCCCACTCGGTCGCGATCCGAAGGAATTCTGGCAGGGTCTCGCAAAACTGCTGGCCGAATTCGCGCCGCGCAATGCCGCCCTGTTGGAAAAGCGCGAGGATCTGCAGGCGAAGATCGACGCGTGGCATGGCGAGCGCGCCGGTCAGCCGCATGACGCCGCAGCCTATCGCGCATTTCTGGAGGACATCGGATACCTCGTGCCCGAGCCGGGCGACTTCACGATCGGCACCGAGAATGTCGATCCCGAAATCGCGACCATGGCTGGACCGCAGCTGGTCGTGCCGATCCTCAATGCGCGTTTCCTGCTCAACGCCGCCAACGCGCGCTGGGGCAGCCTGTACGATGCATTCTATGGCACCGACGTGCTCGATGCGCCTGCCGCAAGGCCGGGCGGCTATGACGAAGAGCGCGGCGCGGCAGTCGTTGCGGCGGCGAAGCGGTTCATGGACGAAGCCGTCCCGCTTGCCAACGGAATGACCTGGGCAGAGCTGGAAGCTCCGTGGAACAACGACCTCTCGATCGCCGACGAAAGCCAGTATGTCGGCCAGACCGCAAAGGGCCGCCTGTTCCGCCATAACGGGTTGCATATCGAGGTGCAGTTCGACCGCGAACATCCGGTCGGTCGCAACGACCCGGCAGGCATATCGGATATCGTCCTCGAAGCGGCGCTGACTACCATCGCCGATTGCGAGGATTCGGTGGCGGCGGTCGATGCGGAGGACAAGCTGCTGGCCTATCGCAACTGGCTCGGCATCATCCGCGGCGACCTCTCTGAAAGTTTCGAGAAAGGCGGCAAGACGCTGACCCGCGAATTGGCTGGCGATGTCTCCTACACCGATGGCGAGGGGCAGCAGCACGCGTTGCCCGGCCGCAGCCTGATGTTCGTGCGCAATGTCGGCCACCTGATGACCAATCCGGCGATGCGCTGGGATGGCAAGGAAATCCCCGAGGGCATTCTCGACGCCGTCGTAACCTCGGCCATCGGCGCTATGGATGTCGCAGGGCTGGGCCGATATGGCAATTCACGCTGCGGCTCGATCTATATCGTGAAGCCCAAGATGCACGGGCCCGAAGAATGCGCCTTCACCAACGATCTGTTCGACGCGGTGGAGGACCTGCTCGACCTGCCGCGCCATACGATCAAGGTCGGGGTGATGGACGAGGAACGGCGGACCAGCGCCAACCTCGCCGCTTGTATTCACGCGGTGAAAGACCGCATCGTCTTCATCAACACGGGCTTCCTCGACCGGACGGGCGACGAAATCCACACCTCGATGCGCGCCGGCCCGATGATGCGCAAGGGCGAGATGAAGAACGCCGCCTGGCTCAAGGCCTATGAGGCCCGCAATGTCGGAATCGGGCTGAAACACGGGCTTTCCGGCCGGGCGCAGATTGGCAAGGGCATGTGGGCGGCGCCCGACCTGATGGGCCAGATGATGCTGGAAAAGATCGGCCATTTGCGCGCGGGGGCCAATACCGCATGGGTGCCGAGCCCGACCGCGGCAACGCTCCATGCAATCCACTATCACCGCGAGGACGTGTTCACGATCCAGAAGGGTCTGGGCGCGGTGCCGGGTCTCGACGACCTCCTCGCCATTCCGCTGGCGGATGGGGTGAACTGGTCTGCGGAGGACATTGCCGAGGAGTTGGACAATAATTGCCAGGGCCTGCTCGGCTATGTGGTGCGCTGGGTGGATCAGGGCGTCGGCTGTTCCAAGGTGCCGGACATCAACGATGTCGGGCTGATGGAAGACCGCGCGACGCTCCGCATCAGCTCGCAGCATATCGCCAACTGGTTGCTGCATGGCGTGATTTCCGAAGAGCAGGTGATGGATTCGCTGCGACGCATGGCGTCCAAGGTGGACGCGCAGAATGCGGGCGATCCGTTCTACGAACCATTGCTAGAAAACGAGGACGGCCGGGCATTCAGCGCGGCCAGAGATTTGATCTTCAAGGGCGTCGAACAGCCCAGCGGCTATACCGAGCCGCTGCTGCATGCGTGGCGCCTGAAGAAGAAGAGCGGGTAGCGGGCCGATCGCGATGGCAGTCGGCTGGCGGCACATGAACCGCCGGAGGTGTTTGCCAATCGGCTGGCGCTTTTTCCGGCAGGCTGTCTGGTGTGTGCCAGCGAAGACGGGGTGGTCGGCTATCTGTTGAGCCATCCGTGGGTCAGCGAGAACCCGCCCGAACTCGGTGCAATCCTGCCATCGCTTCCGGCCCAGCCGGATAGCCTGTACCTGCACGATATTGCCCTGTTGCCGGACGCGCGGGCAGGCGGGCATGGCGCTGCCGCGCTCGAGCACTGCCTTGCGCTGGCGCGGGCAGAGAAGCTCGCCTGCATCGAACTGGTCGCCGTGGGCGGGGCGGAAAGCTATTGGCGCAAGCAGGGTTTCGAGACCGTGGCCAATCGCAAGGCCGAGGCCTATGGCAAGGGCAGTTGCCTGATGCGCTATCGCATTGCAGGATGACGGCGGAAACGAGGGAGGCGGAAATGGCCAAGGTGCTGGGATTGGGCGGTTTGTTCTTCAAGTCGAAGGATCCGGCGGCGATGCGCGAATGGTATGGCAAGGTGCTGGGCATCGAATCGCAGGAATGGGGAACGGTCTTCACGCCCGACGCGGCGGCGGCCCATCCCGGTGCAGGCACGGTGTTCGCGCCCTTCGCAGCGGATACCGACTATTTCGCGCCGTCCGACAAGGAATTCATGTTCAACCTGATGGTCGACGATCTCGATGCGATGCTGGCGCGTTGCGGCGAGCACGGGGTCGAGCCGGTGAAGACCTTTCCCGAAGAAGCGAACGGGAAATTCGCACATTTCATGGACCCCGAAGGACGGAAAATCGAGCTGTGGGAGCCGAAGCCGATGGCCTGAGCCACGGGGACGCGGGTCAGCCCAGCGCCCTGGCGATGGCCACGAATTCGTCCACGGTCAGCGTCTCGGCGCGCCTTTGCGCGTCGATGCCGAGGCGCTGAAGCGCTTCATCCGCGCCCTGAACCGCTTTCAGACTCTGGCGCAACATCTTGCGGCGCTGGCCGAAGGCGGCCTCGGTCACTTTTTCCAGGACGCGAGGTGACACTCCGGCGGGCATTTCGCCGGGTACGACATGCACGATGGCGCTCATCACCTTGGGCGGCGGGGTGAAGGCGCTGCGGTGAACCTTCATCGCCAGCTTCGCCTGCGCACGCCACTGCGCCAGCACGGCGAGGCGGCCATAGGCGGAGGTGCCGGGCCGGGCGACGATGCGCTGGGCGACTTCCTGCTGGAACATCAGCGTCAGGCTGGTCCACAGCGGGGGCCAATCCTGCCCGGCCAGCCAGCGCACGAACAGCGCCGTGCCGACATTATAGGGCAGGTTGGACAGCACGGCGAAGGGTTCGCCGTCCATGAGTTCGGCATGGTCGAGTTTGAGGGCGTCGCCTGCGACCACCCGGAGCCGACCGGGAAAGGCTTCGCCGAGTTCGGCCAGTGCGGGCAGGCAGCGGCGGTCCATTTCAATGGCCGTGACCTGTGCCCCTGCGCGCAGCAGTGCGCGGGTCAGGCCGCCGGGGCCGGGACCGACTTCGAGGACTTGCTTGCCATTGAGGTTGCCGGGAACCGCGGCGATGCGGCCCAGCAATTGCTCGTCGAACAGGAAGTTCTGGCCCAGCGCCTTCGACGCGGAAAGGCCATGGCGCGCGATGACCTCGCGCAAGGGGGGGAGATCGGTCACTGGCCCACCCCCAACCCCTCCCGCAAGCGGGAGGGGAGCGAGACTTGCCGAGCCGTAGGCGAGGGTAGTCGCAGCGGGGTGGGCAAGGCGCTGGCTGAAGCGTCGCTGGTTTCTCGCAGAGACCGCAGAGGCAAGCAGAGACGCAGAGATCGTGTGCCTGCGGCGAAGCCGCACTTCCGCATTGGAATTTCCGCCCGTGGCGGCATTTTGGGAGAAGAGGCGGCCACGCCCCAAGCGCGACACCTCTGCGCCTTTCTTCCCTCTGCGATCTCTGCGCGAAACGAAATCATCCCAATGCCCGCCGCCCGGCAATCTCGCCCGCCATCTTCAGCGCGGCAAGCATCGCGCCGGGATCGGCGATGCCCTTGCCCGCGATGTCGAATGCGGTCCCGTGATCGGGGCTGGTGCGCACGATCGGCAGGCCGAGCGTGACGTTCACCCCTTCGTCGAAATCGAGCGCCTTGATCGGGACGAGCGCCTGATCGTGATACATCGCCAGCGCAGCATCGTAGGTCTGCCGGGCGCGGGGGGTGAACAGGGCATCGGCGGGGTGTGGGCCGGTGACCGCCATCCCTTCGCCCTGGAGCGCCTCGATCGCCGGAGCGATGATGCGCGCCTCTTCATCACCGAACTTGCCGCCCTCGCCGGCATGGGGGTTGAGGCCGCAGACGGCGATACGCGGGATGGCAATGCCGAAATCGCGGCGCAGGGCCCGCTCCACGATGCGCGCGCGGTGTGCGATGAGGTCCGGCGACAGGCGCGCGGGCACCTCGGACAGGGCGCAATGCACGGTCAGCGGAACGGCGCGCAGGCTCGGCCCCGCCAGCATCATCACCGCATCCTCGCGCTCCAGCCCGCAGACATCGGCGAGGAATTCGGTTTGCCCGGGATATTCGAAGCCGACGAGCGCCAGCTGCGCCTTGCTCACCGGGGCAGTGACCACGCCGGCGGCCTGTCCCAGCAGCGCAAAGCGGGTCGCCTCGGCAAGCGAACCAAGCGCCAGCGCCGCGCCTTGATCGTCGGGTGCGCCGGGCGTGTAGCGGCAATCCTGCGTGCCGAGGACGGGCAGGCCCTGGTCGAAGACCTCGGCCGCGCGGCTTGCCTTTTCGATGGGGACGACCGGGCAAGCGATGCCGCGAGACCTGGCGGCGGCCTCCAGCACGCCGGCCCCGCCGACCACGAAAAAGGGCGCGAGGCCGTTGTCCCGGCGCCGCGCCCAGCTTTCGACGATGATTTCGGGCCCGATCCCCGCCGGATCGCCAATCGAAACGGCGAGGGGAGCGGCCATTTGCGTCAGTTGTACTCGATATAGGCATCGTTGCGCAGGTCGCGCAGATAGCGCTGCGCCGCCCGGCCGATGCGTTCATCCTCGAGCTGCGATTGCACCTGGTCGAAGGTCGGACCTCCGCTCGTCTGCGGATCGTCGCGACCACACAGCATCAGCGTGCGGACGCCTTCCTCGATATTGCCGAACAGCGGCGTGGTTTCGCCGACCGCCAGGCTCAGCACGACCTGCTGGAGCTGGTCGGGGAGGGCGTTGGCGCGGATGTCGTTGGTCACGACGCTGGCGCCCAGTGCCGCCGCGGCCTCGTCGGCGCTGCCGCAGCCCTGCATCTGCTGCACACCGGCGGCAAACGCCTCCAGCTTGGCGCGATTCTGCGCCTCGTTCGCTCCGGGTTCGAAGGCGAGCTGGATCTGTTTCAGGCTGAGCATGGCGTCGGCGGGATCGGCCATCAGCACCTGCCGTTTCTCGATCAGGTAGAGGATCGAATAGCCGCCGGGAATCTCGATCGGCCCGACCAGCTGGCCTGGCTGCATTTCGCGGGCGACATTCTCGAGCGCGGCGTTCTTGAGCTGGGGGAGGCGAATCCAGCCGAGATCGCCGCCGACAGCCGCCGTCGATGCCTCGGAGAACTGCCTTGCATAGGCGGCGAAACTGCCGCCCTGGCGCAGCTGTTCCACGATCTTGCGCGCATTGGCTTCGACCGATGCCTTGTTGGCGGGCGCGGCGGCGAGATAGATTTCGCCGATCCGGTATTCGTCGGTGCCCTTGGCGGCGTTCATGCGCGCCATCAGTTCGTTGACCTCTTCGGCCGAAACATTGACGAAGAAGGCCACCTTCTGCCGGAGCAGCCGCTGCCACGCCATTTCGCCCTGGATCTGGCGCTTGAGCGAGACGGGCGAGGATCCGACCGCGAGCAGGTACTGGTCCATTTCCGCCACGGGCCGGTTGTTCTGCGACGCAACGCGGGCGTAGGACTGGTTCACCTCTTCGGGAGTGACCACGATTTCCTCGGCTTCAGCGGCCTGGATCTGCAGCGTTTCGTCGATCAAATTGCGCAGCACCTGCGCCCGGACGCGTTGCATCTCCTCGGCCGAAATCTCGGTCTGGCTGGCATCGACCAGCAGCGCCACGCGATGGTCGAGATCGGTGCCGGTAATGACATGCCCGTTCACCACGGCGGTCGCCTTGCGGACATTCGGGTCCGGGTTGGTCAGCATGGTGAGTTCTTGCGGCAGGTTGAGGCTGGCCTGCGCCTGTGCATCGGCTTCGGCCTGGGCTGCTTCGGCAGTGGCTTCCTCTTGCGAGGCAGCGGCGTCCTGCGCCTGCAATGCGATGGGTGCAGCAGCAAGCGCGAGTGCGGCGGCAAGGCCGGGAATCTTGGTAAGGACTGTGGCGTTCACGCGTGTCGTTCCATTTGCGGCGCATGGTCTGCGCCCGGGTAAATTGCGGAATTGCCGCACCGCGGCTTAACCGTTGCTGATTGTTTCGTGCGGATAGCGGCAATGGCGAGCGCTGCCAACCACGATGGCGATCACCGGAAACCGAGGTTCTTGAGGCTGAAATACACCTGGAAAGTATCGCCCCGCTGCGCGTCGCCGGACGACACGTAATCGCGCCGCCAGGTCAGCCCCATTTCGAGACAATCGTCGTTATAGGCCACGCCCAGCCGTGTGCGGATCGGCTGGAAACCGTCGCTCGACAACGTCGGGTCTTCCTCGCGGTCGGTGAGGTTGAAGACGCCCGATCCGAACACCGACCAGTAATTGGCGAAGGCGACGCGCGCGGCGGCGCGCAATTCCTCGCGGTCCTGCAGGTCTTCGACGGTCGTGATGTTGCGATTGAGGCGGACGTAGCCGAGTTCGGCATAGGTGCTGCTGCTGCCGATGGTCGCATCGATCTCGTTGCGCCGGACGTCGAGGCTGTCCTTGTCGAGCCGGTAGCGGTGAACGAGGCTGACGAAGTTGCGGTAGCGAACCTCTGTCCGCCCGACGATATCGCTCACCTTTTCCGACAGTCCGGTGCCGTTGGGCAGGATATCGCGATCCTGGTCGAGCCGGTATGACTGGCCGACCGTCGTCTTGATATCCCACCCCGGCCGGCGCAATTCCCAGTCGAACCCGTAGGTCACGCGCGCGCCGTCTTCGATCCGGTCGTAGCCCGGGAAGCGGTTCAGCGCGAACAGGTTCGAATCCTCCAGATCGATGGCCCGCGCGTCTTCATTGGGAATGTCGAGATTGCGGATCGGAGGCGTGGCGACGAACTGGACGCGCGGCGTGAAAACCTGAGTCCCGCCCAGCATTTCGCCCACGAAGGGCCATTCGACGTCGACCGCGCCGAGCGCGACGCCGCGCGTTTCCCATCCGGGATTGCCGCGATAGATGACGGTATCGGTCAGCGCATTGTCGTCGGAATGGTAGACGTCCCCGCGCAAGAGGCCGGTGAGGGTAATCACCTGGCCCATGCCGGTGATGCGCTTCATGTCCCATTGCGCGCGGGCAAATGCACGCTGGGTGTCCTGCCCTTCGCTGCGCATGATGGCGAGCGAATTGGCCTGCAACTGGACCTTCCCACCGAAGACCGGATCGTCGAGGTTGAGCCGGTAGTCGAGCGCGGGAAGGGCGACGGGCACTTGGCCCTGGTCCTGGTTCAGCCGCAGCGTCTGTGTGGCCCAGCCGGCGAGCGAGAAATAGGAATTGTCGTCGATCCGCTCGAGCTCGACGGTCGAGCGCAGCCGGTCGTCGCGGCTGATGTCGTAACGCCTCAGGAAGGTCTTGTCCGTGGCGCGTCGGATCGAACCGGTCAGGCTCCACTGCGGGTCGAACTGGAATTTGCCGTTCGCAAAGACGTAGCCGCGAAAATCGGACTTGCCCTGCGGATCGAGCGTTTCGAAATCGGTAATGCGGCGGCTGTGCGTCGCATAGCCGGTAACTTGGTACGCGCCCTTGTCGGTCAGGTGGCGGAACTGCGCAGAGACCATCGGCTTGGCCTCCGTGTACAGATAGGCCGAGGTGGTAAGGTCCTTGTTTTCCGCCAGCCGCACGTAATAGCTGCCCGAAACCTCGACGCCGTTGCTTTCCGAGACGCGCAGGTCCGGAACCAGGAAGCCCGATACCGGGCCACCGTCCGTCCGGATCGACAGGCCGGGCAATGGCAGGATGCGAGCGCCGAACAGTTCGAGATAGGCATTGCTGAACCGCACCCGGGAATCGGACGGATCATAGGTCACGCGCTCGGCGGTGATGCGCCAGCTCGGTTCCTTGGGGCAGCCCTGCGGTGTTTCCACTTCGCAGGCGCTGTATGCCGCCCGTGTAAGAGCGACCGTTCCGTCCTCCTCGCGCACGCCGCGCTCGGCAGCCAGCCGCCCGCCCTGGCGCAGCGCAAGGAGCAGGTCCTCCATCTCGCCTGCTTCGAACTCGTCGGTCAGTTCGACGCTTTCGGTGAAGAGCTGATTACCGTTCTCGTCGACGAACCGGACATTTCCGGTGGCGAGAATCTTGCCGGTGGTGCTGTTCCAGGTCACCTGGTCGGCGCGCACCGATCGGTCGCCCGATTGCAGCAGGACATTGCCTTCTGCAGTGACCGTCTCGTTGTCGCTGCTGTAGCTGAGAATGTCGGATTCGAACGCAATCTGGCGGTCGCCCGCGGCATTGAATTCCGGGCGCGGCGGGGGGAGGTCCAGCTCCTCTTCGCGTTCGGAAAGGTCGTCGGCCTCGCCCTCCGGCGGCGCGATCTCCATCCCGTCGGGGCTGGCGCCACCGGGTTCCTGCACCGTGCCGGTGCCGGTCGCGGCCCCTTCCTGCGCGTGCAGCGGATTACCGAGCGACAGGGCGGCAAGGGCCGTCGCGGTCCCAAGCATGCGCTGCGCACGGTTACGCCTGATCTCGATGCGGGGGGCCATGGCTTGCCTATCGCACTGCCCGCGCCTAATCGCAATCGCCATAAGACCGGCATGCCCCGCCTGCATGCCATCAACGCCGTAAGAATTCTCGGGAGTTTTCATGCAAGTCCAGTTCAGCCAGTCTCGCCCGCAAGCGGCGCGCCTCATTGCCCAAACGGTCGCGAAGGGCAAGCTCCCCGACGATCTTCCCGCTGCAATGAGGGCTGGTGCAGAGGCTGCTCGCTTCAAGGGCAACCCCGGTCAGGTCTTCGATGGCTTCGTGGAGCGTGACGGCAGCGTCGCCCGGCTGGTGCTTGCCGGTGCGGGCGAGGAAGGGGCCGAGGCAAGGCTCGCCAACCTCGAGAAGGCGGGCGCGGGGATTGCGGCGAAGTTCCAGTGCAGCGGCGACGAGGAACTCGTGCTCGACGTTTCCGGTAGCGGACTGTCGGCAGAGGAGGTCGCGCATGTCCTGCTTGGACTGCGGCTCCGGAATTGGCGCTACGACATTTATCGCACGCGCATGAAGGACGAGCAGAAGATCACGCTCAACCGCGTTACCGTCGTGGGCGCAGGGTCCGACACCGCCGAGGCGTGGGACCGCGCGACGGCGCTGGCCGACGGGATCGAACTGACCCGCGAGCTGGTGACCGAGCCTGCCAATGTCATCTATCCCGAAACCTTTGTCGAACGATGCAAGGCACGTTTCGAAGGGACGGGTGCGGAGGTCATCGTCCTCGACGAACCGGCGATGGAAAAGCTGGGCATGGGCTCGCTGCTCGGCGTCGGCCAGGGATCCTCGCGCGATTCGCGCATCCTCGCGATCCGCTGGAACGGCGGTGAGGCGGGCGAACCGCCGGTCGCTTTCGTGGGCAAGGGCGTGACCTTCGATACCGGGGGCATTTCGATCAAGCCCGGGCCGGGCATGGAAGACATGAAATGGGACATGGGCGGCGCCGGTGCCGTTGCCGGCGGGATGCTGGCACTGGTCAAGCGCAAGGCGAAGGCCAATGTCGTCGGCGTATGCGGCCTGGTCGAGAACATGCCCGACGGCAACGCGCAGCGCCCGGGCGATGTCGTCAAGAGCATGAGCGGACAGACCATCGAAATCCTCAATACCGATGCAGAAGGTCGCCTGGTGCTGGCCGATGCGCTCCACTGGACGCAGGAAGAATTCCAGCCGTCGCGGATCGTCGATTTCGCAACGCTGACCGGCGCCATTATCATAGCGCTGGGCAATGAATATGCCGGGCTGTTCTCGAACGATGACGCCCTGTCGAAGGACCTCGCCGATGCCGGCGACGCCAGCGGCGACAAGGTCTGGCGCCTGCCGCTGGGCAAGGCTTACGACAAGCTCATCGACAGCCCGATAGCAGACATGAAGAACATCGGCGGCAAGGCGGCCGGTTCGATCACGGCCGCGCAATTCCTGCAGCGTTTCGTTGGCGAAGGTACGCCGTGGGCGCATATCGATATTGCCGGCATGGCGTGGTCGGAAAAGCCGGGCCCGACATGGGGCAAGGGCGCCACAGGGTTCGGCGTTCGCCTGATCGACCGGCTGGTGGCGGACACTGCGGAGAAGTAAAGTTTCCGCATGCCGACGCGCGTCGATTTCTATCAGCTCAGCCGCGACCCGGTAGAACTCACCGTCGCCAAGCTGGCGACGAAGGCGACCACAGCCGGCCATCGCCTGCTGGTCATCGCAGAGCACGCCGAATTGCGGGAACGGATTTCCGAAGCGCTGTGGGCACATGGCAAATCGGATTTCCTCGCCCACGGCGATGCCGACGCCGCGCATGCACCGCGCCAACCGATCGTTCTGTCGGCGACTTGCGCTGCGCCCAACGACGCCGCCATCGCCATCGTTGCGGACGGTGCATGGCGGAGCGAGTGCGGCGCCTTCGAGCGCGTGATGCTCCTGTTCGATGCGCAGGCGACGGATGCTGCGCGCGATGTGTGGCGCGAACTCGCGGGGCGCGAAGACATCGACAACCGCATCTTCAAGCAGACAGCGGCTGGGGGCTGGCGCGAAGGACGCTGACTCAGGAACACAAGGGCGCTCTGGCCGTCGCATTTGATATGCGGTTCCTTTCGTTCGGTTTACTGGCCTCCGCCATGCTCCTGCAGGCATGCGAGAGAGCGCCGTCCTCCGACGATGCCGATCCGCCCCGGTCAGATCCGAGTGCTTCGGCGGAAGATTATCGCTACGATCCGGAGAGCCGCCGTGTTGTCGCACGCCATACCGACAGCGAGGGCGCGGTCGTGTCCCTGTCGTCAGGCGAGGATGTTCCGGTCCTGCTGCCCGAACCCTTCCTGCTTTTTCCCGAGGCGGAAGTCACCAATACGACCCAGATCGCACGTGGGGACGGGCGGATTGCCACCGTCGATTTTGTCACGTCGGCAAGGCGCGCGGACGTCGTGACATTCTATCGCGAAATCGCCAGACGTGCGGGAATCGATCCCGATACGGCGATCGATGGCGATACCGCATCGACACTCGCCGGATCGGCACCGGATGGCGAGACGCGGTTCGCCCTGTCGTTGCGGGACGGGAGCGGGCGCGTCAGTGGCCAACTGACCGTGACGAGCCGGATGGAGTGACCTCTTGCCCGTCTGCGCGCGCGCGGCTAGGGGCGCGCGCGAGACCTCTCTCCTCTCCTATCCAATTTTCGCAAGGAACATCCCATGGCGGTTACCCGCACATTTTCGATCATCAAGCCCGATGCTACGCGCCGCAACCTGACCGGCGCTGTGACCAAGATGCTGGAAGACGCCGGCCTCCGCGTCGTCGCCTCGAAGCGCATCCAGATGACCCAGGATCAGGCCGAAGGGTTCTACGCCGTTCACAAGGAACGCCCTTTCTTCGGCGAACTCGTCCAGTTCATGATCAGCGGTCCGGTCGTCGTGCAGGTTCTCGAGGGTGAGGATGCCATCAAGCGGAACCGCGACGTGATGGGCGCGACCAACCCTGCCGATGCCGACGACGGCACGATCCGCAAGACCTATGCCGAAAGCATCGAGGCCAATTCGGTGCATGGCTCCGATAGCGACGAGAATGCCAAGACCGAGATCGAATTCTTCTTCGACGAGAACGAACTCGTCGGCTGATTTCGACGGCCTCCGGGCGGGGGCATGGGTTCAAGGCAGTGCGGGCGGGATCGAGGTGCATCTCTATCTCGCCCATACTGCGAGCCGCATTCGAATGGTGGTCGCACCGGACCCCTGAAATAAGTTCCCGCTGAAACATTTGATAATGTTCAATCCGCGGTTCGACTGCTAAGTTTCCCCTTATGTTCATGGGGGGTCTCTACTGGCGGTTGTTCACGCGCCACGCTCGCAGGCGAGCGACCTGCGACTTTGTCGCGGCGGTCAATGCGCGAAAATTCGACCGGGCGCGGCAGCTTTTAGCCGATGATCTGGTCGTTGCCGACCTCAATGGTCACGAGATTTCCGGAGCCGACGACTATATCGAGGCGGAGCGCGCCTTTCGCACCGGTTCGGGCAACCCCCACAACCATATCGACACGCTGGACTACGACCGTGGGGATGTGCTGATCCGCGGGCACAAATTGAGCGAGCATGGCGATATCGACGGCCCGACGATGTGGCGGGTCGAATTTCATGATCGGTTGATCGCGCGGATCGAAATGACCCGCCCACCGGGGAAGCTCACGGTCGTGGATTTCAAGCGGAGACAGGACCGAGCCGAAGAAGCCCGCAAATCGGCGTGAATGTCACGCGGTGATTCGTTTCAATTGAATGGAATGATGTCGATGCGCGCCGCCGGAGTCGCGTGCGACTTCCCTTGCCATGACCTGTAGCGTCTCATCTGAAAGATCGAGTTCGAGCGTGCTATAGACATTTGTCATGACCGCGCGCCAATCGCGGTTTATCTCCTCGAAATCGACGAAGGCGATGGGTCCCTTAAAGGAAGCCAGCGCAGCATTGCAGCGTTGCGATCGCAGGGCGATCTTGTGGCGCCAGTGCCGTTCGAGCCTCGCTTCGTCGTGCGTTCGGCTTTGAAATGCCATCTGGCTCGCGACCAGTGATAGGCTGCTGCTGAGGACATCGGCGGTGTCGCGCTCGCAAACGACCAGCCTCGCATCGGGAAACTGAGCGAGCAAGGTCGCAGCATCTTCGTGGAATTGCGGGCATTTGAGAACACGCGGTTGGGCCGCGTTGCACCTGTGCGCCGCATCTGTCCGGAGGATTCGCGTGAATTCTCTGTAGATCATCGCGCTGTCGCGGGCCTCGCTAAAGGCGAGATAGGCGGGAATGTGCCACTGCGCCTCGAATGCAGCGGGGGAGAGGGCCGCACTCAGCCAACCGATTTCCTCGTCGGTGCGCGTCGGGTCGAAGGGGTGGAGCGTATCGAGCCAGGGATTGATGCGTCGCGCGAGTGCGAGAGCGGCCTGCGCCTTGAAAGGCCTCAAGTCCGGAAAACACGGCACCGGATGGTGGCTATCGCAAAACCGGGTGCCGGCATGCCGTGGATCGGCGGCAAGAAGGCGCTGCATCCTCGTGGTGCCGCTTCGCATCTGGCCCAGCACGATAATCGGCGCAGCAATCTTCGTTCGGGCAAGCTCCGGCTGCTTGTTCCACAGCCGGCCCAAGGCGTGTCGTCGCCTGATCGCATTGCGCAATTGCCCATAGGCCATGGTGTGCCCCAGCGCGTTGAGATCGGCCTGCGCATCGAGCGATTGACAGAGTTTCGCCAGCCGCTCGCGAAAATCGCTCACTTCCTCGGCGCTTCGGACCGAAGTCTCGTCCTCGGGCGAATAGCCCTTGCTGCCGATCGCCCAGAGATAATCGGGATCGAGCGGCGGCTTGTCATCCCATCCCTTGCGCCAGATGGTGGCGATCAGGTGATCGAGCCGCCTGGCGAATTTCGACGTCGCAAACAGGTTGTCGCGTGGCGCCGTCACTCGTCGCCGCTGGCACGGTTTGCGAAAAACCTGGTCACGATCAGGCGCAGCACATGCGCGCCTGCGAAGGCCGCAGCGACGAGCAGGACAGCTTGTAGCGGATCGACTTCTTCCGCTTGCCAGCTTTGGTCGTCGTCGAGCGCGATCATCGCAAAAGTGCCGATCGCCAGGACGAAAAAGAGATAAGGCGTGATCCGCCGCATCAACTAGAACTCGTCGGCCGCATCCATCAGGCGGGTCGCGCTTTTCGGAGCGACTGCACGCCAGCTTCGTGCAAGCCAGTCGGCCACATCATCCCAGTCGAGTCCGCGCCGATTGAGGATGACGCCGATCCAGCCGCTCGCGCCGTAGAAGGCGGGCTTGTAATAGGCTTGCGGCTGGGCCTCTACCAGGTCGAGCAATTCGTCCATGCTTCCGGTCTTGACCAGCAGACCGATATGGTCGCTGCCATGATGGCGATCACTGAAATATGCGAAAAACTTGCCTGACTTTTCCGATCCCACGCGAAAGCCGGGCGCACCGTGGCTTTCGCGCTCATGCGTCTGGGGCAGGGCGAGCGCGAGTGACCGCACCTTTTTAAGCAGGTATTCCGGATTGTTGTCGCGCGACACGAACTGAGCCAGAGCGCGGGGGTAGAGCTGGTGCTCCGCCAAGCGCACGCGCGCAGCGAGACTTTCGGGCGTTTCCGCTTCGCGAATTGTAACCGGGATCCGCCCCAGTATCGGCCCCGCATCGAGGTCGGGCGTGACCAGATGCACCGAAACGCCGCCATGATTGTCGCCGTTCGCAATGGCGCGTGCGTGCGTATCGAGCCCGGTGTATTTGGGCAGGAGCGAGGGGTGGATATTGAGGATCCGTCCCTCCCACCGCGACACGAACTGCGCGGTCAAGATGCGCATGTAACCGGCGAGGGCAATGTATTCCGCGCCCGCGTCGATCGCAGCCCGCTCCATCGCCTCGTCGTGATCGGCGCGGGCCATGCCCACGTGCGACAAGGCGAAGGTCGGCACATCCTCTGCAGTCGCAAGCCCAAGCGCCTCGGCATCCGGTTGGTTCGACGCCACCAGGACGATTTCGAACGGGGCATCCGGCAGCCGGCTGGCATAGAGAAGCGCCGCCATGTTGGTGCCACGCCCTGAAACGAATACGGCAACCCTGGCCTTGTCAGCCATTGTGGTTCGCCGACCAATCCGCTGCTGCGCCCCAGGATCCTTCCGAGCCGCGAACGGTGCAGCCCTTATCGCCATCGCCGATCCGGCCGATGGTGAGCACAGTTTCGCCTGCGTCTTCCAGGCGGCCGCGCACGATGTCCACCTGGGCCGGGTCGACCGCCAGCACCATGCCGACACCACAGTTGAATGTGCGCGCCATCTCGGCCGGTTCGATATTGCCCTGCTGCTGCAGGAACGCCATCAGGCCCGGCTGATCCCAGCCATCGGCGTCGACCTCGGCATGCGCCCCCTGCGGCAGGACACGGGGAATATTCTCGAGCAGGCCGCCCCCGGTGATATGCGCCATCGCGTCGATTAACCCGTCGCGCACGATGGGCAGGAGCGACTTGACGTAAATCCTGGTCGGTTCGAGCAGCGCATCGCCGAGACTTTGCGACGGTGCGAATTCGGCAGGGGCTTCGAGGTCCCAATGCTTGTCCGCTGCCAGTTTGCGCACCAGCGAATAGCCGTTCGAATGCACGCCCGAGCTGACAAGACCGAGCAGGATATGGCCCGGAGCCACCCGTTCTCCGGTCAGTTGCTCGCCACGTTCGACCGCGCCGACGCAAAATCCCGCCAGATCGTAGTCGCCGGGTGCGTACATGCCTGGCATTTCGGCGGTTTCGCCACCAATCAGGGCGCAGCCGGCCTGCTTGCAGCCCTCGGCAATCCCTGCGACAACGCGCTCGGCCACGCCGTTTTCGAGTTTACCGGTGGCGAAATAATCGAGGAAGAAGAGCGGCTCTGCCCCCTGCACGATGAGATCGTTGACGCACATCGCGACGAGGTCGATGCCGACGGTATCGTGCCCGTCGCAGTCGATCGCCAGCTTGAGCTTCGTGCCGACGCCGTCATTCCCGGCGACGAGCAGGGGATCCTTGTATCCTGCAGCCTTCGGATCGAAAAACCCGCCGAACCCGCCGATCTCGCCATCGGCTCCTGGCCGCATCGTCGCCTTGACGAGGGGCCCGATGGCCTTGACCAGCGCATTGCCGGCATCGATCGAGACCCCGGCCTGTTCGTAGGTATAGGAAGGCTTTTCGCTATTCATCACCCGCCCCTTGCGCATTCGCGCTTGGATTTCCAGACGTGATTGGGCAAAAGGCGCGCTGTTTTCCCCATGCGGCAACTTACTAACCTTTCTCGGCCTCGTCGTCTCGCACTGATTGCCTCCGGCCTTGCCATGGCCGGCGCGGCAAGCTGGCTCGCCTACGCACAGGTCGGCGGCGAACGCGGAATCGCGCCGATTGCGGCATCGACCGATATCGAGGTCATGGACATCGAAGTCGATGTCAGCGCCGACAGCGGGACGGAAGCGCGCGCCGAGGCATGGCAGGAAGCGCAGAAGAAGGCGTGGGAGAAAATCGACGGGCCCGCGCTCGGCGAAGCGCAGCTGTCCTCCCTCGTTTCCGCGATCATCGTCCAGCGCGAGCGGATGGGGCCCAAGCGGTATATCGCAACGCTGGGCGTAGTTTTCGACCGGCAGCGGGCCACGAGCTATCTCGGCACCGGCGGGCGGGCGCAACGCAGCACGCCGATGCTGCTCATGCCGGTTACCATCTCCGGCGGCAGCGCGATGGTATACGAGCAGCGCAATCCCTGGCAGCGCGCCTGGGCCGAGTTCCAGACGGGCACCAGCAGGGTCAATTATGTCCGGCCGAGCGGGGCGGGGGGCGATTCGCTGCTGCTGACATACGGGCAGACCGGGCGACGCAGCCGCGTGTGGTGGCGCGATATTCTCGACGAATATGGCGCATCCGACGTGCTGATGCCGGTCGCCCGGCTGCAATACAGCTATCCCGGCGGTCCGATCGTCGGGACATTCACTGCGCGCCACGGCCCCGATAGCGAGGTCATCGGGAATTTCTCGATGAGGGCGGATAATCCCGCTGAATTGCCGGCCATGCTGGGCAATGCGGTGAAGCGTTTCGACACGATTTTCCAGCGTGCGCTCTCGGACGGCGTGCTGCGCCCCGATCCGACACTCAATGTCGGCGAGGGCGAACTGAACCCGGCGATCGCCAGGCTCGTCGAACTCGGACGACGGCTCCGGGCGCAGGATGCTGCGCGCGAACGGCAGCAAGTCCAGCAGCAGGAAGAGGCCGAGGCGACCAGCGAGAGCCAGGGCGCCATAACCGCTGCGCCGGTCAACAAACCGCCGCCCGAAGGATCGGTCGCGCTTTACACGCTGCAGGTCGCGACACCCGATGCGGCGGCCTATGACGCCGCCCTTTCGGCGGTGCGCGGGACGCCCGGCGTCCGCAGTGCGGGTGTTCGCAGCACGGCGATTGGCGGAACTTCGGTGATGACGGTCGGCTATTCAGGCTCGATCGGCGAACTGGCGGCCGCTCTGAGAGGGCGCGGATTCAACGTTAGCCAAGGTGGTGCCGCGCTTTCGATCAGTCGCTGATCGGGCGGCTCCATCCCCGTCATGTCTCAAATTGCATTACCGTTTTCGAAGCCTGCACAGGAGCGTCCCGAACGCATCGTAATAGGCAATGGCAATGCGGGTGTGGCCGATGCGTTGGCCAATTCGGAAAACTGGCCGTTTCGCACGGCTGTCCTCGTGGGTCCGGCGCGCAGCGGCAAGTCGATCCTTGCGCAATGGTTTGCTTCGCATACGGGAGGCGGAGCGCTCGACGATGCCGACCTGCGCGAAGAGGATGAGGTCTTTCATGCGTGGAACCGCGCACAGGAGGATGGCTATCCGCTCCTGCTGACCGTTTCAGGCCAGAAATGGACGATTGCCTTGCCCGATCTGGCGAGCAGGATCGGATCTGCGCTGCAACTCGCGATTGCGCAACCCGACGATGCCATGGCCGCAGATCTGCTCGAGGCACATGCATCGCAACTGGGCCTGCCGATCGGCGAGGGTGCCGCGCCCTACCTCGTGCCGCGGATGGAGAGATCCTATGCGGCGATAGAGGAAATCGTGCTTGCGATCGACCGTCTCTGCCTTGAACGCAAGGCGCCTGCTACCATGTCTGTCTGGCGTGACGCTCTCGAAACCGTGCAGGGTCCAAAGCAGGGCCGCTTGCTTTAGTTTGCCTGCCGTGGAAGGATTTCCCCGATGATCGACCGGCTGATCGCTTATCTGGACTCGGTAAAGGCGCGCGATCCCGCGCCTCGAAGCCGATGGGAGGTGCTTCTCTACCCCGGCGTCTGGGCGCTGGCGTACCACCGTGTTGCGCACTGGTTGTTCGAGGCCGAGCTGTTCTTTCTCGCTCGCCTGGTCAACCACTGGAGCCGGATGCTGACCGGTATCGACATTCACCCCGGCGCGCAGATCGGTCGCAATTTGTTTATCGATCACGGCTTCTCGGTAATCGGTGAAACAGCGCAAATTGGCGATAATGTGACGATTTACCAATGCGTTACCCTGGGTGGTACGAACCCCACGAACGGCCAGGGCGGGAAACGGCACCCGACGGTCGAGGACGAGGTCATCATCGGTTCCGGCGCGCAAGTCATCGGGCCGATTACCGTCGGCCGGCGCGCGCGCATCGGCGCCAATGCGGTGGTGACCGACGACGTTGCCGAAGGCGCGACGATGATCGGGCTCAAGGCGCGCAGCACGCTCGTTCCGGCAGAGGAATGGGTGCGCGAATTCATCCCCTATGGCACGCCCTGTGACGAGGCTTCCGAACCGAGCAATCGCGACTGCGTGGAAAAGCTCGAGAATGAAGTGAAGGCCTTGCGCGAGGAAGTGGCGCAATTGCGTGCAGCCAGGTCGCCTGCAGAGGCCGTGAAGCGTAGCGGGACCGACGACTGATGTCCGCGCGGATCGGCGGCACGGTCGTCGCCTTCCCCGACCGAAAGACCGATCAGGTCGGCTTCTCTCGTGAAGAGCTGACGCGGATTCTCGACGTCTACGGCCGAATGGTCGCAGCCGGACAGTGGCGCGACTATGCGATGAATTTCGAGCGCGACGCCGCCACATTCGCGGCATTCGTGCGCAGCGCCGAACGTCCGCAGGTGCGTATCGAGAAACGTCCCGCCTTGCGCGCGCGGCAGGGCATGTGGACGCTGTTCGGCGAGCATGGGCAGGTGCTCAAGCGGGGGCACGAATTGCCGGGCGTGATGGCACCGATCGAGCGCCGGATGATGAAAGCGGTCGAGGACTAGAAAGACGGGCCCTCCATGGAAGGCCCATCTCCCCGCCATATTTTCGGACTCAGGCGGTTGTCGGCAGCCGGACCTGCATATCCCCGGGCAATCTGTCGACGACGGCGCGGCGGATTGGCGTCCACAGCGCGCTCAAGGTCAGCAGGGCTGAACCGATCACCAGAGCAGTCAGCGCAAAGCTCAACTCTACGGCGCCGAATTCGCGGAACAGGAAGGTGAGCGCGAAAAGTACATAGGCGAGGGCCGAAACCAGCAGCGCGCGGCGGTCGACGGCCAGCGCGACCACGCCGAAGGCAACGTAGACCGCCAGCACGCCCAGCGCCGCCCCGACTCCGATGTTGTCGCCATCGATCACGCCGATCATGGCGAAGATCGGGTGGGCGATCAGCGGGGCAGCCAGGAGATGGAGCCAGAAGGCGACATCGCTGCGGCGCGTCTCGCGCCGCGTGTCGCTCATGTCCCACCACATGGCAAAGGCGAAGACGGCGAGGCCCGCGACGAAGACGATCGGCAATGCGCCCCCTGCAACGTCGCCATCGTTCACGATCATGCGAGTGGACTGGATGGCCGCAATGACCATGCCCACGAGCGCAGCCGTGCCCGCTGCAACCGTAATCGGGACCATGAATCTGCGCCAGTGCATCCATGCGGCGGCGGCAGTCAGCGCGCCGGTGATCAGCGTCATGACACTGGCCAGGATCGCGACGGTCGTATCGTTCGGTTTCCAGGCATTCATCGCCTCGTCTTCGAAACCGGCGGGGCCGAAAATCAGGGCGAAGGGGATGAAGACGAGCGCGCCTATCGCGACCAGCGCCGCAAACACGAAAGCCAGCAACAGGATGATGCTGGGCAGAGCCATGCGTCGCTTGCGGGTAAAGAATTCCGCCAGCATCCACGCGGTCCCGGCCACGAGCGCAGCGGGAAACAGCGGCATGAAGGCGGCTTCGAAGGCGTTGCCCGGACTGTTCGTTTCGGAAATCGATATGCCGATCGCACCGACCGCCATCAGCAAGATGACGACCCCGATGCTCACAAAGATGTCGTTGAATCCCGTAAGCAGTCGGAAATGCTCTGCATCGGCAGGCACGGCGTCGCGCGAGGCGGCGACATGCGCGCGCAGCGCTTGGGCAGCGTCGGCGCTGATCGCCCCGGCGGCGACTGCCGAATTCAGATCTTCCTGGCTGTACATTGACAACTCTCCCCGTTGAATGTTGGGCATAATAGAGTTGGTGTATTAGCACGTCAATACGGCTGATTGGGGCACGAAAAGGCCCCGGTTCGACCATGCAAACCGGGGCTTCGATAATCAGGTTTCGTGGTCAGCCGCGCGCGCTATCCAGCCCGGTTCCGGTCACCTTCTGCATCGCGGTCAGGATTGCGCCCGACTGCTCGGCGCCTGATTGCGGGGCCTTGAGGTTCGAGAAGTCGGATATTTTGTCCCAATTTGCCGCAAAGCCTTCGACCGTGCGTTCGCCATCGGGCAGCCAGACGGCATCGTTCATCACGGTCCATGCCGAGTGGAACCCACCGGCGCCCGCGCCGACGATGGCATTGGTCGGCGCGTCCTCGCTAACGAGGAAAAGGGCGGCCGGAACGACGTTCACCGGATCGAACAGCTTGAAGGCCTCTTCGGGGAACAGGTCTTCCGTCATGCGCGTCCCGGCGACGGGGCTGAGCGTGTTGACCTTGATATTGTACTTCGCACCCTCGAGTTGCAGCGTCTTTGTCAGGCCGGCGAGGCCCAGTTTTGCAGCACCATAGTTTGCCTGCCCGAAATTGCCGAACAGCCCGGTGGACGATGCGGTCATCAGGATGCGGCCATAGGCCTGTTCGCGCATCGTTTCCCAGCACGCTTTCGTGACGAAGGCCGACCCGGTGAGGTGAACCTTCAGGACGAATTCGAAATCTTCGGGGCTCATCTTCGCAAACGTTTTGTCGCGCAGCACACCGGCATTGTTGATCAGGACGTGGACGCCGCCCCATTTCTGCCTGGCGTCGGCGACCATCTTTTCCATCTGGTCGTATTCGGTCACGCTGCCGCCGTTCGACACGGCTTCGCCGCCTGCCTTCTCGATCTCTTCGACAACCTGCAGGGCCATGTCCGAATGGCCGGTGCCATCGCGCGACCCGCCCAGATCGTTGACCACGACCTTGGCGCCGCGACGGGCGAGTTCGAGCGCATATTCGCGTCCCAATCCGCCGCCGGCACCGGTGACGATGGCTACCTTGTCCTTGAAGTCGATGGTCATGCGAAGGCTCCTGCTTTGTCGTTTACGTAAAGGTCAATTGCTGCCGCGAAGTGCCATTTTCACGGGCCTGTTGCAACCTCGCGCCTCGCGCTCCGCCGTGCCGTAGGGGCGAGCGCCCTTACAGGGCGGAGGCCACGGGCAACAACGCATCAAGCGAATCGATGAATCCATCCGCGTCGAATTCGTCCTGCGCCAGATCGCAATAGCCGTAGCAGGCAACGACAAAGGCAAATCCGCCCGCGCGCGCCGCCCGCATGTCGTAGGAACTGTCACCTACGAAAAGCAGAGAGCCACCGCCGCAGCGCTTTTGCGCTTCGAATAAAGGGTCGGGCGCGGGTTTGGCCTTGCCCTTGCCGAGGGAATCTCCCCCGATGACGCAATCGAACAGCTTGTCGATCTCGAGTTCGGAAAGGATGCCTCTGGCAAACTCTTCGAACTTGTTGGTCACGATGGCCGTTCGCACGCCTTTTTCCCGCAGCGCATGCAGAACATCGGTGGCGCCTGGATAGAGCCGCGAATGGACGGCATAATGTGAGCCGTAATAGGCCAGCATCTCTTTGTAGAGGTGGTGAAAAGCATCCTCTTCCAAGCCGCCTTGCGCCGTGATCGCCTGCTTTAGCATCGCCTTCGCACCGCCACCGATGAGTGAGCTCGCGGATTCGAGCGGCACTTTGGTAAAGCCGCCCAGGGCCAGGGCATGGTTCACGGCCGTCCCGAGATCGCGGTGGCTTTCGAGCAGCGTTCCGTCGAGGTCGAATGCGACGATGTCGAAGGGAAATTCCGCCATGCGACGCCGGTGCAGTATGCGCATCGCGGGGAGGCCGATGCTCGAACACCTCCTTTCGACCGTCGACGCCCTATCACCTGACCGAAAGGTCGTGGTGGTCGGTTCGGGTCGCGAACAGCTGGAGCAAGCCTTGGGCGGAACAGCCGAAACCGCTCTTCAGGAACCGCAGCATGGGACGGGACATGCAGTGCAGCAGGCGGAAGCAAGACTGTCTGGCTATACCGGTGATGTGCTGGTGCTCTATGGCGACGTGCCCTTCGTGAAGAAGGAAACGATGACTGCCATGCTCGATCGGCTGCATGCCGACGACAAGCCGAAAGTGGTGGTCCTGGGCTTCGAACCGGATGAACCGGGCCATTACGGCCGAGTCATTGCCGATGCGAACGGCCGCATTCGCAAGATGGTCGAGTTCAAGGACGCGAGCGAAGAGGAGCGCGCCTGCGGCCTGTGCAATTCCGGTGTCATGGCGGCGCGCGGGCAGGACATGTTCGAATTGTTGCGCCGGGTCGGAAACGATAACGCCCAGGGTGAATATTACCTCGTCGACATCGTCAACATCGCCAACAGCGATGGAGAAACCTGCGCGGTTATTTCGACGGATAATCCCGCGGAGGTAACCGGCATCAATTCCCGCGGCGAGCTGGCGGCTGCAGAGGCGCAATGGCAGCAACTGAGGCGCGAGGAGGCGATGGCCGACGGCGTTTCGCTGCGCGCTCCGGAAACCGTATTTTTCAGTTACGACACCGAGCTGGCAAGCGACGTGACGGTGGAGCCGAATGTCGTGTTCGGGCCGGGCGTGAAGGTCGCGCGCGGAGCGACGATCCGTGCGTTTAGCCACCTCGAAGGGGCGATTGTGGGCGAGGACTGTTCGGTCGGGCCCTACGCTCGCTTGCGGCCGGGCTCGGAAATGGGGAAGGATTCAAAGGTCGGCAATTTCGTCGAGATGAAAAAGACGGTTCTGGGAGAAGGTGCCAAGGCCAACCACCTTACGTATCTGGGCGATGCCGAAGTCGGGGCGGGCGCGAACATCGGGGCCGGCACGATTACCTGCAATTACGATGGATACTTCAAATACAAGACGGTGATCGGCGAGCGGGCCTTTGTCGGCAGCAACAGCTCTCTCATCGCCCCTGTTGAAATCGGCGCCGACGCGATCGTGGCTGCAGGGAGCGCGGTCAGCCGCAGCGTGGCCGCCGGCGATCTTCGCATGGTCCGCGGCGAACAGGTAGTCAAACCGGGCTGGGCAGATCGGTTTCACGACGCGATGAAAAAGAAGAAGAGCGCCGACAAGAAGTGAAGCGCGCTTCTCTCTTTCTTCCGTTTCTCCTGTTCGGTTGCATGCAGGGTACGACGGATGGCGCAGCGCAGGCAGAGAGCGCTCCACCCCCGGACGACATGAGCGCCGATCCAGACCCGGATTCTGTCGTTGTCGTAGCAGGCGATGTTGCGGGCCCCGTCCCGAGGGTCGGGTGCTATGACAGCGAGGAAGTGATTTTCCAGTGCACGGTCCGCGGCGGTCGTCGAGTTGCCGTATGTTCGAGCGATAATGGTAACGGCAAGCGTGTTGCGAAATATCGGTTCGGCAAGGACGCTAGTGAAATCACCCTGCCTGATCCGGGCAATCCTCCCCCACGATTTGGCTCGGTGCCTCTTTCCGGCGGCGGAGAAGGCCAGGTCGAATTTCGCAACGGGAACACGCGCTACATCGTTTACAGCCGCATTGTCCGCACACATTTCGTCGAGGGTGAACCCAACTATCCGGCAATAACCGATGGGCTGCTCGTATTGGAGGGCGACAAGTTACTGACCGCGCATCAGTGCGATGGCCAGGGCCTCACCCCACTACACTATGATCGGGCTTCGCGTGCCATGGATAGGGTGGACCATCTGTTTACCGAAGCCACCGCCGAACTCGACTAGATCGTCACGATACTTCGGGCACGTCGGAAACCTCTTCGCAAATACGACAGGCACAAAGAAGGGGCGGCTCTTACGGGCCGCCCCTCGCATTTTTACAAACCGAAAGATTACTCTGCGCTGTTGTCGTCCATCAGCCGCTGCATCAGATAGACCATCTGCAACGCCTGAAGCTGTGCACGTTGTTCGTTGTCGACGCCGCCGGAGTGGCCGCCGGTCATTTCCTCGTAATACCAGTAGGGCTCGCCCATTGCCTTTAACTTGGCGGCACCCTTGCGCGCGTGCGCGGGATGCGTCCGGTCGTCTGCGGTCGATGCCCAGAAAAACGGTTCGGGATAGTCCACGCCATCCTTTATCATCTGGTAGGGTGAGTAGCCTTCGATCCAGGCGCGCTGCTCCGGAATGCGAGGATCGCCATACTCTCCGATCCACGATGCGCCGCGTCCGATCAGGTGATAGCGCAGCATGTCGAACAGCGGGATCTGGACGATGGCGGCATCGAACAGGTCGGGGCGCTGCGTGAACGCCGTGCCGACCAGCAACCCGCCTTGCGATCCCCCCTGGATGCCGAGATGATCGGACGAGGTGAAGCCGCGTTTTACGAGATCTTCCGCGACCGCAATGAAATCGTCCCAGGTGCGCTGCTTGTTTTCGCGGATCGCCGTCTGGTGCCAATTCGGGCCGAATTCACCGCCACCGCGCATGTTGGCAAGCACATAGGCGCCGCCCTTTTCGACCCACAACTTGCCATTGGTGCCGAGGTAGCCGGGCAGGCGCGGCACCTGGAAGCCACCGTATCCGGTGAGGAGCGTGGCGGTGCTGCCGTCCGCAGCCATGCCCTTGGGCTTCACGATAAAGTAGGGGATCTTGGTCCCGTCCTTGCTGGTCGCCTCGTGCTGTTCGACCGTCATGCCTTCGGGTTCGAAATAGGCAGGCGAAGTCTTGATGATTTCCGGGGCCGAGCTGCCGTCGGAGTAATACAGCGCGCTCGGCTCGAGGAAATTCGTGACCGAATACATGATCTGTTCGGTCTGGTCCGATGTCGCCGCAACGCCAACGGTGGCGTTGTCCGGGAGGACGATTTCGCTGCTCGACCATTTGCCGTCGGCGAAATCGAATTTCAGGACCTTGCCGACGACGTTGTCGAGGATGTTGATGTAGGCGCTCGATGCCGTCGAGCCGCCACCCTGCTTGGTCTGACGATCTCCCGGTGCCCAGACGAGCGTCTTCGTCGCACCATTCGGGTCGGCGAGCCATTCCTGAAGATCGGCAGAGATCAGCGAGTCCGCCGGGAAGGTGGTATCGCCCACCGTCCAGTCGACATCGGTCGACAGAAGCATCTGGCCGTCGGTAATTCCGCCGAGCGCTGACTTCAGCGGCATGTCGAGCTTCACCCACTCGCCATCGCGTTGCAGATACCATTCGCGGTCATGGAAGGAGGTTCCACGCATGGCCGTATAGCCGTGCACGGTGCCAGCCGAATCGCGCAGCAGCGAAGCGCCTGCCCACACGTCGCTCGCTTGCCCGCGATAGATTTCCGGTGCGCTGGCCAGATTGGTCCCGCGTTTCCAGAGGCGTGTCGTGAACGGATATTCGCTTTCGGTCAGCGTGCCGTCACCGAAATCGCGACTGACCAGCAGCGTATCGCGATCGAGCCATTCGACTCCGC
The DNA here is from genome assembly GCA_003248395.1 of Citromicrobium sp. Classification (GTDB taxonomy): domain Bacteria; phylum Pseudomonadota; class Alphaproteobacteria; order Sphingomonadales; family Sphingomonadaceae; genus Qipengyuania. The sequence goes on from QFNA01000014.1 coordinate 45,816, forward strand.
CCTGGCTCTTGTCCTCGAGGACGAAACCGCCTTCGACAAACTGGCCGGTCGTCATGTCGAATTCGCGCAGAATGGTTGCGTCCTCGCCTCCATCGGACAGCGCGATCATGCACAGCCGGTCTTCTGGCGGCAGGCAGGTCGAGCCCTTGTAGACCCATTCCTTGCCTTCGGCCGCGGCGAGCGCATCGACATCGAGCACGGTTTCCCATTGCGGATTGTCGGTGCGATAGCTTTCCAGCGTCGTGCGGCGCAGCAGGCCCTTCGGATTCTGCTTGTCCTGCCAGAAATTATACAGGCCGTCTGGACGAAACGAAACGAAAGGAATCTTGTCTTCGCTGTCGTAGATCGCCAGCGCCTCGGCCTTCAACTGCTCGAAGCGCGGGTCGGCGGTCATGTGGCCGGTCGTGCGTTCATTTTCCGCCCGGACCCAATCGAGCGCCTTCTCGCTACGGGCTTCCTCGAGCCAGATGTGCGGGTCCTGCTCGGGCCCCGGAATACCGTCTTGCGCGGCAACGGTGTCGGTGGTGGCGATTGTCATGGCAGCGGCCATGGCCAGCGCGGATACGAGTTTCAAGTACAGTCTCCCCATGCTTTTCCAGTAGCCTAGGGGATAGCGCGCCAATGGTGAAGGGGCCGCTGCCACTCGACGAACGGCTGACTCGGCGGGATATGCGTGGCCTGATTCGAAAAGGGCGACCAGCCGGCCGCCCTTTACAATTCCGCTAGTGAGGCAATGTCAGCCTTCTACGTGCTCTGCCAGCACTGTCAGGCCATTCTCGCCGACTTCGGCAAAACCGCCTCGTACCTCGATCGCCTCGGGCGTCGCGCCTTCGGTCTTGTAGATCTGCACCGCGCCGTCGCGGATTGTGGACATGAAGGGCGCATGGCCCTCGAGCACGCCGAACTCGCCCTCCGTTCCGGGCACGACGACCATGTGGACATCTTCGGAACGGACCAGCTTGGCCGGTGTGACGAGTTCGAAGTGGAGGGCCATGACCTTACGCGTCCTCGGCCAGCTTCTTGGCCTTTTCGACCGCCTGGTCGATGCCGCCGACCATGTAGAAGGCGGCTTCCGGCAGGTGATCGTATTCCTGGATCTTGCGCGCGCGCGCCACGGTCAGCTTATCTTCTTCGCTAAGCTCATCCATGCCAAGGATGGCAATGATGTCCTGCAGGCTCTTGTATTTCTGGAGCGTTTCCTGAACGCGGCGGGCGGTGTTGTAGTGTTCCTCACCGACAACACGCGGTTCGAGAACGCGGCTGGTCGAGTCGAGCGGGTCGACCGCCGGATAGATGCCGAGTTCCGAGATCGCGCGCGACAGTGTGGTCGTAGCGTCGAGGTGGGCGAACGAGGTCGCCGGCGCCGGGTCGGTAAGGTCGTCGGCGGGAACGTAGATGGCCTGGACCGAGGTGATCGAACCCTTGGTGGTCGAGGTGATGCGTTCCTGCAAATTGCCCATGTCGGTCGACAAGGTCGGCTGATAGCCCACGGCCGAGGGAATACGGCCGAGCAGGGCCGACACTTCCGAACCCGCCTGCGTGAAGCGGAAGATATTGTCGACGAAGAACAGCACGTCCTGGCCTTCGACGTCGCGGAAATATTCCGCCATGGTCAGTCCCGAGAGAGCGACGCGGGCACGCGCGCCCGGAGGCTCGTTCATCTGGCCGAAGACGAGGGCAACCTTCGACCCTTCCGAGATCGCTTCGCCTTCGTCGTTCTTGGCGATGACGCCGGCGTCGAGGAATTCGTGGTAGAGGTCGTTCCCTTCGCGGGTACGTTCACCCACACCGGCGAAGACGGACACACCGCCGTGGCCTTTCGCGATGTTGTTGATGAGTTCCTGGATGAGCACGGTCTTGCCCACGCCGGCGCCGCCGAACAGGCCGATCTTGCCGCCCTTTGCGTATGGTGCGAGCAGGTCGATGACCTTGATGCCGGTAACGAGGATGGCCGCTTCGGTCGACTGGTCGATGAACAGCGGAGCTTCCGCGTGGATCGGGCTGGTCTGCTCGGCGCCGATCGGGCCGCGTTCGTCGATCGGTTCACCGACGACATTCATGATACGGCCGAGCGTCTTCGGGCCCACGGGCACGGAAATCTGCGACCCGGTATTGATCACGTCCTGGCCGCGCACGAGTCCGTCGGTGCCGTCCATGGCAATCGTCCGTACGGTATTCTCGCCGAGGTGCTGGGCGACTTCCAGAATAAGCGTGTTCTCGCCATTCCTGGTTTCAAGAGCCGTAAGGATCGGCGGCAGTTCACCCTGGAAGGCGACGTCGACGACGGCGCCGATCACCTGGGAGATGACGCCATTGGGGCTCTGGTTCAATGCGGGTGCGGTGGCCATGATGCTCTATCCTGGTTTGCTTGCTGCGGCTTAGCCGACGCAGACGTTTTCCGGATCGGCGAAAACCCATTCGCCTTCGCCGGTCGTAAGGGTTGCCGAGTTACGACGGTATTCGTCTTCACCCAGGCCGAATTCGCAGATCACGTCGTCCGAACCGAGCCCGGCACGCTTGCACAATGCGGTGCTGACAGCATCCTCTTCGGGGCAGGCTTCGGCATATTTCTCGGTGAAGAGTGCCTGGTCGGGCGCGGGCAGCGACTGGACCGGTTCGGGCGCGGCAACGTCCGCTGCCGGTGCTTCGGCGGCAGGTTCTTCGCCGCAGGCGGCGAGAAGGGCGAGGGGGAGGAGGAGGGCAAGCTTTTTCACAGTCATTTCCTACTTACACGGTGCGACATCAGAGTCGCGAAATTGTCTCATCAACGTGGCGTTGCCATTCGGAGAATTCTTCGGCTTCAGACCAAAGTTCCTGCAATTCGCTGTCGTCACGAACACGCTCGGCAGCATGTTTGGCAGCCGACTTACGTTGGGCCGCATCAGTTGAGTTTGCTTTGGCCCAAGCCACCACTGTTTCAGAAAGTTGAGGGGAGGCATTGCCAAGTCCGGCAGCTACTACCTCACAGGCCGCCAAAACAATCGATGCTTCCGGGGCCTCTACATAATCCTCTCCGAGGTCGAGGGCGGCATCTACGCTCAACCAGTTCGGCGAGCTCTCGAACTCATCCAGCCAATCTGCTGCGTCGTCATTCTCGTCGAACTTTGATCCCCACGCACCCATTACAAGGCCTCCGCGCCGGCGATGATTTCAACGAGTTCGGTGGTAATCGCGGCCTGGCGGCTGCGGTTGTACTGGATGGTCAACTTCTGGATCAGATCGCCCGCATTGCGCGTCGCGTTGTCCATTGCGGTCATCGAAGCACCCTGTTCGGATGCCTCGCGCTCGAGCAGCGCGCCGAAGATCTGCGTCTTGACGTAGCGTGGCAGGAGTTCTTCGAGAATTTCCTCTTCGCCGGGCTCGTACTCGACAACGGCATCGCCGCCGGTCGCCGCAGTGTCGCCTTCGGGCGAAGGAACGGGGATCAGCTGGTCGACGGTCGGATCCTGCGCCAGTGCCGATTTGAAAATCGGATAGACGAGATGCGCGACGTCGAATTCGCCTTTCTCGAAGCGCTCGATAAGATCGTCGGCAATCGCTTCCGCTTCGTCGAATCCGGGGTTGCGCACGTCAGACGTATCGAACCATTTTTCGATCCGGTCGGCATAGTCGCGCTTGATCGGCGCGCGGCCCTTCTTGCCGACGAGGTAGAACTGTACGTCCTTGCCCTCGGCGATCAGAGCCTTGGCCTTCGCCTTGGCGGCCTTGACGATATTGGCATTGAGACCGCCGCACAGGCCCTTGTCGGTGTTGACGACGACCAGCAGATGGCGGCGGTCATCGCCCGTGCCGCTCAAGAGACGCGGCGCGTTCTCGCCTCCTACCTTGCTCGCGAGCGAGGCCATGACGCCCGCCAGCCGTTCGGCATAGGGACGCGCAGCTTCCGCCGCAGCCTGCGCGCGGCGCAGTTTCGCCGCAGCAACCATCTGCTTGGCCTTGGTGATCTTCTGGGTCGACTTGACCGAGTTGATCCGGCCCTTGAGTTCCTTGAGACTAGCCATCTGACAGCTGCTTTCTCATCGCGTATCTTACCAGTGCAAAAGCTATCGCACCCACCACCAAGCCATAAATGAACTCGTCGCCACGGTCGGGCTGCTCCGCCCCAAGCATGAGAAATGTAGCTAACCCGGCCAGGATGGCGATCAATGCGGCAAAGAGGTTCGGATTCATCAGGCGAATTGCTTGGCGAAGGTCTTGAGCGCGTCGACGACCTTGTTCTTGGTGTCGTCCTCGAACTTGCCGGTGGTGCGGATTTCTTCCAGCACGCCAGCATGTTCGCTGCGCATGAAGCTCAACATCTGTTCTTCGTAATCCGTTACACGAGCGACCGGAACATCGTCGATATATCCGTTCGTGCCGGCAAAGATCGACACGACCTGTTCTTCCACCGGCATGGGCGAGAACTGCGGCTGCTTGAGCAGCTCCGTCAGGCGCGCACCGCGGTTGAGCAGTTTCTGGGTCGCGGCGTCGAGGTCCGAGCCGAACTGCGCGAAGGCCGCCATTTCGCGGTACTGCGCGAGGTCGAGCTTCATCGATCCGGCGACTTTCTTCATCGCCTTGGTCTGGGCAGCACCGCCGACGCGGCTGACCGACAGACCGACGTTGATGGCCGGACGAATGCCCTGATAGAACAGGTCGGTTTCGAGGAAGATCTGGCCGTCGGTGATCGAGATCACGTTGGTCGGAATATAGGCCGACACGTCGCCCGCCTGCGTTTCGATGATCGGCAGTGCAGTCAACGATCCGCCGCCATTCGCTTCGCTCATCTTCGCAGCACGTTCCAGCAGGCGGCTGTGGAGGTAGAAGACGTCGCCCGGATAGGCCTCGCGGCCCGGAGGACGACGCAGCAGCAGCGACATCTGGCGATAGGCGACCGCCTGCTTCGAAAGGTCGTCGTAAACGATGACGGCGTGCATGCCGTTGTCGCGGAAGAATTCGCCCATCGCACAGCCGGTGTAGGGTGCGAGGTACTGCAACGGTGCAGGCTCTGAGGCGGTTGCGGCGACGACGATTGAATATTCCATCGCGCCGTTTTCTTCGAGCTGCTTGACGATCTGCGCGACGGTCGAACGTTTCTGACCGACGGCGACATAGACGCAATAAAGCTTCTTGCTCTCGTCGTCGCCCGCATTCAGTTCCTTCTGGTTGATGAAGGTGTCGATGGCGACGGCGGACTTGCCGGTCTGGCGGTCGCCGATGATGAGCTCGCGCTGTCCGCGGCCGACGGGAACGAGTGCGTCGATCGCCTTGAGGCCCGACTGCACCGGCTCGCTGACCGATTCGCGCGGAATGATGCCGGGTGCCTTCACTTCGACGCGGCGGCGTTCCACGTCGGCGATAGGGCCCTTGCCGTCGATCGGATTGCCGAGAGCGTCGACCACGCGGCCCAGCAGGCCCTTGCCGACGGGCACGTCGACGATGGTCGCGGTGCGCTTGACCGTGTCGCCTTCCTTGATGTCGGCATCGGACCCGAAGATCACCGCGCCGACATTGTCGGCTTCGAGGTTGAGCGCCATGCCCTGCACGCCGTTGGCGAATTCGATCATCTCGCCGGCCTGGACGTTGTCGAGGCCGTGGATGCGGGCAATACCGTCACCCACCGACAGAACGGAACCGACTTCGCTGACTTCGGCTTCGGTGCCGAAATTGGCGATCTGGTCCTTAATGACCTTGGAGATTTCTGCGGCGCGGATATCCATGATTTGTGTCCTTTAAGCCTTCATGGCCTGGGATAGCGAATTGAGACGGGTGCGGATCGAGGCATCTATGCGCTTCGATCCGATGGTAACGACGAGACCGCCAAGCAGGTCGGGGTTGACTTTCGTCGTCAGTTTTACAGTGCGGCCTTCGCGCGCGGTCAGCTTGGCCTTGAGCTGGTCGACCTGCGCATCGGTGAGCGGGTGGGCGCTGGCCACTTCAGCAGCGACTTCCCCGCGCTGGGCCGCGGCGATGCTGCGAAACGCGCGGATGATGCCGGGCAGTTGGCCGAGACGGCGGTTCTGCGCGAGCGTGCCGAGAAACTTTTGCGTCAGGTCGGACAGGCCCATGATGGCCGATACGCCCCACAGTGCCTTTTCGGCAGCAGCCCGCGTCACCCGCGGATTGGTGGTCAGCGTCTTGAGCTCGACCGATTCGGCAAGGCCGGCCTCAACCTTTTCGAGGTCCGATTCGACTGCGGTCACCGTTCCGGCCTCGCTGGCCAAATCGAACAGGGCAGAAGCATAGCGCCCTGCCAGGCTAGCCTGAATACCGGCGGAAATATCCACGCGTCTCTCGTCCTCTAGGGTCCGGAAAAAGATTCTGTCGGTCCAAGCCGAAAGCAGGCGAAAATGAGTCGCCCCGGCAAGGTTGGCGCGCGCCTAGCAAAGGGGTCGCCGCAAGGCAAGACGGCTGCGCGAAGACTCTGCTCCGCGCCTGCCCCGTCCGCGCCGCATTGGGGTGCGGAATATTTGCTCCGTGCCTCGCGCGCTTGCGCCATTTCGCCGCGCGACAGCAGATAGCGTTCGGTGCGGAAGACCTGCCGACTCGGATCGAAGCTGTTGACCGAGACCGCGTCTTCCTCGTTCGGCACGAACACGCGCGACCAGTTGCCCGAGGCGTAGCCGTATTGGGTGCGTTCGTTGACGCAGCCTTCGGTGGTCCAGTCGAAGGCGACGTCGTCCACCTGAGCGCTGGTGACCCTGCTGCGTTCCGGGACGAGGCGGCAGGTCAGCGCCACATCGCTTCCCGCAGCCGCATCGGCCTCGTCGCTTCCGCTTTCCGCGCCGTCCTGCATGGCCGCGGCGACGCGGCGATCGATTTCGGCAAGGCCGGGTCGGGTAAAGTAAGCTATCAGCGCGACGATCACGAGGAATGCCGCGATGCAGAAAGCGATGTGCGCTGGTTTGCGCCGCTGGGCGGCATCCTCCGCCGCGGGATCGATCCGGTCGATTCGGAGCCACGCCCACAGGGCCGCCGCAAAGCCGAGCAATACGAGCAGGAAGGCGAGCGCCATCCGGTCGTCGCGATCCTGCGTGACGCCCATCTGCGCCTCGAGCAGGGCACGCTCGCGCTGTTCGCGCGTGAGTTCGGCGCGCTGGGCCATGCTCTGGCGCGCTTCGAGCTGCTCGCGCTCGACGCGTTCACGCTCTGCCTGGTCGAGGTCCGCGAGCGAACGGCACGGCATCTCATTGGTCCGGGGAGCGATGTCGTTTTCGCGCAGGAACGGAATCAGCTCGCGATTCGAGACGGCGAAAAAGAATTCCGCATCGCCGCCCTGATTGTCGGCTCCGAAACTGTTCACCCCGACCACCCGGCCGCAAGCATCCAGCAGCGGTCCGCCCGAATTCCCGCGCGCGATCGGGGCGGTATGCAGGATCGTATCGAACTGGCGGCTGGGGCGCTCCCCCGAGATGTAGCCACGGCTTTTGACGGGTGGCTGGCTGCTGAAAATATCGGAGATATCCAGCCCCTGCGCACGATCGACATTCATCGGATAGCCGACGCTGGTCACTTCTCCGCTGCTGGTCGGCGGAGAGGAAGACAGCGTCAGAGGCGGCAGGCGCATGTCGCCGGTCAATTGCACCAGCGCCAGATCGTTGCGCGCGCTGATCGCCAGCAGGCGGCCATAGACGCCTTCGCCGCCACCGTTGGGAACGATGCCGATCTGCAGCCGCTCGTCCACCATCGCATCGCGGACGACATGGGCATTCGTGACGATCGTCGTGCCATTGACGGCAAAGCCGGTTCCATGGCTGATCGGGATCAGTTCTTCGCCATCGGTTCCGATGATGACGACGCGGACCACGCCCCGCGCGGCGGCGTCGATATCGGCAGGCTCGGCCCGCGCGTGATGTCCGGCGGCCAGCGCGAGCAAGACTGCGAAGAGCGTAAGAAAGTACCGCATGCGTGCGCTGTAATGGCCGCGCACCGGTTTGACCGCAAGCTTCGGGATGCTCGAGCACGAATTAGTCGGCAATTGGACCCGAAGACGCTTATGGAGTCAGGTGCATGATAGACGAGACAACAGCCTGGAATGCGGTGCAGCGGCGTGACCGCAGCTTTGACGGACGCTTCGTCACTGGCGTATTGACCACCGGCATCTATTGCCGCCCGTCCTGCGCAGCACGGCACCCGGCGCGTGGCAACGTGCGCTTTTTCGCAAGTGGTGCAGAAGCGCGGGCGAGCGGTCTGCGGCCCTGCAAGCGCTGCCTGCCCGACGATGTCGCGCGCGACGAAGCGGCGGTGATGGCCGCGATCGACGAAATCCGGAACGCCGAGGATGCTCCGACGCTCTCGGCACTCGCTGCAATCACGGACTACTCGCCGACGCATTTCCAGCGCGTCTTCAAACGCGCCACCGGCCTCTCGCCTGCGGCCTATGCGCGAGCCCTGAGAGAAGAACGCGCACGCGACGCGCTGAGCGAGGGGGATAATGTGACAGGAGCGATCTATGAGGCAGGCTACGGTTCGGCCTCGCGATTTTACGACGAGATGAAGGACAAGCTGGGCATGACGGCAAGCGCATGGGTCAATGGCGGTGAGGGCACGCAGATTCACTGGACGGTGGTCGAGACATCACTGGGCCGGATGCTGGTCGCCGCGACCGAAAAGGGCGTTTGCCGCCTTTCGTTTGGCGAAGGGGTCGACGCTCTGCGCGCGCGCTTTCCCAAGGCCGAACTCGTCGAAGGCGGGGAAGCGTTCGAGCGCCTGCTGGCGGAAGTGGTTGCCAGCGTCGAAGCGCCCGGCGCGGGTTTCGATCACATTCCGATCGACGTGAAAGGGACCGCGTTTCAGGAAGCATGCTGGAAGGCATTGCGCGAAATCCCGCCCGGCGAAACGCGCACCTATGCCGAAATCGCTGCAGCCGCCGGCAACCCCAGGGCGGTACGCGCAGCGGGCAGCGCCAATGCCCGCAATAATGTGGCCGTGCTGATCCCCTGCCACCGGGTCGTCAGGACCGGCGGCGATCTGGGCGGGTACGCCTATGGGCAAGACATCAAACGCGAATTGCTCGCGCGTGAAAGGAAGTAGGATGACGGACAAGGTCGAGACATTCCGCGCGCTTCACGTGCCCGGCGATCCCCTGATACTGTTCAATATTTGGGACGCGGGCAGCGCCAGGGCAGTTGTCGATGCGGGGGCGAAGGCGATTGCGACGGGCAGTTTCGGCGTGGCCGAGGCACAGGGTTTCAAGGATGGCGAAGGTCTCCCGCTTGCAACGGTGCTCGAAAATCTTCAGCGGATCGTCTCGGTTACGGATCTGCCGATCACAATCGACATGGAGTCGGGCTACGGAGACACGCCTGAGCAGGTGGCCGCTTCGACTGCCAAAGCGCGCGACCTCGGGGCGGCCGGCATAAACATGGAGGACCGCATGCCGGGCGAAACGGCGCTGCTGGCTCCGGAGGATGCGGCCGAGCGGATTGCATCGGCAGCGGCAACAGGGATCTTCGTCAATGCGAGAACCGACGCCTTTCTCGGCAAGAAACCCGAAGACTACTCCGCGGAACTCGTCGCGGAAGTGATCGATCGCGCGAAGGTGTATGCCGATGCCGGAGCCGATTGCCTGTTCGTGCCCTTCCTTGGCGACCATGCGGTCATCGGCGAGATTTGTGAGGCTGTCTCGCTCCCGGTCAACATTCTGTGGGGCCCTGGCCGCGGCACACATGCCGAACTGGCAGCATTGGGCGTCGCCCGGATCAGCTATGGTCACGGCCCGTGGGCTGCGGCCATGGGCTGGTTGGGCGACCAGGCAAGTTCGGTTTTCGCAGGCGACGGCGCTCCCTATGCCCGCGAGGGGGGTCAGACGAAACTGTAGGGATCGACATCCACTGCTACGCGCACGCCCGGCGGATGGTCAACCGCGCTCAGCCAGAGGCGGATCGTGTCCTGCAGTTGCACACTGCGCCGCGCATTGATGAGCAGGCGATAGCGATACCGGCCGCGTAGCTGCGCCATGGGTGCTGCGGCGGGGCCAAGGATCATGCAATCGGGTACGTCGGGGCGCGTGTCGCCGATCCGTCGTGCGGCTTCGCGTGCCTCGGCTTCGTCCTCGGAGGAGACGATGATCGATGCCCAGCGACCGAAGGGCGGGGCGCCTGCATCGCGGCGCATCTCGGTTTCGGCTGTATAGAAGGCATCGCGGTCACCGGCGGCGAGCGCGGCGATCACGCTGGCTTCGGGATGGCGAGTCTGGATCAGGACCTCGCCCGGCTTGTCGCCACGCCCTGCGCGGCCCGCGACCTGCGCGACCTGCTGGTAGGTGCGCTCGCCCGCGCGCAAATCCCCGCCTTCTAGGCCAAGGTCGGCATCGACCACGCCGACCAGCGTGAGTTCGGGAAAGTGAAAGCCCTTGGTGACGAGCTGCGTGCCGACGATGACGTCCACCTCTTTCGCCTCCACCGCAGCGATGAATTCCGCCGCGCGTCCGGGTGAATTGAGTGTGTCGGACGTAGCGACGAACACGCGCGCCTCAGGCAGCCGTTCGGCCACCTCGTCGGCGATCCGCTCGACGCCCGGGCCACAGGCGACGAGGCAATCGGGCTCCCCGCATTCGGGGCAGGCGGCGGGGCTGGGGGTCTCGTGCCCGCAATGGTGGCAGGCGAGGCGACGGGAAAAGCGGTGCTCCACCAGCCATGCGCTGCAATTGGGGCATTGGAAGCGGAAGCCGCAATTGCGGCACAGTGTCAGAGGGGCATAACCGCGCCGGTTGAGGAACAGTAGCGATTGCTCGCCACGTTCGAGCCTTTCCGAGATGCCATCGACCAGCCGCTGGGCCAGCCACATGCCATGCGGCGGCTTCTCCTCGGTCAGGTCGATGGTGTCGATGCTGGGCAATTGCGCGCCGCCAAACCGGCTGGGCAGATTGACCTTCGCATAGATCCCGCTCTCGGCCATTTGCAGGCTTTCGAGCGCGGGCGTGGCGCTGGCGAGAATGATGGGAAAGCCTTCGAAATGCGCGCGCATCACGGCAACATCGCGCGCATTGTAACGCACGCCGTCCTCCTGCTTGAAGCTGGTTTCATGCGCCTCGTCGACGACGATCAGGCCGAGGCCTGCGAAGGGCAGGAACAAGGCCGAACGCGCGCCGACCACCACCTGCGCGTCGCCGCTGGCGGAGGCACGCCATGCGCGGCGCCGCTCGGTTGATTTGAGCGCGCTGTGCCATAGCACAGGCGGTGTGCCGAACCTCTCTTCGAAGCGATGGAGGAAGTTTTCGGTGAGGGCGATTTCGGGCAGGAGGACCAGCACCTGGCGGCCCATGCGCAGGGCCTCTGCCACCGGCTCGAAATAGGTTTCGGTCTTGCCCGATCCAGTCACGCCGTCGAGCAGGAAGGGTGCGAATGTCTGCGCGCGAACGGCGGCGGAAAAGATGTCCGATGCCTCGCGCTGCTGTTCGCTCAGGTCCACTTGAGCGAAGTCGGGGCGCGCCTCGTCATAGGGCCGGTCGCAATCGACTTCGACGGGTTCGAGCACACCCTGATTCACCAGCCCGCGCAGCACGCCTTCGGACACGCCGGCGATCCCGGCAAGTTCGCGAATGGTCGCCTGCTCCCCCTCCAGCGCCTCCATCGCGGCTTGGCGCTGTGCGGTCAGGCGCTCAGGCATACCGCCCGTGAGCCGGTACTCGGTGATGCTGGCCGGTCCCTTCAATGCTCCGCCGGAAGAGAGTGCCATGCGCGCAACGCTCGCCAGCGAGGCGACGTAGTAGTCCGCGGTCCATTCGATTAGGCGGCGTAGTGGCGCCGAGAGGGGCGGGATTGGGTAAAGCCCCCGCAGGTTGCGCAGCTTCTCTGCCGGAACGTCCGTGCCGGGAAGCCGTTCAGCCTCCCAGACGATCCCGACCACCGTGCGCGGTCCCAGCGGGCACTCCACCACCTGGCCGAGTTCCACCGTCATGCCGTCCGGCACCTTGTAGTCGAGCGGGCCGAGGGCGGCATTGAGGACAAGGCAGCGGACGCGGTTCATCGAAGCGTTCATATGGGCGGCAGTAAGGTCGCCGGACAAGGGTGGGATTTTTGAGGAGTGGATTTATGACCGATATTCTCGTGAAACCTGCCGGCCGGCGGGCCTTTCTCAGCGGCCTTTCGCTCGGCGGAGCGGCGCTGGTCCTGCCCGGATGCGCCTCCTTGCCCGGCTTCGGGATGACAGATGCGATCCAGCGGTTGCTGTTTCTTTCCAGCGAACGCGCATTTTCACGCATGCTCGATCAGGGCGGGTTCTGGGACCAGCAGGTTGCCACGCTTGGTCTGGACGCCGTTCTCGGTGCGCGCGGCGGCGTCCTCAGCCGGATCCTGACTTCGGCGCTATTCAAGGAACGGCTGACCGATGCGTTTGGCGACATAGCTTACGAAGGTGCCGAGCGTGCCGCGCCGCTGGTGACCGACGCCGTGCGTGTGATCGGCGTGCAGAATGCGATCGAACTGGTCAACGGTGGCCCAACTGCGGCGACGGCGTTCCTGCGCGGTTCGATGGGCACCCGCCTGATCGACGCAATGGTCCCCGAACTCGGCACGGCCATGCGCGTGGCGCAGGACCCGCTGGTCGGACAGGCGCTTGCCGCGCTGACCGGCGTCGACGTGCCGCAAGTGGCGAACACCGTCGCGACGCGGATCGACGAAACGATCTGGAACGAGATCGGACGCGAAGAGGCTGCGATTCGCCGCGATCCGGCGATCATGTGGCATTGCCGCGCACATGCGATTCCTCGTTCCAGCGCTCATCGGCCTACTCGCAGCCTGTCACCATGTGCCCGATGCCGGGCAGTCCCGCTTCGGCGCGCAGCTTTACACCGTGCGCGCGGACATGGAGCGCGATCCCATCGCGACACTCGGCAGGGTCGCCTCGCTCGGCTATCGCGAGGTGGAATTCGCCGGTACGTTTGGCATCGCGCCGGCCGAATTGTGCGACAGGACGCGCGCTCTGGGGATTACGGTCGCCGCCGCCCATGCGGATTGGCGGCTGTTGCGCGACGATCCCGCCGCTGCGCTGGACGAGGCGGACGCGTTGTGCACCGATACACTCGTCCTCGCCTGGCTTCCCGCAGAACAGCGGCTTACGCTTGATCAGTGGCACTGGTGGGTCGATCATCTCAATCGGGTGTCGGCGATGGCCGCGGCGCGCGATATGCGCATCGCCTATCATGCGCATGATTTCGAATTCGAAGAGCTAGAAAGCACCCGTCCGATAGACCTGCTCTTCGCCCGGCTCGATCCACGGATCGGCTTCGAACTGGACACATATTGGCTGGCCAAGGCGGACGTGGGCGAGGGGACGCTCGATCTGGCTGAAATTGTAGCGCAGGCGCGTCGTCAGGGTGTCGAGCATTTCCTTGTCGAGCGCGACGATGCCCGCGATCCGTGGGCGAGCCTCGCCGCAAGCCTTGACTCGCTGCACGCAATGGCCTTGCAGCAGCACACACCCGAAACCGCCTTCCGGAGCGCAGAGCAATGAAATTCTTCGTCGACACCGCCGACATCGCCGACATCAAGGAACTGGCCGACACCGGCCTGCTTGACGGCGTGACCACCAACCCCTCGCTCATCGCCAAGTCGGGTCGTGATTTCATGGAAGTGACGAAGGAAATCTGCGGCCTCGTCGATGGTCCTGTCAGCGCGGAAGTCGTCGCGCTCGATCACGAGACTATGATGAAGGAAGCAGAGACTCTGCGGAAGATCGCGGACAATGTCTGCATCAAGGTCCCGCTGACCATCGACGGCCTGAAGACCTGCAAGAAGCTGACCGGCGAAGGCACCATGGTCAACGTCACGCTGTGCTTCTCGGCCAATCAGGCGCTGCTCGCCGCCAAGGCCGGTGCCAGCTTCGTTTCACCGTTCGTCGGCCGTCATGACGACAACGGCTTCGACGGCATGGAACTCATCGCGGACATCGCGCAGATCTACAGCAATTACGGTTTCGACACCGAAATCCTCGTCGCCAGTGTCCG
>QFNA01000015.1 GCA_003248395.1 Citromicrobium sp.
GGTAACTATGTTGTCGGTGCCTAGGCCCGATTGGTTAACATCACGTATTCAACTGGTGGTCATGCCAGTCAGGACCGGCCAGAACATGCCCGACAGGACCCACAAGCCGGCCGCTGAAATGGCGAGGCCGTAGGGCACGCGAGTCTGCTTCTCGTGCCTGCGAATGATGCGTACGGATGCGAGAGTGACGATCGCGAGAATTGCGACCGGCAGCATCGCAACCGCAACGACCGCGATGGTGTTATCGGTCGACCCCGTCGGAAGAAGATTGGTCAGCGCCACTTTGGGACCACCCAGAAGAGCGCTGGCGAAGTTGACGGCTATAAGGGTGAAAGCAACGAGGAGGATGGAGTCCCGTAACGGCTTCGCGCCGACCACCTTGGAATGTGCCACGCCCCAGATGCCCATGACGAGGGTGATCAGCCATCCAAGCAGCGCCATGAGAACGACGAGAACGAGAAAGTCGGCAGGAGGAAACCACAAGGCCAATGCGCTCAGCAATTTGACATCGCCACCGCCCATCTGGCGGAGCGCGAAGAAGAGACAACAGATGGCGAAAGTGAGTGCGGCAAGTCCGATCTGGATCGCAACATCGGGCCATACCGAAAGGCCGCTGGCCCACCAGAAAATCGGTGCCGCAACCGTAATCGCGATATTCAGACGGTTGGTGATGATCCGGCTTTTCAGATCGGTAATCGCAGCCCAGAGCAGGGCGATTGCCAATCCGCCGAGCAGCACGTAGGTGAGTGTCTGGTCGTGCATCACGCCCCCCAAATGAAACATGGAGAGTTTGGTAGCGAAACAGGCTTACCAAAAAGTAACCATCCTGAATGACAAGGCAGTCAGAGCCATCTCCACTCCAACAACTGATGAGCACGCAGACCCTATCGACCGACGTTCAATTCCTGCGTTGGCGCAAGAAAGCTTATGGCAAACCCCAGACGGCACTGATGTTCGCCGGATAGACTGGCCGGGATGTGGGGACGAGCGGCGCGGTTCGATATTGTTCTTGCCCGGGCGGGGCGATTTCTACGAGAAATATCTGGAAACGCTCGAAGAATGGCATCGCAAAGGGTGGCGCGTTACGGCGTGCGATTGGCGCGGGCAGGCGGGTTCGGGTCGATTAGGCAACGACGCGACGACCGGTCACATTGACGATTTCGACATCTGGATTTCAGACTTGGCCAATTTCTGGAGCGATTGGGTGAAGACCGCGCCAGCTCCTCATGTTTTGGTCAGCCATTCGATGGGCGGACAAATCGTGATGCGGGCTTTGATTGAGAGAAAGCTATTGCCCGATGCGGTGATCTTTTCTGCTCCCATGCTTGGCATCAATGGTCCGCCACTCCCGATGGCCGCACTCCACGCAGCGGCACGCGCTATGACGATCATTGGCGACGCGCGGCGGCCGGCTTGGAAGTGGAGCGAGAAGCCGGGTGAGATGCCGGCCGATCGCCGTAACCTTCTGACCCACGATGCCGAACGCTACGCCGATGAATTGTGGTGGCGCGAGCATCGTCCGGAATTGGTCATGGGGCCGGGAAGTTGGGGCTGGGTCGAGCGCGCATATGCTTCAGTGCGTGCAATTGAAGCGAAAGGCGCGATGGAGTCGGTTGAAACGCCCATCCTCATACTATCAACACGGACCGACGAACTCATTTCACACGCTGCAGTATTGCGGGCCGCAGACCGTCTTCCGAACGCCGAGCTTCTGGCGTTCGGCAAGGAGGCACACCACGAAATCCTGCGCGAGACTCCGCCTGTGCGGAGCAAGGCGATGTCCGCCATCGATGATTTTCTCGACAGGGTCGCGCCTGCATTACGATGAAATCCTACGATTTTGCGATTGTCGGGGCCGGGATCGCCGGTGCGAGCCTGGCCGCCGAACTGGCGAAGTCCGGTGCGGACGTATTGCTGCTCGAGGCGGAAGACGCGCCCGGCTACCACGCAACGGGTCGTTCTGCCGCCTTTTGGGAAGAATGCTACGGTGGCCGTGGCATTGTTCCACTGACGCGCGCATCGGGGCCGTGGCTGCGGAGCAACGGTTTTCTGAGCCAACGCGGAGCGCTGTACATCGGACGCCAGCGGGACCTTCCGGCCCTCGAGAATTTTTATGCTGAATTTGCCAGTACTGGTGTTGCCTTGACCCGTTTGAACCGGGAAGAATTGGCCGGATTGGTTCCGGGAATCCTGCCCGAATGGGTTGGTGCGATTTGGGAACCGGGGTGCGCAGACATTGATGTCGCAGCGCTGCACGCGGCGTTTCTGGGCCAGGCAAAGACCTGCGGTACAAGGCTCGAATGTCGGGCGCGCGTTGTGCAAGCGGTCAACGCCGAAAACGGATGGAGTTTGACAGTCGAGAGCGGTGCCGAGTTCCGGTGCAGGGTTCTGGTAAATGCGGCCGGTGCTTGGGCCGATGAAATTGCCCGATTGGCAGGCGCTCGACCGATAGGCATATCGCCCTTGCAGCGCACGGTTTTGCAACTGCGGACCAATCCCGCTCCTCGATCGAAATTGCCCCTGGTGCTCGATATCGGTGGCCAGTTTTACTTCAAGCCGGAGTCGGGCCGCTTATGGCTAAGTCCTCACGATGAGGAGCCTAGCGCGCCGACAGATTCTGCGCCTGAAGAACTCGCGGTCGCGATCGCGATCGAGCGTTTGCAATCGGTTGTCGATTGGCAGGTTGCGGCGGTCGAGAAAAAATGGGCGGGCCTGCGCTCCTTCGCTCCCGATCGCCGACCGGTCTATGGCTACGATCCGGTGAGGGAAAACTTTGCATGGTTCGCGGGACAGGGCGGTTTCGGAATTCAGACTTCGCCAGCAGCGGCGCGTCTGGGTGCGCAAATCCTGCTTGACCTGCCGCGCGACGCCATGACTGCGGGGCTCAGCGCCGCGGATTATAGTCCCGCACGCTTTTTGTAGCCAAGCCATCGTCCTTTGTTAGGATGGACCATGAGGTCGCGTTTCAAAGGGAGGACACCGCCGATGGCGCATCACTTCAAGATAAAGAAGAACAAGGCCGGGGAGTTTGTGGCATATTTCATGTACAACTCGGAGGCCATCTTCTGGACCGAGGGATACAGTTCAAAAGCGAGCGCGAAGAACGCGATCGAGTCGATCAAGAAAAACGGACCAACTGCGGATACGGTCGACGAATCCTAAATCCGGGCAGGAATATCGCCAGCGGCGATGCTTTCTGCCGCGTCGCTGGCGAGCCTGTCGACACGTTCGTTTTCGGGATGGCCAGAATGGCCCTTCACCCAATGCCACTCTATTTGATGCTTCGCGCAAACGTCGATCAGCTCATGCCACAGCTCGGCGTTTCTCACGGGTTTCTTGCTGGCATTCAACCAGCCACGTTTCTTCCAGCCGTGCACCCACTTCGTGATGCCTTCGATCAAATATTTGCTGTCGGTGAAAAGATCGACATGACAGGGCTCTATCAGGGCGGACAGGCCGCGGATCGCGGCAGTCATCTCCATCCGGTTATTGGTCGTATCGGCTTCGCCGCCGGATATTTCCTTTTCGTGCGGACCCATCCGCAGCAGGACGCCCCACCCGCCAGGACCGGGGTTTCCCTTGCAGGCGCCATCGGTAAAAAGTTCGACCCGTTTCATCGGACGGCGCTGTAGCGTGCGTGGGACGTCACGCAAATGCCCCGTCACCTGAATTGAGGTAGAACTCCCACCGCCGAGCAAATTCCATCGGATCCTTGCGTTCGACATGTGCCTCGTTTTTGGCTTCCAGCCAGTCCTCAGCACGGGTCGCGACGAATCTCAGGCAAGCGCCTTGGGCAAGAACAGGCAAAGCGGACCGTTCCTTATCTTCCAGCGGACGTATCGATTCATACCCTGAGATCAGGGCAGAACCTAGCTCGCTCCTGTAGGATGCGCCGGATTTATCGAAACACCAGGCTGCGTGTGTGACAGCAAGATCATACGCCATCATGTCCTCGGCTGCGAAATAGAAGTCGATAATTCCCGAAACGGAAGATCGGTCGGCCAATGCCACACCAACTGCCTGCCGAGTTGGAGGAATTGCGGGAGGTCTTCGTCGATTTCCGCGATGCGCTTGGCCCCGCAGCTTTCAAGGATCGCAAGCGCATGCTCCGGCGTAAGGTCGTTCGGTCGACATTGATCGAATGATTGCCCGGCGAGATGTATTTCTGCCAGCGCCCGGCCAACTGCATATGCCTGCTGGGGCGTAGGCGACGTCGGAGAGACGCCCGGAAGAAACTCGATCAGCGCCAATGCCTTGCCGTCCAACTGACGCCAGGCTTTTCCAGCGTTGTCGTGGATTGTGGCCGGGACTGCACAACCAAGCTCTGCGAGGTGATCCAGTAAACCCAGGAAGAACGGCAAATCATCAATTTCGATGCGGCGCTCGTACATCGTCAGGATGAAGCGACCGCCGTTTCCGTCGCGCCCAGAGGTTTCGATCAGCCAGTTGCTGTTAGATACGCCTTCGGCAATTCCTTTTGCGGAGATGAGTTCGCCGACGCCATAGTTTTGCAGAAGCGTGGCAAGTTCTTCGGCGCCGAGATGGGTGTAAACGGCCAACTTCCCAACCTAGTCGGTCAGTTGGCGCGGCAGCTTGAATATCATGTTCTCTTCGGCAGTAATTGCGGTGCGCTCTTCGACGTCGCGCCATTCCGCGAGTCTGTCTACCACTTCCCGGACCAGCTTCTCCGGTGCGGAGGCTCCCGCTGTCAAGCCAAGCGTCCCGACACCGTTCAGCCATTCAGGACGGATATCGTCGGCGCGCTGGATCAGTTTCGCCTCGATCCCGAGCCTTTGCGAAACCTCGACAAGCCTTACCGAGTTGGACGAGTTCGGCGCACCAATCACGAGCACGAGGTCGCAGGATGGCGCGACCTGCTTCACCGCGGCCTGACGGTTACTCGTGGCATAACAAATGTCTTCCGCCTTTGGCGCGACGATACCCGGATATCGTTCGACCAATGCCTCGATTACCTGTTTGGTGTCGTCGACCGAAAGCGTTGTCTGGCTAAGATAAGAAAGATCGTCGTCGGTGCTGAACGGCAACCGGGCGACGTCTTCCACTGTCTCCACGAGGGTAATCCGCCCTTCCGGAACCTGCCCCATCGTTCCGATCACTTCCGGATGGCCGGCATGGCCAATGAAAATGATATGCTGGCCCTTCTCGATCTGCCTTTCCGCCTGCCGATGGACCTTGCTGACGAGCGGGCAGGTCGCGTCGACATAGAGCAGCTTGCGGCGGTTTGCTTCGGCGGGAACGGATTTCGGAACGCCATGGGCTGAAAAGACTACGGGGGCGTCGTCCGGAACTTCGTCGAGTTCCTCCACAAAAATCGCGCCCTTGGCCCTCAGGCTGTCGACGACGTATTTGTTGTGCACGATTTCATGGCGGACGTAGACCGGCGCACCGTATTTTTCGATGGCCTTCTCGACGATCTCGATCGCACGATCCACACCAGCGCAGAAACCGCGGGGAGCCGCGATCAGCAAAAGCAACGGCAGGCGAGGGGCGCTGGAGTGCGCGGTCGACTGAAAGGGGGCGTTCATGCGTGCCCCTCTAGCGCTTTGCCACGCGCCAAGCTAGGGCACGCTCGCCCATCGCCTGGGCTTGCATACGAACACTTGAGGATTGCCGCCGACATGACCATCCGCTTTCGTCTCCTTACAGCTCTTGGAATGGGGCTCGCGCTGGCAGCGTGCAAGTCCGATGGTGATTTGGTCGTCGAGGGGAACGCAGTCGGCATCACGGCCGTGCGCACCGCCTGCCCGGCGGTCGGTATCCCCGACTATACGGGTGATATCACGGTTTTTCGCACTCCGGGATCGACCACTCTTGCAGATCTCGATGTCACTGCAGCGATGACCAATCTGCGCAGCAGTTGCAACGAGCAAGGCGAGCGAGTTTATGCCGAAGCGACCTTCGACGTCGTTGGCAGACGTACGAACGTACAAGGCGCACGCAGCGTCCAGTTACCCTATTATTCGACCGTTCTGCGCGGAGGTAGCGCAGTGGTGACGAAACGCGTGGGCACGGTGACGCTGAATTTTGCCGATGGACAGGAGCGTGCGACGGCAAGTGGGCGGGCAGGTGCGTACGTCAACCGGTCCGAGGCGACCCTTCCTGCCGAGATCAGGGAAAGAATAACGCGCGAGCGCGAGCCAGGCGATCCCGATGCGGCGATCGACCCGCTGGCCAGCCCCGAAGTCCGTGCGGCGGTCCAGCGCGCCACGTTCGAGCTGCTGGTCGGCTTCCAGCTGACCGAAGACCAGCTGCGCTACAACGCCACCCGGTAGCGGCACCCGCATCTTGCCATTTTGCGCCATTCGTATAGGCGCGCCTGATGGCTGAAACGCAGACCCTTCACGCCCGATTTGCGGCGAAAATCGATGCCGTCCTGAACGCTCTCGAGATGGAGGGGACGCTCCCGCCGGACACCGCGCGCGTCAATGTCGCTGTCGAGCCGCCGCGTGACGTTACACATGGCGACCTGTCCACAAATGCTGCGATGGTTCTGGCTAAACCGGCGCGGTCCAACCCGCGCGCGTTGGCGGATAAACTTGTCGAGCATCTCGATAATGATCCCGACATTGCCGAGGTGAGCATTGCCGGACCCGGCTTTATCAACATGCGTCTGGCCGAAAGTGCATGGCTGGAAGAGGCGCGTGCGATCGCCGAACTGGGGGCGGACTATGGGCGGTCGGCGATCGGCGGCGGAACGACCGTCAATGTCGAATACGTCTCGGCCAACCCCACCGGACCCATGCACATGGGTCATTGCCGGGGCGCAGTGGTCGGCGACGCGCTGGCAAGTTTGCTCGAATACTGCGGCCACCAGGTAACGCGCGAGTATTATGTCAACGATGCGGGCGGGCAGGTCGATGTTCTCGCGCGGTCGGTGCATTTACGGTATCGCGAGGTTCTGGGGGAAGATGTCGGAGCCATTCCGGAGGGGCTTTACCCTGGCGACTATCTCGTGCCGGTCGGCCAGCAACTGGCAGAGGAATTCGGTGACCGCTTCGCTGCGGCGGAAGAAAATGCCTGGCTGCCGATTTTCCGCACGCGCGCGGTAGAAGCGATGCTCGAGATGATCCGGTCGGACCTCGCGCAACTCGGCATCGAACATGATATTTTTGCCTCGGAAGCAGAATTGCAGGATGCAGGAAAGCCGGCTGCAGCCGAAGCTTGGCTGCGCGAACACGGTTTCGTCTACGATGGCGTCCTCGAAGCACCAAAGGGCAAGGCCCCGCCAGAGGACTGGGAACCGGTCCAATTGCCGCTGTTCCGTTCGACCCGGTTCGGTGACGATCAGGACCGACCGATCAAGAAATCGAACGGCGCATGGACCTATTTCGGGGCCGATCTCGCCTACCACATGCAAAAGGCGGAAAGCGCCGACGAACTGATCGATATCTGGGGTGCCGATCACGCTGGAACGGTGAAGCGGATCAAGGCGGCAGTGGCCGCCCTTTCCGAAGGGCAGGGCAAGTCGATCCCGTTCGACATCAAGCTCGTCCAGATGGTCAATCTGATGCGCGACGGCGAGCCCGTCAAAATGTCGAAGCGTTCAGGCACCTTCGTAACGCTGGCCGAAGTGGTCGAGGAAGTTGGCAAGGATGTCGTGCGCTTCACCATGCTGACCCGCAAACCCGAAGCGCAGATGGAATTCGATTTCGCCAAAGTGGTCGAAGCGTCGAAGGACAATCCGGTATTCTACCTGCAATATGCTCATGCGCGGATATGTTCGACCTTGCGCAAGGCCGGGGTTGCGCCCTCCGATGCCCAGCTGGAACTGCTCGGTGAGAACGAAATGTCTCTGCTCCGCGAGGCTTCACAGTTTCCTCGCATGGTCGAATCGGCTGCCAAGGCGCGCGAACCGCATCGCATTGCGTTTTTTCTCGGCGATCTGGCCGCGGCCTTCCACAGTTACTGGAACGCGGGTAACGATGATCCGGCAAAGCGGATTATTCAGGAAAGCAATCCTGCGCTCACGGCAGCACGGCTGTTCGTTGCGGCACAGGTTGGGCAGGTGATCCGCAATGGCCTCGGTATTCTCGGCGTCGAGGCGGTGGAGGAGATGTGAGCATGGCAGGGCGCTACGAACTTTCCGAGGAATGGGAAGAAGAAAATCCTGCCCTGATCGAAAGTGACGAGCGTCTGCCTTGGCTTGAATCGGATGATGACGAAGAGGCGGAACAAGGATTCGCGACATCGCGCATCATTATGCTTGGCGTGTTGTCGCTGGTCGTGATCGGGGGATTGGTCGCGGCGGTCTGGGCACTGATCGGCGCGACCAGTGACGAACCGCCTGCCGATGGCAGCCTGATCGCCGCGCCGGACGAACCCTACAAGACCCGTCCCGAAAACGCGGGCGGCAAGACTTTTGTCGGCACAGGGGACACCAGCTTTGCCGTGGGGGAAGGCGAAACCCGCGAAGGGCAGCTTGCCGACAGGCCGACGCAGCCACCGGTCGTCGCTCAGCGCGATGAAATAGAGGGTCCGAGCATATCGACCACGCTGGACGATGAAAGCGAGGACGCCGCAACGTCGCCGCCTCAGCCAAGCGGACCTGCGGTGCAGGTCGGCGCTTTCCCCAAACGCGAGGATGCCGAAGCCGCCTGGGCTCGCCTGATCAGCCAGACCGAGGCATTGAGCGGGGTGCGTCACCGGATCGTCGAGGCCAATGTCGATATCGGGCGTGTCTATCGTCTTCAGGCCGTGACCGGAGATCGCGCATCGGCGACGCGGCTGTGCAACGCACTAAAGGCTGACGGCCTGCCCTGTTTCGTCAAATAGTCGCAGGTTTACGGCGATTTCCACACTTCGGGATTGCACGCCGCTTGCCTGAAAGCGGTGGAAGCAGCAGTTTCCTT
Organism: Citromicrobium sp.; assembly: GCA_003248395.1. Taxonomy (GTDB): domain Bacteria; phylum Pseudomonadota; class Alphaproteobacteria; order Sphingomonadales; family Sphingomonadaceae; genus Qipengyuania. Next base: position 8,871 of record QFNA01000015.1, read on the forward strand.
TCCATGACACCGGCCATCTTCGGAATTGCGGGCCTCGAGCTGACCGCCGACGAACGCGATTTTTTCGCGGATTCAGATCCCGCCGGATATATCCTCTTTGCCCGCAACTGCGACAATCGCGAACAATTGCGTCGACTGACCGACGACCTGCGAACGATCCACGGGCGTGACCATCTGATTGTCTCGATAGATCAGGAAGGGGGCAGGGTGGCGCGCATGAAGCCGCCCGAATGGCCGAGCTATCCGGCGGGCGAGTCCTTTGCCAGACTATACGAAATCGCACCCGCATCGGCGATAGAAGCTGCCCGAGTGAATGCCGAAGCCATGGCGCGCGAGCTTGCGCTGGTCGGGGTAAGCGTCGATTTCCATGCACCGTTCGACGTTCGCCGTGCGGAGACCGACGACGTAATCGGCGACCGGGCACTCGGTAGCGAGCCGATGCAGGTCGCCGCTCTGGGCAGGGCAGTCCTCGAAGGTATGACGGAAGGCGGGATCGTCGGCTGTCTCAAGCACATGCCTGGTCATGGACGTGCGACGGTCGACAGCCACAAGCAATTGCCGCAGGTCACTGCGAGTGCTGCCGACCTCGAAGTGGATATCGAGCCGTTCCGCAGCTTGTCATATCATCCGCTGGGCATGAGCGCGCACATCGTGTTTACGGCGTGGGATGCAGACAATCCGGCCACGCTGTCACCCATGGTGATCGAGGAGGTGATCCGCGGCGCGATCGGTTTCGACGGGCTCCTGCTCACCGATGATATCGACATGCAGGCGCTTGAAGGGACAATTCCCGAAAGGGCTGCCAAGGCGCTCGACGCGGGCTGCGACATCGTTCTCAACTGTTGGGCCAAACTCGACGACATGCGCGATATTGCCGAAATCGCCCCCGCCATCAGAGAGGGAGCGAAAGACCGCCTCGCACGCGTGCACGAGGCCATGAAGCCATTCCCTTCGGAAATCGACACGAGCGCGCTGCTGGCAAAGCGTGACGCCCTCTTGGCGCTTGCGGAGCAGCACGCTTGATAGACGGATTGCTCTTCCAGGAAACACGCCCGGAAGACCAGGAGTGGGACGGGATCGCGGCTGAGCAAAAAGCCGATTCTGACGCGCTCTATCTCGAGCTCGATGGCTGGGAAGGCCCGCTCGACCTGCTGCTCGACCTCGCCCGGCGCCAGAAAGTCGACCTTCGCGAAATTTCGATCCTCGCACTGGTCGAACAGTACCTCGATTACATTGAAGAAGCGGAAGCGCTGAAGCTGGAGCTGGCGGCCGACTATCTCGTCATGGCGGCGTGGCTGGCCTTTCTCAAATCGGCGATGTTGTTGCCGAAGGAAGAGCAGGAGGATCCGAGTCCGGAGGAACTCGCGCTGAAACTGCAATTGCGGCTTCAGCGACTGGGTGCGATGCGCGATGTCGCGGCGCGACTTATGGGCGGTGACAGGATTGGGCGCGACGTCTTTCTGCGCGGCAATCCGGAAGGTCTTGAAATTGCACGCAAGACCCTTTGGCGCAGTGACCAGTTTTCCCTGATCGAAGCCTATGGGCGGGTCAAGGCGCGGACTGGGCCTGCAGTTCATATGGTGCGCGAGCGCCCTGTCATGACGCTGGATTCGGCGCTGGAGCGGGTCTCCAACATGCTTGGCGTTACGCTGGAATGGATGGAATTGCGCGATTTTCTGCCGCCGCATGCGGAGCCGAGGCTGCGAAGATCGGCGCTCGCATCCAGTTTTGTTGCGGCGCTCGAACTGGCTCGGCTTGGTAGGGCCGAGATTGCACAGGACAGCATATTCGGGCCGGTTCGGCTCAGGCGGGTATCGTGAATCCGCTCGATCGCGCGCTCGAGGCAGCCTTGTTTGCCGCGGAAGAGCCGATGACGGCTGAGGCGCTTGCCGGTTTTCTTGGCGATGCTGATATCGCCGAAGTCCGGCAAGCGCTGGCCGAGCTTTCGGCCCATTACGAACCGCGCGGCATCCAGCTGGTGAAACGCGGAAATCGCTGGCATTTCGAAACGTCCCCCGACCTCGCTCATCTGTTGCGCAAGGAACGCGAACAGGTGCGCCGGTTGTCGCGCGCGGCTACCGAAGTCCTGGCCATCGTTGCCTATCACGAACCGGTCAGCCGAGCCGAGATCGAGTCGATCCGCGGCGTACAGACCTCTGCCGGGACGCTCGACGTATTGATGGAATCCGGCTGGATCAGGATTGCCGGTCGCCGCGAGGTGCCGGGAAGGCCGACTATATATGCGACGACTCCGGAGTTTCTCGAACATTTCGGTCTGGCCAGTCGCCGCGACTTGCCGGGGCTTGCCGAATTGAAGGCAGCAGGCCTGCTCGACCCGGTCGATGACGTGTATGACTCGCTGATCGGCGATCCTGATGCAGATGCCGAAGATGCACAGGAAGCGGCGAGTTGACTGGCACTACGGCGGTTTAACCACTATAATGGGCGGACATTCGCAGAAAAGGTCATCCCATGTCGCTCGGTCCCTGGCAGCTCATTATCATCGCACTCGTTGTCCTCGTCCTGTTCGGTCGCGGTCGAATCTCTGAAATGATGGGGGATTTCGGCAAGGGCATCAAAAGCTTCAAGCAGGGCATGAACGAGGATGAAAACCAGCCTGCAAAGCGCATCGAACACGAGGCAAAGCCTGCGAGCGAAGGCCTCCGCGAAGATCAGGTCAAGACACCGACCGACACTAAGTAACCGCTGACGGGCGGACGCGCGTATGTTCGATATCGGCGCCAGCGAGTTGTTGGTGATCGTCGTCGTGGCGATCCTGGTGATCGGCCCGAAGGACATGCCGCGCGCCATGCGCACGGCCGGTCGATGGATCGGCAAGATGCGCAAGATGTCCGGACACGTGCGCGCTGGCATCGACGAGATGGTCCGCCAGGCCGAAATCGACGATATGGAAGAAAAATGGGCCAAGCGTAATCGCGAGATCATGGCCAAATACCCCACCGGCGACGAGCCTGCAGGCGGCGCCGCGGATCCGATTGCGGAGGATGAGATGAAGCCGTTGGGCTCAAGCTCCATTATCCCCGATCCGGATGCTGCGGCGGAAGCGGCGATCAAGCGCGCCGCGCCCGTAAAATCGCCCGAGCATGGCAGTGCCGATTCTGCCGAACCCGGATTGCCGCTCGACGATCCGCCCCCATCGCCAATCGACAGGGCGGATTGAAATGGCGTTCGAGCTTAAGGACATCGACGAAAGCCAGGCGCCCTTGCTCGATCACCTGATCGAGTTGCGGACCCGACTGGTCCGCTGCGTCGCTGCGCTCGTGCTGGCTTTCGGTGTCTGCCTCTATTTTGCCGACGACATCCTCGGCTTTCTCATCCAGCCGCTCAAGGATGCCTTTCCGGCGGGCGAGGGCCAGTTGATTTTCACCAAACTTTACGAAGTCTTTTTCGTAGAGTTAAAGGTCGCCCTGTTTGCCGGGTTCTGCATTGCCTTTCCCTATATCGCGAACCAGCTCTGGGCTTTCGTCGCTCCGGGTCTTTATGCGCGTGAGAAGCGTGCGTTTCTGCCGTTTCTCGTCGCGACTCCGTTCCTGTTCCTGTGCGGTGCGTCACTGGCATATTTTGTGGTGATGCCGACTGCATTCGAATGGTTCCTCGGCTTCGAAGGCATGGCGGGGGGCCTGCAGATCCAGGCGCTGCCCACGGCGAACGAATATCTCGGCCTGGTGATGCAGTTTATCCTGGCTTTCGGGATGAGCTTCCTCCTCCCGGTGCTCTTGCTACTGCTGCACCGTGCAGGGATCGTCACGCGCGAGCAACTCGTGGGTGCGCGGCGCTATGTCATCGTCCTTGTGGTCGCGCTGGCTGCCGTGATCACGCCGCCGGATCCCGGATCGCAGCTCCTGCTGGCGATCCCCCTGCTTCTCCTGTTCGAAGGTTCGCTGATATTGATGCGCGTGTTCGACCGGCGCGACGCGCAGGCCAAGGTTGAGGCCGAAGCCGGAACCGACCCCAAACCCGATCAGTCGGCCTCGTAGACCTTCTGTCCGCCGACCCAGGTTTCAAACACGCGCGTGGCACGGATTTCATCTGGCGAAGCGAGCAACGGATCGCGATCGACAAGGATGAAGTCCGCGCGTTCGCCGGGGATCAGGCGACCGAACCGCCCTTCGGCAAAGCCGGCATAGGCCGCGTCGACCGTGAAGGCAGCGAACGCCTGCTCGCGATTGACGCGCTCGTTGGGCAGCCACCCGCCAAACGGCTGACCTGCCGCATCCATGCGCGTGATCGCTGCTGCGAACCCTGCGAAAGGGTCAGGCGTTTCGACCGGTGCGTCCGAACCGAAGGCAAGCTTGCCACCGACGCCGAGGATCGAATTCCACGCGTAAGCGCCATTCAGGCGATCTGGTCCGAGCCTCGCCTCGGCCATTTGCCGATCGCTCGTCTGGTGCAGCGGTTGCATGCTGGCGATGATGCCGTGCTGCGAGAACCGGGGCAGGTCCGCCGGATCGACGATTTGCGCATGTTCTATCCGCCAGCGAAGGTCCTGCGGAAAGCTTTCCGCGATTTCGCTTACTGCGCTCAGCGCATCCTGGTTGGCCGCATCGCCGATAGCATGGATCGCCGGCTGGAAACCTGCCCGCGCAGCTCGCACGAGATTGTTGCGTAGCTGCGCCTGCGAAATCAACGGCAGACCGGTGTTACCCGGATCGTCGGCATAGGGGCGTTTGAGCCACGCGCCGCGGCTGCCGAGCGCACCGTCGAGGTACATCTTTACGCCATTCATCCTGAGCTTGTCGCCATACAGCCAGGGCGAAGGCTTTGCGCCGGCGATAAGCGTCATCTGGTCGGGCCCTGCGGCATAGGACATGATCCGCAGGCTGAGCGCGCCTGCATCGCCCGCGCGGCGATAGGCCTGCCAGTCCTCGATCGTCGTGCCCATGTCGGCCGCTGCCGTGATCCCGTAGCGATGAAAGATCTTTTGCGCTTCGATCAGTGCGAGGTCGCGTTCATTGGGGCGCGGGGCAGGGACGGCGCGCTCGATCAGCGCCCCGGCCGCATCGACGAACACGCCTGCCGGGGCCCCGCCATCAGCAAGGCGTTCAATGCGTCCGCCGTTCGGGTCCTTCGTATCGCTCCCGATCCCGGCGGCTTGCATGGCAAGCGTGTTCGCCCAGCCGGCATGTCCGTCGACACGCTGGAGATAGACCGGGCGATCCGAAACGGCGCTATCGAGTTCCGTTGCAGTCGGAAACCGACCCAGCCCCCACTTTTCCTGATTCCACCCGCGCCCGAGAATCCATGGGCGAGAGGGATTTTCCGCGGCAAAACGCCGGATTTCGGCAAGCGCTTCCTGAAGGGAATTTGTCTGTGACAGATCGAGCGTAAGCGCGCCGAAGCCAACTCCCATCACATGGGCATGTGCATCGATGAAGCCGGGAAGCATGATTCGACCGCGACCGTTCTCGCGGAAATCGGTGTGCGGCTTGTCTTCACCTTCCTCGATCACTTCGAGGATCCGGCCGTCTTCATCAACCACCAGCGCCTCGAAGCGCAGGATGTCGCCATCGTCGTCGAGTGTGATTCCCGCGACGTTGTCGATCAGGACGTCGGCCAATGCAGGCGTCGCGATCGACGTGGCTAACAAGGCGGCAAGCAATTTCAATTTCATCGGATTGTCATTCCACGTTTTACGATGTGCGCGGTGCGATAAGCCATAGCTTCACCGAGGCAAACCCTTTCCGAGATTGCGTGGGTTGGCAGGGAGCCGTAGGGGCAGCGGCCATGACCGATGGATCACCCGTTCGCAAGGCCGCCGCGGCGACCGACTTGCTCACGATCGAAGATGTGCGCGCTGCCGCGCGACGGATCGATGGCGCGGTAGTGCGTACCCCGATGATGCATTCGATTACCCTGTCGGAAATCACCGGCGCCGATATCTGGCTCAAGTTCGAAAACCAGCAGTTTACTGCCGCCTACAAGGAACGCGGCGCGCTCAACGCCTTGTCACAGCTCACCGAAGAACAGCGACAGCGCGGTGTCATTGCTGCCTCGGCCGGCAATCACTCGCAGGGCCTATCCTATCACGGAAGCCGTCTTGGCGTCCCCGTTACGATCGTCATGCCGTCCACCACGCCTTCGGTAAAGGTAATGCAAACCGAAAGCGTCGGGGGGAACGTCGTGCAATTCGGCGAGACGTTCGATGATGCCTACGCCCATGCGCGCGAGCTGGAACAGGAACGCGGCCTGACCTTTGTCCATCCCTTCGACGATCCGCAGGTTGCGGCGGGGCAAGGGACGGTGGCGCTCGAGATGTTGGAACAGAAGAGCGATTTCGATTGTCTGGTCGTGCCGATCGGTGGTGGCGGGCTGATGAGCGGGATGGCGACGGTCGCCAAGGCCCTGAACCCCGGCATCGCGATGGTAGGGGTACAGGCGAAACTCTATCCGTCGATGTATTCGGCGGTGAAGGGCGATGTCCTGCCTTGCGGCGGCGACACGCTGGCTGAAGGTATTGCCGTCAAGGAGCCCGGTACGTTCACGCGCCAGATCATCTCTCAACTGGTCGACGATGTGTTGCTGGTAGAGGAAGCTAGCCTAGAACACGCCGTCGCCCTGCTCTTGCAGATCGAAAAGACGGTGGTGGAGGGTGCAGGCGCCGCGGGCCTCGCTGCGGTTTTGTCGAATCCCGAAAAGTTCGCTGGGAAGACTGTCGGCTTGGTGTTGTGTGGCGGGAATATCGACACGCGGCTATTGGCGAATGTCTTGCTGCGCGACCTTGCACGGGCTGGCCGACTGGCGCGGCTGGGGATCGTCCTGCAGGACCGGCCCGGCGCGCTGTTCAAGGTTATGCGCGAATTCAATGCGCACAACGTCAACATCATCGAAATCTACCACCAGCGCATCTTCACGACACTGCCCGCCAAGGGACTGACGGCGGAAATCGAATGCGAAGCGCGCGATGGCGCGCAAATCGAGCGGCTCGTGGAGAACCTGCGCGAAAAGGGCTATCAGGTCGAAATCGCCGAACTGGCATGATGACCGGTCATGGTAAACGGCCTTGTCGGACCGAGCGATGCGAATCGCGGGACAAAACCGGATTTCATGGTTAAGAGTCTTTAAACGGCCCGATCGCTGGGTCATATAGAAGGAAAGACAGAAACGTCGCAGCTGCCAAGAGGATTTCCGAACCAGTGACGGCCCCGATCCGCTTTCCACGCTTTTTCGTGACCAGCCCCTCGCCATGCCCCTATTTGCCGGGTCGTAGCGAGCGCAAGGTGTTCACCGAATTGCGCGGCGAAAATGCGGACGAACTGAACGAGGCGCTTGGCCGTATCGGTTTCCGCAGGAGCCAGACGGTCGCGTACCGCCCATCCTGCCTCGATTGCCACGCGTGTGTTTCGGTGCGCGTCGTCGCGAACGAATTCACCCCTTCCTCGAGCCAGAAGCGGACGATCAAAGGCAATTCGGATCTGGAAGTTGCCGAGTGTCGCCCTTGGGCAACAGACGAACAATTTGAATTGTTGAGGAAATATCTTGCTGCGCGCCACCCCGGTGGTGGTATGGCCGAGATGGACGAATCGGATTTTGCGGATATGGTGGAACACACCCCCGTATCCAGCTATGTGGTTGAATATCGGGAGCCGGCAGTGGGTTCCGGGCCGGGTCGCCTGGTTGGATGCTGTCTCACGGATGTGCAGGGTGACGGGCTGTCGATGATATACAGCTTTTACGACCCTGAAATTGAGGATCGCGGCGGGCTTGGTAATTTCATCATTCTCGATCATGTCCGCCGCGCGGCGGAAAACGGATTGCAATATGTCTACCTCGGCTACTGGGTCGAAGGCGCAGAAAGAATGCAATACAAGGTCCGTTACCGTCCGCTCGAACGGCTTACGCGCGGTGGCTGGGAACGCATGCCCGAACCTGAGCAGAAGCGGCTTATCGCTGCCGCGACCGCTCCGCGTGGGAACCGTATTGCCGAACCTCTTCCAGCCAAGGAAAGCGTGCCGCGCGAATATCGGCCGGCCGACTGAATCGCTCCGCCATTCGCTGGCCCTGTGCGCAGTCGCGCTGGGCTTGGGGGCAATACCGCTCGCAGCGCAGGACCAAGATGCGGCAGCCAGCCTCGAAGATCTCATTCCCGACAGCGCGGTCAACAATCCCGACGATTGGGCACAGCAAGGCACCGATCCTGCCGCGCCGACGCCCGACGAGGTCGAACCCGATCCGGACACGCCGATCGCGGAACCACCGGGGCTTGACCTGCCCTGGCCCGACGATATCGCCATCGAGGAATTCGAGCCCCTCACGCCCGAAGAAGACATCGAATTCGTCCAACTCGACGAAGATCGTCCTCGCCTCGCATTCGAGGATGCCGAGACGGTCGAACTCGGCAGCAATCTCGTGCTGGCGTTTCCGCAAACCGAACCGCCGTTTTCCGAACGCGGCGACTTCGTCGAACGCTTCGACGCCCTCTCGACTATCGAGGAGCTCGAGGACACCGATGCCAATGTTGCACAGCTCGCCGCGCGCGCCGAGCAGGACGAGGAACTGCTCGGCAATCTGCTGCGCGTCTACGGCTATTATGACGGCCAGGTCATCCGCTCGGTCGGCGCGATAGAGGCAGGCGAAGACGAAGCCGACACATCGCCATCGGTGCGGTTCGATATCGTGCCGGGCAATCGCTATCGCTATGGCGACATCGATCTGGGCGATCTGGCGAATGCGCAGGATTACGAGGCGCTGCGCGCTGCGTTCGAAATCCAGCCTGGCGATTATCTGCAAAGCGACACGATCATCCAGGAACAGTTCGATCTGGATGTCGCTCTGGGCGAGACCGGCTATCCCTTTGCCGAAATCGACGAGCCGCAATTGCTGATCGACCATGCCCGCGTCGAAGGCGACCTGACCATGCCGGTTCAGCCGAACGGCAAGTATGTCTTCGGCGAAGTCGTCAGCAGCGATCCCGACTTCCTGTCGGGCGAGCATCTCGCCACGATTGCACGGTTCGAACCGGGCGACACTTACCAGCGCAGCCTGTCGATGGATTTGCGGCGCGCGGTCACCGCAACCGGTCTCGTCTCGACGGTCGAGGTCACTCCGCGCGAAGTCACGCCGCCGCAAGGCGATCAGCCGGGCGTCGTCGCCATGGACGTGGAGATGGCGCGTGCCAAGCTGCGGACTATCGCCGGGGCGATCGGCTACGGTTCGGAAGAGGGCATTCGCGTCCAGGCAAGCTGGGAACACCGCAACCTGTTCCCGCCCGAAGGCTCGCTGCGCGTACGCGGCATCGTGGGAACGCAGGAACAACTCGCCGGCGTCACCTTCCGCAAGAACAATTTCGGCGGCCGCGATCGCGTCCTGACGCTGGACGCCTATGCCAGCACGATCGACAGCCCTGCTTTCGACGCGCGTACCGTCGCGGTCGTCGGCATCTACGAGCGCAAGTCCACCCTGCTGTTCCAGAAGCCGATCAGCTGGTCGGCAGGCTTCGAAATTCTCGCGACGCAGGAACGGCCGCCGGCGATCGATGGCGTCGCGCAGGAACGCCAGACCTATTTCGTCGCCGCGCTACCCGGATCGATCCTCTACGATACCAGCGACGATCTGCTTGATCCTACCAAGGGTTTCCGGATCGGCGCGCGCCTGTCCCCCGAAGCGTCGCGGACGAACGGGGCGGAAAGTTTCTACCTGCGCAGCCAGGTCGATGCGAGCTATTACCAGTCGGTCGGCGACAACATCGTCATGGCCGGACGTGCGACATTCGGTTCGATACCCGGTGCAGACCTGCTCGATATCGCGCCGTCGCGCAGGTTTTACGCTGGCGGTGGCGGGTCGGTCCGCGGCTATGGCTATCGCGAGATCGGCCCACGTAACGAACTCGGCGAACCGAGCGGCGGGCGCAGCCTGGTCGAACTGGCAATCGAGGCGCGCATTCGTACCGGTTTCATGGATGGCGCGGTGTCCGTCGTTCCGTTCATCGATGCCGGTTCGGTCGGTGTCAAGCCGACTCCCGATTTCGATGAAATCAAGGTCGGTGCTGGCGTCGGCGTGAGATATCACACCGGGTTTGGCCCGCTCCGTCTCGACGTTGCCACGCCGATAAATCCGGGCCCGGATGATTCGCCCGTGGCGGTCTATGTTTCGCTGGGGCAGGCCTTCTGATGGCTGACGAGCAGCCAGTCCTTTCCGACGAACCCGTATCCGCGCCGCGCCGCAAGTCGCGCGCCGGTCGGGCCGCAAAGTGGGTTTTCGGCGTGATCGCCGGACTCGTTCTTTTGATCGTCGCGGCTATCCTGCTGCTCAATACGCCGATCGGCGAGCGCTTTTTGGCGGATCGAATCGCACGTCAGACCTTCCCGAACGGGCTGAACGTCTCGATCGGCCGGATCGATGGCAATATCTATGGCGAAGCCGTGCTGCACGACGTCCGCCTGTCGGACCCGCAGGGCGTATTCCTGACAATCCCGCGTGCAGAGGTGGACTGGAATCCGCGTGGCTGGCTTTCCAACCGGCTCGAAATCGACAGTTTCGCTGCGCGTCGCGCCCAGATGACGCGCATCCCGGAGTTTCTTCCGAGCGAAGAAGAGGGGCCGATCCTCCCCGGTTTCGACATCTCCGTCGATGAACTGACGATCGACAATCTGATGCTCGCGCCGGGCATCGCGGGCGAAAATCCACAACGCGTCGACCTGGTCGGCGAAGTGCAGATCGAGGACAGCCGCGTCTTCGTCGATGCCGATGCGCGGCTTGGCCAGCGCGATAGCGTTGCGCTCCTGATAAATGCCGAGCCCGACGGCAATGACTTCGACCTTTCCGCCGATGTCAGTGCGACAGGCGATGGCGCCATCGCCGGCCTGCTCGGCCTCACGACTCCATATGAGGCGCGCGTGCGCGGGGCGGGCACCTGGACAGCCTGGAACGGCGGCCTGCTGCTGCAGAGCGAGGGTGAGCGCGTCGCGGCGCTGAAGATTACCAACCGGTCGGGCCGCTTCGGCCTGCTGGGCAAGGTCGATCCGAGCGATTTCGTCACCGGCACCCTGGCGAATGCGCTGGGCGACGACGTGGCGATTCGCTCGGTGATCGAAATCGACGAGCGTCGGTTCGACGGGCGCAGCACGCTCGTCGGTCGTGGCATATTCCTCGACGGGAACGGCCTGATCGATCTGGCCGAAAACCGCGCCGAGAATTACGAGGTCTTTGCCCGCCTGCGCGATCCGGCACTCTTCGGCCCCGACATGCGGATCGAGGATGCGCGCGCAAGGGCGACGATCGATGGTGACTTTACTGATCTGACCATCGTCCATGATCTCAATGTCGGGCGTTTCGTCACCGGCACGACGCAGATCGCGGGGCTGTCGCAGGAAGGGACCGCGCGTTACGATGGTGAACGCTGGACGCTCCCGCTCTCGCTGCAGGTCGCGCGGATCGAAACCGGCAATGCCATGGCCGACCCGCGGCTCGTAAACGGTGTCGGACGGGGGCAGATCGTGCTCGCGGGAAGCCGCCTGACGGGTGACGATCTACGGATCGCCTTCCCGGGACTCGCGGCTAACATCGCGCTGGTGGGCGATCTCGATGCGGGACGATACCAGGTGCGCGGGCCAGTGCGCGCCGATCGGCTGGTGCTCGACAATGTCGGCACGGCAGGTGGCACTGCGATGATCGATTTCGACCTCACGCCGTCAGGCTGGCGGGTCGCGGCAGACCTCGACGCCCGCATTTCGCAGGTGAGCAATGCGACGCTGGCGAACCTCGCCGGTCCATCGATCCGCGTACGCGGCGGGATCGCGACGGGCAGCGGCGCGGCGCTCGATTTCAATAATCTCCGCGTCAATTCGCAAAAGCTGTCGCTGGCGATGGACGGTTCGGTCGATGGCGGTACGACGCAACTCGCCGGGCGCGGTTCGCATGTCGATTACGGCCCGTTCACTGTCCAGGCGCGCATTACCGATGCAGGTCCGACGGCCGAGCTCGTGTTTGCGGAACCGTTCAACGGGCTCAACGACGTTCGCGTGGCGATCGCTCCCACCGAGGAAGGCTTCGCCATCGATACCGAAGGCGGTTCGATTCTCGGCCCGTTCGCGGGTGAGCTCGGCCTCTACGCGCCTGCCAATGGCCCGACGCGGATCGATATCGAGACGCTGACGGTTTCGGACACCAGCGTAAGCGGCGCACTCACTCTTGTCGACGGCGGGGCGCAGGGCAATCTCGCGCTCACCGGCGGCGGGCTCGACGGCACGATTGCGCTCGCACCGCGCAGCGGCGGGCAGGGCGTCGATGTCGATCTTTCGGCACGCAATGCCAGCTTCGGCGGAGCCACTCGCCTCACCATCGCGCGTGCGGAAATCGACGCAACGGGCGTCGTTGGCGAAGGCAATATCAATTTCTCCGGCAATGCGAGTGCGCAGGGCATCGGCTACGGCACGCTGTTCATCGGCCGGCTTGCGGCGCGTGGCGAGGTCGAGAACGGCGTCGGCCGGGTCGATGCGAATATCTCTGGCCGCCGCAGCAGCCGTTTTGCGCTCGACCTGAATGCGCTGTTCCGGTCCGACCGGATCGCCGTCGCGGCGCAGGGCGAATTTGCGGGCAAGCGGATCACCATGCCGCGCCGCGCGGTGCTGACCGCGATCGACGGCGGCGGCTGGCAACTGGCGCCGACGCAGGTCAATTATGGTGATGGCGGCGCTCTCGCATCGGGTAGCTTCGGCAGCGGTGAGACCGCACTGTCGCTCAAGCTCGCGCGCATGCCGCTGTCGCTGGTCGATATCGTTTCGGCCGACCTCGGCGTCGGCGGCACGATTTCGGGTACGATCGATTACAGCGCCGTCGATGGCGGGCTGCCGACGGGAACGGCCCGCGTGAAGGTCGACGACCTGACGCGGTCGGGTCTCGTGCTCTCGTCCAAGCCGGTCGATCTCTCGCTTGTTGCAAGCCTCGGCACCGACCGGTTGCAGGCCCGCGCCGTGTTGCGGAACGAAGATATCCAGCGCGGCCGCATTCAGGCGCTGATCACCGGCCTCCCGGCGACCGGTGCCCTTTCGCAGCGTCTGCGCGCCGGTTCGCTCAACGCGCAATTGCGCTATCAGGGCGCCGCCGAAAGCCTCTGGCGTCTGGCGGCAATCGATGCCTTCGACCTGACCGGCCCGGTTGCGATCGCCGCCAACGCCACCGGTTCGCTTGCCGAACCGCGCGTCCGCGGCACCGTGCGTAGCGACGATTTGCGGGTGCGCAGCTCGCTTTCGGGCACGGACATCCGTGACGCGTCGGTTCGCGGCACGTTCTCCGGTTCGCGTCTCCAGCTTACGAGCTTCTCCGGCACCACCGACAATGGCGGCAGCGTGACCGGTAGCGGCATTGTCGATCTCGCCGGTATGGGCGAGCAGGTCCAGGGGCGCTCGGTGGAAGTGCGCGGCCCCACGCTCGACCTCAGGGCATCGGCGCGCAATGCACATCTGCTAGACGCCAACGGGCTCAGCGCGACGATCACAGGCCCGCTGCGCATAGTTTCGAACGGGCTGGGCGGCACGATCGCCGGCCGCGTCCAGATCAATCGTGCGAGCTGGGAGCTCGGCATGGCCGCCGAAGACATGGCGTTGCCGAGGATCAGCACCCGCGAAATCAATCTTCCGGCAGACCGCGCGCCGGCAGCATCGGCCTCGCGCCCCTGGCGCTACCTTATCGATGCCAAGGGCAATTCGCGGATCGATGTCGATGGCATGGGCCTCGAAAGCGAATGGGGTGCCGACATCACGCTGCGCGGAACGACCGACGAACCGCGCATCGGCGGCAGCGCGAGCGTCGTGCGCGGCGACTACACCTTCGCTGGCACGACCTTCGAACTGACCCGCGGCGAAATTAATTTCGACGTCTCCGGCCCGATCGATCCCCGCCTCGACATTCGTGCCGAGACCGAGGCGTCGGGCACCGATGTCATCGTGACGATTACCGGCAATGCGACCGAGCCGGAAATCGCCTTCACCTCCGACCCAGCATTGCCAGAGGAAGAGATCTTGGCCCGCCTGCTGTTCGGTGGCTCGATCACCTCGCTTTCGGCGACCGACGCGCTCCAGCTGGGCGCGGCGCTGGCGAGCCTGCGTGGCGGTGGTGGAATGGACCCGATCAACGAGTTACGCACCGCCGTCGGCCTCGACCGGCTGCGGATCGTCAGCGCCGATCCGGCGCTTGGCCGCGGCACCGGTGTTGCACTGGGCAAGAACATCGGTCGGCGCTTCTACGTCGAGATCATCACCGACGGGCGCGGCTACAGCGCGACCGAGGCAGAGTTCCGCATCACCAGCTGGCTCTCCATCCTCGCCAGCGTCTCGACCATCGGTCGCGAGAGCATCGTTGCAGAGATCGAACGCGA
>QFNA01000016.1 GCA_003248395.1 Citromicrobium sp.
GGGCGGCGCGACCTTGCGATCGTCGCTCGCCACCGGGCCGGTCGGCATCTGCGCGAGGCACTGCTTGATGATCTTCGCGCTTTCGTAGACTTCCTTCACACGCACCATGAACCGGTCGTAGCAGTCCGAATTGGTGCCGACGGGAATGTCGAATTCCATCCGGTCGTACACGTCGTAGGGTTGCGACTTGCGCAAATCCCACGGGATGCCCGCCGCGCGGATCATCGGGCCGGAAAAACCCCAGGCGATGGCATCGTCGCGGCTGACATGCGCGATGTCGACATTGCGCTGCTTGAAGATGCGGTTGTCGATGACGAGGCTCATCGCATCGCCGAACAGCTCCTGCAGCCGTCCGTCGACCCATTCGCCGATATCGACGAGCAGTTTCTCGGGGACATCCTGGTGGACGCCGCCGGGGCGGAACCACGCACTGTGCATGCGCGCGCCGCTCGCCCGCTCGAAGAAGTTCATGCAATCTTCGCGCAGCTCGAACACCCACAGATTGGGCGTCATCGCACCGACATCCATGACGTGGCTGCCGATGTTGAGCATGTGGTTGCAGATCCGCGTCAGCTCGGCGAACAGCACGCGCAGATACTGCGCCCGCTCGGGCACTTCGACATTGAGCAGTTTCTCGATGGCGAGGACGTAGCTGTACTCCTGCGCCAGCGGGCTGCAGTAATCGAGCCGGTCGAAATAAGGCAGCGCCTGCAGGTAGGTCTTGTTCTCGATCAGCTTCTCGGTGCCGCGGTGCAACAGGCCGACATGCGGATCGACCCGCTCGACGATTTCGCCGTCGAGTTCCATGACCATCCGCAACACGCCGTGCGCAGCCGGATGCTGCGGACCGAAATTGATCGTATAATTGGTGATGACTTCATCGCCGGTCGTCGGCGATTCTTCGAGATGCAGCCCGCTGCTCATGCGCAAATCCAGTTGCCCGAATAGGTCACCGACTGGCCGTCCGCGGAACTGACCGACATGTTGGCCGGGCGCGTCTGGCCATTGCCTGCAGCAGGCGCGACCTGCACCGTCACGCCGGATCCCTTGAACGTGGTGCCGTTGCGGATCAGCGCCAGATCGCCCGGATCGCCGTCAAGCACGGTCAGCCCGCCGCCGACGCGGATGATCGCCTTGCCCGGCAACGTCGGTTCGTTGGTCCCCGACGCGATCAGGATTTCGCGATTGCCGTCCATGAAGGTGCACCCGCCATCGCGCGGGCCGAGGTCGACGCCCGCGATATCGCGCAGCTGCTCCAGCTGCGTCACATCGGCACCCTGCGGAGGCGTCGCTGCAGCCACATTGGGCATTTCGGCGGTCGCCTGCGGGTTCTGGCGACTGGCCTCTGTGCCACCTTCGCTGCTGCCGATGCGCGATGCAAAATCATCGGCGCTTTCCTGCTCCGTCGGCTCGCCCGAACATGCGGCGAGCGATAGAACGATGAGGGGAAGAACGAAACGCTGCATTACTCGGCATCCTTCTTCGGGTCGTCGGTGTCATCGGTTTCGGTGGCTTCGGCGGTACCGGTCGATTTTCCCTGGCGCTTGGGACGATCGGGGCGATCCTCGGTCGGTTCCGGGGCGGTCGCGTCCGGTTCCGCGTCGGTATCCGCAGGCGCACCGGCCCCCACCTTCTCGGCGGCTTCGGCATCGGTTTTCGCGCCTGCTCCTGTATCTTTCGGACTGTCCGTGGTTTTCGGTTCGTCGACGGGCGGCGTATCGGCCTTCTCGTCGCCCGGCAGCACGTAGTCCGCGCCTTCCCAGGGGCTCATGAAATCGAACTGGCGAAGGTCCTGCGCCAGCTCGACCGGTTCGTAGACGACCCGCTTCTGGTCCTCGGAATAACGCACTTCGACGTAGCCGGTCAGCGGGAAATCCTTGCGGAACGGGTGCCCTTCGAAACCGTAATCGGTCAGGATCCGTCGCAGGTCGGGATTGCCGGCAAACAGCACGCCATACATGTCGAAGACTTCGCGCTCCAGCCAGCCCGCATTGGGCCACAGCGTGGTCACGGTCGGCACCGGCGTATCTTCAGACGCGCGACACTTGACGATAACGCGGCTGTTCAACGTCAGCGACAGGAGCATGTAGACGACTTCGAACCGTTCGCTGCGGCTCGGATAATCGGCGCCGGCAATTTCCATCAGCTGCTGGTACTGATGCTCGTCGCGAAGCATGCGCAGCACGTCCTCGATGCTGTCACGCTCGACATGCAACAGCAGTTCGCCATGTTCCTCGTGCGCTTCGATCAGGCTATCGCCCAGCGCAGACGCCAGCGTATCCTTCAGCCGGTCGATGACCGTAAAGCGCGGCGCGGAATGTAACGTAGCCATCACCCAGCCCTCACCGCTCGATCGTGCCGACGCGGCGGATCTTGCGCTGCAATTGCATCACGCCATACAGCAGCGCCTCTGCCGTCGGCGGGCAGCCGGGAACGTAGATGTCGACCGGCACGATGCGATCGCAGCCGCGAACCACCGAATAGCTGTAGTGATAGTAGCCGCCGCCATTGGCGCAGCTGCCCATCGATATGACATATTTCGGTTCCGACATCTGGTCGTAAACCTTGCGCAGCGCGGGTGCCATCTTGTTGCACAGCGTACCCGCGACGATCATCACGTCGCTCTGGCGCGGCGAAGCGCGCGGGGCCACGCCGAACCGCTCCATGTCGTACCGCGGCATGTTCACGTGGATCATCTCCACCGCGCAACATGCCAGGCCGAATGTCATCCACCACAGGCTGCCGGTGCGCGCCCACTGGAACAGTTCCTCGGTCGATGTGACGAGGAAACCCTTGTTATCGACCTCGGTCTGCAGGGCATTGAAATAATCGGCGTCCGGTTGCCGGACTTCGCCCGGCCGGGCGGCAGGTGCCAGGGTGTGTTGATCGGTCATGGCCTCACTCCCACTCCAGCGCGCCGATTTTCCATGCGTAGGCAAAGCCGACGATCAGTTCGCCGAGGAAAATCATCATCGTGATCCAGCCCGGCCATCCGGTCAGGTCCAGGCTGACCGCCCAGGGAAACAGGAACGCGGCCTCGAGGTCGAATATGATGAACAGGATCGCGACCAGGTAGAACCGGACGTCGAACTGGTTGCGCGAATCCTCGAACGCCGGAAATCCGCACTCATATTCCGACAGCTTGTCCGCAGTCGGGTTGTGCGTCCCCGTCAGGCGCGAGACGCCCATCGGCAGGAAGACGAACAACGCCGACAGTCCTGCCGCGATGAACAGGAAAATCAGGATTGGCAGGTATTGCGAAAGATCGACCACGAATTAATCCCAGGGCATTGCGCGTGTTCGGTGCGCCTCTAGGCCCCTCGCCGAATGGGTGCAAGGGCACGAATCGCGTAAAACCAGCCTCGATTGCCTCGCCAGGACCCGATGCGAAGCAAGACCGATTGGTGCCGCTCTACCTCGCGTAGGGCGGCTTCAGTCCCGCCAACTTGGCGACGTCGATTTTCGGCTGCGTATAGACGCTGCGCGCGTGGCTGAATTCGCGAAATCCCTCGACGCCGTGATAGGAACCCATGCCCGACGGGCCGACCCCGCCGAACGGCAGGTCTTCCATCGACACGTGGAAAATGACGTCGTTGACCGTCACCCCGCCGCTGATGGTCCGGGTCAGCACCTGCTCGCGCTCCGACCGATCGTCGCCGAAATAGTACAGGCCGAGCGGCCGGTCGCGATCGTTGACGTGATCGATCGCATCGTCGATCCGCGAATAGGTCTTTACCGGCAGGACCGGTCCGAAGATCTCTTCCTGCATCACTTTCATGCTGTCGTCGGCATTCCTGACGATCGTCAGCGGCATCTTGCGCGCATTGCTGTTCGAGAAATCCTCGTTGCCGGGATTGACCTCGATGATCTCGGCACCCTTCTCGCGCGCATCGCCGACAAGCTCCTGCAGCCGCCCGAAATGGCGGTCGGTGACGATGCTGGCATAATCGTCGTTTTCGAGCAGGTTGGGATACATCCGGGCGGTGGCTTCCCACACGCCGTGAATGGCCTCGTCTTCCTTGGTCTCGGGCACGAGCAGGTAATCGGGCGCGAGGCAGATCTGGCCCGCGTTCATCATCTTGCCCAGCGCGATCCGCTCGCCGGCCTTTGCGTAATCGGCACTTTCGCCGAGGATCACCGGGCTCTTGCCACCCAGTTCCAGCGTCACCGGCACCAGGTTCGCAGCGGCGGCTTCCATCACCTTGCGTCCGGTCGCGGTCGATCCCGTAAAGACGAGATGGTCGAACGGCAGCGCGCTGAACGCCTGTGCCGTGTCGGGGCCACCGGTGATGACGACGCATTCCTCGGGCGCAAAGACGCGCTCGACCAGGCTCTTCATCAATTCGCTGGTCTGCTCGGTGAATTCGCTCGGCTTGATCATCGCGCGATTGCCCGCGGCGAAAACCTGCATCAGCGGACCGAACGCCAGATTGACCGGGAAATTCCACGGCGACAGGATCCCCACCACGCCCTTGGGTTCGTACCGCACCTCGGCCTTCGCCCCGAGCAGCCCGAGCGGGAACTGCACCGACCGGCCCTGCGCCTTGGCCCAGTGATCCATGTGCTTGAGGCAGTATCTGCCGAAGTTCACCGTGCCCGCGATGTCGGTGATCATCGACTGCTTTGGCGAACGATTGCCGAAATCGGCACTCATCGCGCTGCAGAGTTCGTCGGCATTGTCTTCGAGCAGGCCGATCGCCCGCTCGATCCGGTCCTTGCGCACCGCCATCGCTTCCGGACGCATCGCGGTATGCGCCTTGCGCTGCGCGTCCAGGATTTCTTTCATGCGGTTCGCCTCGACCTCGGCCATACCCATCTCCGTTTGTATTTGTTGCAGCGCAGCACTAGGTTGACTGCGCATGTGTTTCATCAACTAACCGATATTCCAGAAGCGAAAGGCCAGCACAAGCATGACCCAGTTCAGCGCATCCGATCCCGTCGTCATCCTCTCCTACGCCCGCACGCCCATGGGCGGCATGCAAGGTGCCTTGTCCGAAGTCTCCGCCACCGAACTCGGCGCCACCGCGGTGAAGGCCGCAGTCGAACGCTCGGGTGTCCCTGCCGACAAGTTCGATCGAACCTACATGGGCTGTGTCCTCCCGGCGGGATTGGGCCAGGCACCCGCACGCCAGGCAACAATCAAGGCCGGTCTGCCGAAATCGGTTCAAGCGACTACCGTGAACAAGGTATGCGGCAGTGGCATGCAGACCGTCATCATGGGCGCCGAGGCACTGGCCAGCGGCACCGTCGATTACATCGTCGCCGGCGGGATGGAGAGCATGACCAATGCACCGTACCTGTTGAAGAAACATCGGTCAGGCGCACGGATCGGTCATGACACGGCATACGATCACATGTTCCTCGACGGTCTAGAAGATGCCTATGAGGAGGGTCGCGCTATGGGCACCTTCGCACAAGAAACGGCCAACGAGTATCAGCTGACACGTGAACAGATGGACGAGTACTCCATCGAGTCGCTTCGCCGTGCCAATGCCGCGATCGAAAACGGATCCTTCTCCGACGAGGTGGTTCCCGTGACGTTCTCCACGCGCGGTGGCGACGTGACGGTCGAGCATGACGAGCAGCCTGGCAAAGGCAAGCCGGACAAGATTCCACAGCTTAAGCCTGCCTTCGCCAAGGATGGCACGATAACAGCCGCCACCTCGTCATCGATTTCCGATGGTGCCGCCGCCGTCGTCCTTACGCGCGAAAGCGTCGCCAGCAAGAATGGTCAGCAGCCCGTAGCGAAGATCGTGGCACTTGCCGCGCACGCGCAAGAGCCTGCCAAGTTCACCGTCGCTCCGATTGGCGCGATAGAAAAGGTCCTCGAAAAGGCCGGTTGGTCCGCGGACGAGGTCGATCTTTGGGAAGTGAACGAGGCCTTCGCCTGCGTCGCAATGTTCGCGATGCGCGACATTGGTATTCCACACGAAAAGATCAATGTGAACGGTGGCGGCACGGCGCTGGGCCACCCGATCGGCGCAAGCGGGACCCGCATAATAGTGACCTTGCTGAATGCGCTCAAGCGCCAGGGCAAGACCAAGGGCGTCGCTTCGCTATGCATCGGTGGCGGAGAAGCGACCGCCGTTGCCGTCGAACTTGTCTGATTGGAAATCCTGTTTCGGCGCGGACGAATAGCTGCTAGCTGAAAGCCCCGGACGGGACAGGAGGAGACTTACGTTGAAGAAATTCATGATCGTTGCAGCCTGCGCTGCACTCGCTGCTTGCGGATCGAATGAAGAGGCGGAAACGCCTGTTGTGACCGACGCCACCGCGACTACACCTGCAGGCACTACTGACACTGCTACGGCGAGCCAGATGGCAGGCACCTACGAAGTCACGATGGACGATGGCACAGTCGTTCGTCAGACGGTCAACGCCGACGGCACCTATGTCGATAGCGACATGCAGGGCACCGAACTTGATCGGGGAACGTGGCGGCAGGAAGGTGACCAGCTTTGCTACGACCCTGATGGCAACGATCCCGAAGAATGCTTCACCGGCGGCACGCCCGGACCTGATGGCAGTTTCGAAGTTCGTAACGCTGCGGGTGAAGTGGCCTCCACCGTTCGTCGTATAGAGAACGATGCCGGTACGACAATGATGCCGGCAGAATAATCAAAACTCGAATTAGTTATGGAAAGGGGCGACTTTCGGGTCGCCCTTTTTCTTTGGTGGTCTATGGTTCACCTGGACCCCAGAGCCTGTTCTCCAGTATCCAGCCTCCACGGTTTCCGATACGCATTTCGCACCAACCTTCCTCGCAATCGCCCAGAGTCCCGACGACACCAGGTTCGACGCGCCATTTGGCTTGGCTGTCGGATGATGGCTCTTCGCGCATTTCGGTGATCTGATCTCCGGAAACGATGGCGGTGCGATCAGGCGTCAACAGTCGAGAAACCACCCAGCCCCGCGTGCCTTGCGGGTCTTCGATCAAACGCCACCCTTCCATGACGCGAACGACCTTCACGGGCAGGCCCTTGCGCCGATAAACCCATGAAATCTTGTAATCCGCACTAGGACCCACCCGCATATTGAGTTCACTTGCCCTGATGCTCGCCCAGTAGGGCACATCGCGCTCCTGCGCACTGAGCGTTGGCGCTAAAGAAAGCAGCAAGAAAGTTGCACAAATAGCCAGTCGTTTCATGACTTGGCGATCTATCCTGCGTCAACCATCCGTTCAAGCGGGCGCTTGACCCCCTCGGCCCCCGCAGCGTAGCGATTAGGGCTATGGTGAATACGATTAGCGCCGCCCGATCCGACGGTAGACGACTGACCAGGAAACCCCGCGTGTTCGTCACGCGCCACCTTCCTCCAGAAATCGAGGATCGCTTTTCAGAGCTATTCGATGTCACACTCAATCGCTCGGACCAGTCGCTGGGCCGTGACGCGCTGGCGCAGGCAATGCGCGAGTGCGATGTCCTGGTTCCGACAGTAACCGATCGCATCGATGCCGAGCTCATCGGAGAGGCTGGTCCGGACTTCGGGCTCATTGCCAATTTCGGCGCTGGCACGGAACATATCGACCTTCGCGCGGCGGCCAGGCACGAAGTTATCGTCACGAATACGCCGAGCGTGTTCACCGATGATACGGCAGACCTCGCCATGGCCGGGATAATCGGCGTTCCGCGCCGCATTCGGGAAGGTGTGCAACTGATCCGAAGCGGAGAATGGAGAGGATGGGCGCCGACGGCGATGCTTGGGCGCAAACTCGGTGGTAAGACGCTCGGTATTGTCGGAATGGGCCGTATCGGTCAGGCTGTTGCTCACAGGGCGCGCGCATTCGGGTTGGAAATCGCCTATCACAATCGCAACAGATTGCCCGAAGCGGTCGAACGTATGTTCGCAGCACAATATTTCAGTCAGCTCGATGAGTTGATCGCAGTATCCGACATCTTGACACTTCATTGCCCTGGAAGCGCCGAAAATCATCATCTCATCGACGCGCGGCGCCTGGCCTTGATGAAGGAAGGTTCGAGCCTCATCAATACCGCTCGCGGAGACTTGGTGGACGAGGAAGCACTCATCGATATGCTCGAAAGTGGCCACCTCGCCGGTGCCGGACTAGACGTCTATCGCGACGAGCCACACGTCGACGAACGTTTGATCCGCCATCCAAACGTAATGACCCTACCGCATATCGGAAGTGCGACCCGAGAAGGTCGCGAGGATTCGGGACACAAGGTCATTGCAAACATACGCATGTGGGCGGACGGCCATCGCCCGCCCGATCAAGTCTTGGCCGGTGTAGCGAGTTGAACCGCTTCAGTCGCCGGTCAGGATCCGATCGACCAGTTCCTTCACCGTCGGCGTAAAATTGTTCGAGTAGAACGGATCCTGCTTGAAGCGGTAGGCGGCATGGCCGGCAAACATCAGGTTGTCATCGACCGGCGCGCCATGGGCTATGTCCTGGAGAGTCTTCTGGATGCAGAAACTTCGCGGATCAGCAAGGCGGCCAGTCGTGTAATCGTCATGGTCTTTCCAGCTGGAAAACTGGCAATGCGAAAGACATCCCATGCAGTCCTTCTGATCTTTGCGGATTTCGTCGCGGCTTGCAGGAGTTACATACACAATGGTGTCGTCGGGCGTTTTCAATGCCTCGGTATAGCCCGCTGCGAACCAGCTCTTGGCACGCTCATAGTCCGCCGGCGCGACCCAGAAATTTTTGCCCCGCACACCGACATCCAGTTGCGCCGTGTGCTCCCCTGCGGCCACCTTGCTGTAGGGTATCTGCCTTTCCGAGCGATGGATGAGGTCCCACAGAAAATCATTCTTGACTGCCGAACTGTAGAATCCGGTCGGCGAGAACTTGTGCAGCAACACATCACCCTCGTCGAGCGTACGCAAACGGTCCTGCCAACCGAGAGGAATCGGGCTTTCCTTGGTCAGCAAGGGGCGAGTTCCAAACTGGAACATGATCTTGCCGATTTCCGGATTGTCGATCCAGTCGTTCCATTCGCGCAGGAACCAGACACCGCCAGCCATGACGATTGCCGTCTCTTCCGATACGCCCTCGTTCCTCATCGTTTCGCGCAGTGCCTTGACCCGAGGATAGGGGTCCTCGGGCTTCAACGGATCTTCAGCATTGGAAAGACCGTTATGACCACCGGCGAGCCAAGGGTCTTCGTAAACCACAGCGGCCATCAATTCCGGAACCTTGCTGTAGCTGCGCTTCCACAAGGCGCGGAATGCTCTGGCCGAACTGATGATCGGCAGATACTGGACGTTATAGCGCTGGGCGATTTCGGCGAGCTTGTACGGCATTCCCGCCCCGCAAGTGACGCCGGCAACTAGACCTTTGGTATTTTCAAGGACGCCCTCAAGCACTGCTTGAGCACCCCCCATTTCCCACAGCACATTGATGTTGATGGCACCGTTGCCATTGGAGATCTCATGTGCGCGCTTGACCTGCTCGGTCGCCCCGTCGATCGCATAGCGAATGAGCTGTTCATGCCGTTCCTTCCGGGTCAACTGATCGTAAACCTGCGGAACGATCTTGCCTTCGGCGTCGTAACTATCCGCATTCACGGCGCTCACCGTCCCAATTCCGCCTGCGGCCGCCCAGGCTCCGGAACTGGTGTGGTTTGTAGCAGAAACGCCTTTTCCGCCCTCGACAAGCGGCCAGACTTCACGCCCGCCATACATAATGGGGCTAAGTCCCTTGAAACTCATTTGTCTTTCTCTCTTTCAGGTCGCGCTGCTGGCGACTCACCCTCGGATGACGCTGTCACCGCGACAAGGCTTGATCTCTCCAGGTTCAGGGCGTTTAGCTGTTGCCTTGAACTGTGCATAGTACCCCGACAATTCCGGGGCGTCACGAAATTCGACGAGTTCGTATCCCACCTGTTCGAATTCGCATGAAAGCAGCAAAGGGTCGATCCCATGCTCGTCGGCAGGACGATCCACATCGACCACGATCACCTGGCCATCCGCTCCGAGCGAGGGCCACATCTTCCAGAGGAACTCGTAGGGTTGCTCGATCTCGTGATACATGTGGACCATGAATATACGGTCGAAGCTACGTCTGGGCAGCTTCGGGTCGGCGCTTTCGCCGAGCCTTATCGAGACATTCTGCAGCTGTTCACGCTCGATGCGACGGCCAAGCTGGTTGAGCACCTCCCTATCGATATCTTGTGCCAATACGCGTCCATTCTCGCCGACGCGTTCGGCGAGCCTGGTGGTATAATAGCCGTTTCCGGCACCGATATCGGCGACCGTCATGCCCTCGTTGATCTGCGCAAAATCCATGACAGTGCGAGCCTCGCCCCGGCTATCACGCTGGCTCTCGGTTGAAAACTGGCTCGAACCAAGGGTTGAAACCGGCCGATCCGGGGTCGGGAATTGCGGATTTTCGGTTTCATCCTCGACGTTCTGACACGCAACGAGCACGCCTAATGAGAGAAGGAGGGGTAGTCCCGCTTTCACTCTGCATCCTCGACTTCGACAACCTCGCCCGTGACACGCTGGGCGAGCGCAGCGGAGATGAACGGCTCGAGCGCACCATCAAGAACATCGTCAGGCGTTGGTGAAGTAACACCGGTACGAAGGTCTTTGACCATCTGATAAGGCTGGAGCACATAGCTGCGGATCTGATGCCCCCACCCTATCTCGCTCTTCTCCTGATATTCGCCGGAGGCCACGGCCTCGCGCTCGGCCATTTCGCGTTCGAAAAGCCGCGCTTTCAGCATGTTCATCGCCGTCGCACGGTTCTTGTGCTGGCTACGATCGTTTTGACTGGCTACCACGATTCCCGATGGCTGGTGGGTAATCCTCACAGCTGAATCGGTGGTGTTGACGTGCTGCCCGCCTGCACCGGAGGCGCGATAGGTATCGATCTTCAGATCCGCGGGGTTGATGTCGATGTCGATATCATCGTCGATCACAGGATAGACCCAGACCGAACTGAAGCTCGTGTGTCGCCGCGCCGAACTGTCGTATGGACTGATCCTTACAAGTCGGTGGACACCACTTTCGGTTTTTGCATAACCGTAGGCATTCTCGCCCTTCAGAAGTAAGGTCGCGCTCTTGATCCCGGCTTGGTCGCCCGCCTGGTACTCGACAGTTTCGACCTTGAAGCCACGCCGTTCTGCCCAGCGCGCATACATGCGAAAGAGCATTTCTGCCCAATCCTGGCTTTCGGTTCCGCCAGCGCCGGCGTGAATTTCCAGATAGGTGTCGTTGGCGTCCGCTTCTCCGGACAGCAGTGCCTGAACCTTGTCCTTGTCGGCCCGGGTGGCGAGTGCCGCGAGACTCTTCAAGCCGTCCGCAACGATATCGTCGTCAGCTTCGGCTTCGCCCATCTCAACGAACTCGACGGCATCGCCCATCTCGCTCTCGATTTCACGCACCGTATTGATGGCAGTCTCAAGGCGTTTTTGTTCCTGGGTAATCGCCTGCGCTTGCTTCGGATCGTCCCACAGGGTTGGATCCTGCACCCGGGCGTCGAGTTCTTCGAGCCGACGAAGAGCGCGCTCCCAATCCAGCGATTGGCGTACGAGCGAAAGCGCGGCTTCGATACGGTCGATATTGGCCTGCCCTTCGGCACGCATGGCAAAATTCCTCGAATTCGGTTTGTCCGCTCACCTAGCGAGCGAGCACGGATTGTAAAGCTGGGCTGTTTCGCCGCCCCTCAATAAAGCCCGTCGTTTTCCTCGACGAAATCCTCGACTTGAGCCTGCTCCTCGCGACGTGCAGGTGCCTGCGCACGAACGCCCGCTCGCGCGCGCCTGATCAACTCGAGAATCTCGTTCCTGCGCGCGGCCAGTTCGTCCGATCGGGTGGAACGTGGCGGCTCGGTATCGGGCTTGAAGGCCTCCCAGATCACTGCTGCGCGGGGGTCCTCAGTCGGCGTTCCTCCGAAAACGCGCTTGCCGCTTCGCCGGTCGATCTTCACCATCCGGACACCCGGAGGCGCGATGAAATCTTCAGAACTCCAGCGATCCTTGGTAGCATCGATGAAACTTTTCATCATCGGTGCTGCGGTATTGCCGCCCTGAACCCAACCCCCGAGATTGCGAGGCTGGTCGAAGCCGATATACATGCCGGCAATCACATCGGGCGAACCGCCGACAAACCAGGCATTAGTTGGTCCATTCGTCGTTCCCGTCTTTCCGAAAAGCGGTAGGCCGAGGCCTTTGAGACGGGTCGCGGTGCCTCTCGTGACCACACCCTGGAGCATGTGCACGACCTGAAAGGCAGTGCGCGCATCAAGTACCTGTCTACCACCAGCGTCGAAACGGGGCATGGGCTGGCCATCCCATTCGGCCATGTTGCAACCGGTGCATTGTCGATCGTCGGACCGGTAAATCACCTTGCCGCGACGGTCTTGCACGTAATCGATGACAGATCCCTTGTTCTGCCTGCCCCAATTGGCGAGGGCCGCATACGCATTGACCATTTTCGCAACGGTCGTTTCGCCGGCCCCCAGTGCGAACGAATAATACGGGTCGTAGTCGCCGATCCCAACTCGCGAGAAGGTCTTGACGACATTTTGCATTCCGGCATCGTCCGCGATGTGGACGGTCATGAGGTTACGGCTCTGCTCGAGTCCCCACCGCATGGTATGCGTGCCACCGCCTCCGCCACCGAAATTGCGGAAACATTTCTCACCAAGATTGCCACCCTGCCAGACGCAAAAAGTCTGATCCGGAACCTGCGTCGCAGGGGTCATGCCCTGATCCAGCGCTGATGCGTAGACGAATGGCTTGATCGTTGACCCCGGCTGACGCAGAGCCTGCGTCGCTCGGTTGAAACTGCCGAGCCTGCTGTCAAACCCGCCCTGCATTGCCAAGACCCTGCCGGTTTGCGGCGCCTCGGCCAAGAACGCACCAGAAATTTCGGGGACAGTCCGCAGGCGATAGCCCGGGCCGGATTTCACGGCAGCAACGACGTCGCCAACCTTCAGCGAGCCCGGCGCACCACTGAGTGAATAATCCTCGCCGTCAGCCAGACCTATTTGCGCGGACGATCCTGCAGTCGTAACGACGCCGACAACCCAGTCCTCGTAATTTATCCCGAGATTGGACGATGCGAGCTGTCCATGTAGATCGCCATTGTCGGGATTTAGCGTTGCGATCGGCTTTGTGAAGCCGCGATTGCCATGATAGCGCAGCAAGGCACCGCGCAGCGCATCACGCGCTGCATCCTGCAATTCTGTGTCGAGCGATGTCCGGACCCACAACCCGCCCGCATAGACACTATTCCCGCCGTCCTCGGCTGTCTCACCGAATTGCTCGATCAATTGTCGCCTGACCTCCTCGAGAAAATAGCCTGCATCCGCGGATCGTTCGGATCTCTGTTGCACCAATCCCAAGGGTTGAGCCTTGGCGCTGGCGGCTTCCTGCTCGCCGATAAAGTCATTTGTGACCATCTGGTCGAGAACGAAATTCCGCCGCGCGATGGCCAGATCGACATATTGCGACCGGCCGTAGCGTTCGGGTGCCTTGGGCAGGATCGATAGGAAAGCGGTCTCGTGGAGTTCCAGATCGCCGACATCCTTGTCGAAATAGGCGCGCGATGCTGCCTGCACGCCGAAGCTGCGCCGACCCAGTGGAATCTCGTTTAGATAAAGCTCCAGAATCTCCTGCTTGGTCAGAACTTCCTCGATGCGCTGGGCGAGGATCATTTCCTTGAGCTTGCGCGTTACAGAGTACTCGTCGCCTAGAAGCAGATTTTTCGCGACCTGCTGGGTGATGGTCGAACCGCCCACGGCGCGCTCGTCCGATCCATATTTGGTCGCATAATCGACCACGGCATTCAGCGTGCCCGTGAAATCGACCCCGCCGTGAGAAAAGAAAGTCTTGTCCTCAGCGGAAAGAAAAGCCTCGATCATCGGCTGCGGAAAGTCGGCATATTGCAACTGGACGCGGCGCTCTCGCGCGTAGGAATGGACAATCTCGCCATCGACGCCCCGAACCACCGTCGGCAAAGGAGTCTCGTAATCCAGCAGCGAATTCGCATCGGGCAAATTGCGGGCGAGCGAAGCCCAAGCGAGCACCAGAAGGACCAGCGCAATCCCGATCAGATAGGTAACGATCCGTAATTTGGCATTCAAATGCCAGTTGCGCCTGATCCAGCTGGCAAACCGTTGCGGGTCGCCCGTCAAACGCCTGCGGACATACGAAAGATCGAAAGCTTGTTCCATTTTCAGAAGTGGCCCCTAGCACGTCGTTTCCGAACAGCGCCAGAACAAGAATCGCCTCATTCGTCCGTGTCAGGATTTCGGATGAAGTAAATTTCGACCGCGCGCGACAGGACCTTGGCAAAGCGCTGCTTTCCCTCTTCGGATGCGAGTCTGGCCGCGTCCGCTTCATTAGAGATGAAGCCGCTCTCGAACAGGACCGACGGCACGTCGGGTGCGCGAAGGACTTTCAGCGCCGCAAAGTGGCGTGGCTGCGGATGGAACTGCAGAGCGCCCTGCCCTTCCCGCTCGATCAAGGCCGCCATTTCATCGGACTTTTCCTGGATCCTTCGCTGCGAAAGTTCGACCAGGATGCTGCTGACCTGGTCGTTCTGACTTCCCAGATCGACCCCATTCAACCGGTCTGACGCATTTTCCCGAAGAGCAAATCGTGCTGCGGCTTCGCTCGATGCCTGATCCGACAAGGTGTAGATGCTCGCACCCGTCACTTCCTCACTGTCCCCCGCGCTATCCGCGTGGATCGAAATAAAGAGATCCGCGCCCAGTCGGCGTGCGAGTTCGTAGCGCTCGGCATGGAGGAGATAACGGTCGTCCTCGCGCGTAAGAGCAACGCGCGCGGTTCCGTCATCGATCAGTCTTCGCCGAAGAGCATCTGCGAGTCCGAGAACAAGAGACTTTTCCTCGAACCCATGGCCTGAAGCACCTGCGTCATGCCCGCCGTGGCCGGGGTCGATGACGACCAATGGTAGCGTCGGGGGGCCGCCGATAACGGGATTCGAGGCTTCGGTTTGCGTCTGCGGCAGTTCTACACGAGCCACAAAGCCCGCGCCCTGATCGGGTCGTGCGAGCGTGAATGCCCAGACCAGAGCGATGATGATCGCGGCCAGCGAAACCGAGAGCATGATCAGGGGTTGCCAGCGATGGAGCATGTCGTCTCGACTGTTAAGGGTTCATGCTGGCACGAAGCAATATAGTTGCCGATTGATACCCACGGTGCTAGCAAATCGGTCAGCTTGAATCGGTGCCTCCGATCGGCGCGAATTTGCCGCGACGAAGAGGGATACCGACCGGCTTGGCCATGACCGTTTTGGCTTGGCAAGTTTCGAATAGGTTAATGCAGGAAACGCTCTTCCCCTCCCCGTCCAATCCCGGTCCGGCAAGTTTTTGCCCGGCCGGTGCGTGGGCGCGGACTGTGCCGTATTTGCACGAGAGATTCCTCGTAAACACAAATGCCCGGTCTCCGCTTTTCGAAGCAGGCCGGTTCTCGAACTCCGGCGCCGACTCATTCGTCGCCGGTATTTTCACAGATACGTGCGGCAGGAATGGCGGGCATGCCCCGCCCCGCCGCGCATGGAGAATTATCAATGGCAACGCGCATGCTCATCGACGCGCGCCACCAGGAAGAAACCCGGGTGGCAGTCCTCAAGGGAAACCGGATTGAGGAATTTGATTTCGAATCTGCCGATAAGAAGCAGATCAAGGGAAACATCTATCTCGCCAAGGTAACGCGGGTCGAACCGTCGCTTCAGGCAGCGTTCGTCGATTTCGGCGGCAATCGCCACGGCTTCCTCGCCTTCAGCGAAATCCATCCCGACTATTACCAGATTCCCAAGGAAGATCGCGAGGCCCTGCTCGCCGCCGAGGCCGAGGTGGCCGAAGAAGAGGCGAGGCTGCGTGCCGAAGAAGAAGAACGTGGCGAAATTCCTGGTGACGAATACGATGCCGACGACGAAAGTTCGGAAGCGCTGGCAGAAGATCTCGCTGAAGACGGCCTCGAGGAAGTCGACACATCCGACAAGGACGATGTTGCGACGATCGAGGAAGGCCAGCTCGACAGCGATGATGACGCTGACGCCGACGACGACGCAGAAGAATCGGAAGAAGACCAAAAACCACGCGGACGCCGTGGACGCGGACGCCGTCAGGGCAAAGGCGGTCGATCGCGCGCCAAGGAAGTCGACGACGCACGAGCACGCCGCATGGCCCTGCGCCGCAGGTACAAGATCCAGGACGTCATACAGCGTCGCCAGGTCTTGCTGGTTCAAGTCGTCAAGGAAGAGCGTGGCAACAAGGGCGCTGCCCTGACCACCTATCTCAGTCTCGCGGGCCGTTACACAGTGCTGATGCCCAACAGCAGTCACGGCGGCGGCATCAGCCGGAAGATCAATTCGGCAAGCGACCGCAAGCGCCTGAAGAAGATCGTCGGCGACCTGTCGCTGCCCAAGTCGATGGGTCTGATCGTTCGGACAGCCGGCCTGAGCAGGACCAAGACCGAAATCAAACGCGATTTCGATTACCTTGCCAGGCTATGGGACGAAATACGGGAAAACACGCTCGCTTCTGCTGCGCCGATGCTGATCCATTCTGATAGCGATCTGATCAAGCGTGCGATCCGTGACATCTACAACCGCGAGATCGAGGAAGTCGTCGTCGAAGGCGAGGACGGCTATAAATCAGCCAAGGCCTTCATGAAGATGCTGATGCCCAGTCATGCCCGGCGGGTTAAGCAGTATGCCGATCCGGTGCCGTTGTTCCAGCGTTATGGCGCCGAGGACCAGCTGAAGGCAATGTACGATCCCGTGGTCCAGCTGAAATCGGGTGGGTACCTCGTCATCAATCCGACCGAGGCGCTGGTGTCGATCGATATCAACTCTGGCCGATCGACCAAGGAACACAATATCGAGCAGACGGCGCTGTCCACCAATCTGGAGGCTGCCAAGGAAATCGCCCGCCAGCTGCGCCTGCGCGACATGGCCGGGCTGGTGGTGATCGACTTCATCGACCAGGAACATCATTCGAATACGCGCAAGGTCGAACGAGCGATGAAGGATGCGCTCAAGAGCGACCGCGCACGCATCCAGGTCGGCCGCATCTCGAGCTTCGGCCTTATGGAAATGAGCCGCCAGCGCCTTCGCACCGGCGTGCTGGAAGCAACCACGCGCGAATGCCCGCATTGCGACGGAACCGGCCTTGTCCGTACTGCAAGTTCGGCCGGTCTTTCGGCGCTCCGTCTCATCGAGGAAGAGGCGGCCAAGGGCAAGGGAACGCGCATCAGGCTCTCGGCCAGCACCGAGGCAGCAATCTATCTTCTAAACGAGAAGCGCCACGATCTCGTCGAACTCGAGCAACGCTACCACGTCGAGGTCGAGGTTGTGCCCGAGGGTGAGGAAGAAGGCGCCAAGATGAGCGCATCGAGCCACGGGCCAAAGCCAAAGGATGCGCCAAAGTTCGACGCCATTATCGAAGACGATGATGACGATGACGAGGTGGACGAAGACGTCAGCGCAGAGTTCGACAGTGATGACGATAACGACCAGCCTGCGAGAAAGCGGCGGCGTCGGCGCGGTGGTCGCGGTCGCAACAAGCAACGCGGCGATGATGCATCGAACGATGGCGATACGCGGGAATCCGACAATGCACCTGAAGAACAGGATGACAATGGCGACGATGACAAGCCCAAGAAGCGTCGTCGACGCGGTGGCCGCCGACGCGGTGGTCGCGGTCGAGGCGATAAGACCGAGATAACGGCGGAAGACGCGAACGCGCTTGAAGATGTGTCGGAACAGGTTGTCGACGACATGGCCGTCGTCGCCGGACCGGACGAGGCCCCGGAAACTGCCGAAGAGACAAAGCCGAAGAAGGCTGCGCCGAGGAAGCGCAAGAGCACGTCCAAAAGCAAGCCCTCTGCAAAGCAGGCAGACGAAGCGACTTCGGACACCCCCGCGCCTGCTGCCGAGGAACCGAAACCGAAGCGGACGCGTCGCAAGCCGGCTGCGAAAACTGCGAGCAAGGACGAAGCGGCTGTGCAAGCCCCCGCCGATGGCGAAGCTGCCGAGAAACCGAAACGCGCGCCGCGTCGGAAAAAGGCAGAACCGAAGAAGGCTGACGCGTCCGAGGTAACTCAGGAGACGGTCACCGACGTTGCACCGGCTGAAGCAACAAGTGCCGCGCCTGACAAGGATTCTGACAAACCGAAGCGCGGTTGGTGGCAAAGAACGTTCGGAGAGTAAGATACGACCGGCATCGGGCAGGATTTGCTGCAAGCCCGATGTCGGTTGCTACCCCTTCTTAGGTGGCAGGTTCGGATAGCACACGTCGCACATCGACCAGGTCTTCCGGCTTGTCCACATCCACCGCGGCGAGCCCGCTGGTCGCTCTTACCAGACGGGCTTCCACCCCGATTTTCGCACCCAGCTTCTCGATTCCGCCGGCAAGCGACAGTCGACCCAGAACGTAATCCAGCAGCGTCGCCAGCCCGAGCCGGCGGGCAATCCGCCATGGTCGCTTGCGATCGGCCTCGACCGCGCGCCATGTTTCGATCGCACGGCGAGCTTCTGAGGTGCGGAGGTAGAAGAGGTTGCAACCCGACCATTCGCCATCCGAGAACCGCAGGTACGTCCGACGAGTGCCAGGAAGCGATTCTTCCACTTGCGCCCGTTCGGCCATCATCACCCCAAGATCGGCATCGCCGGGCGTCCGTGCGATGAGATCGCTAACCCAATCGGGGCGCAGCAAGGCGTGATCGGCTGTCGTGACGACCAGCGGCAACCCCAAGGCATCGAAGGCCATTGCCGTGCTTTCGCTTGGCCCCGTGCCAGGCGGAATCACATCTGCCCCCAGACGTCGGGCTTCGGAAGCCACCGGCCCCTCGTCGCACGACACTGCGATCTGATCGGCGCCGGCCGTGTGGAGCGCCGCGACGACACGCTCCAGCAAGGTCATTTCGCCTAATTCGATCAAGGCCTTGTGTGATTTGCCTTCATGGCCCGACAAGCGATCGCCACCCGGTCTCGTGCCTGCGAGGACTAGCGCCTTAAACGTCATACCCTCGCCTCTTCACGCCGCAGGCTACGCAGGATGAGCCAGACCGTGACGGTCATGGCGAGATAGAAAAGTGCCATGGCAATGGCGACCGCCCAGCCCACGCCGACCGGCCCCCACGCAACCAGAGTCACGATCGCCACGAGGAGAACGCAAAGCGACAGCAGCCGCACG
>QFNA01000017.1 GCA_003248395.1 Citromicrobium sp.
GGCAGTCGCGCTCGATCCAGCCATTGGCCAGCACCAGTTGCTCGAACCACGGCGCAAACTGGCCATGCGGCATCACCCGGCTCATCAGCATGGCCGCTGCCAATACGGGCGACAGGAATTCATCCCCGCCCGGCTCCCACCCGGCATAATCGCTCCGCCCGGCAAAACCTGCCAGCGACCAGTCGTCCACCGTCGCCAGAAGCACGCTATCGTTCGCCTGCGCCCACTCGCGCGCCAGCACCAGCGCAAAGCTGGTGTTGAAATGCGTCCCCACCGTTATCGGATAGGTCAGCACGCGCAGGTAATCGCGCAGCCTGTCGGCAAAGGCATCGGCCAACGGGCGCATGCGCGCACCCCACTCGTGGTCCTCATGCCGCGCGGCTTCGAGCTGCAGATAGAGCAGCCAGCCCCAGCCGTATGGTCGCTCGAACCCGCGCGCCTCGGGCCGTTCCAGATAGGCCAGCTCCACCGCCAGCTTGTCCGGCGTAAAGGTACTTTCCGCCAGTTCGGCGATATCCCTTGCCTCAGGCATGCCCGGAAACAGCCGCCGCAGCGTCAGCAGCGTCCACCAGCCATGCACGCAGCTATGCCAGTCGAAACTGCCGAAAAAGCAGGGATGCGCCTCAGCGATCCGCGCGAAATTGCGGGCGATATCTTCGGTCAGTTCCACAGCAGGAAGCCCCCGATATAGATGATGGCGATATTGCACAGCCACAGCGGGATGGCCGTGCCGACCTGCTGGCGGATCACGCCATTCTGGTCTTTCAGTTCCAGCAGCGCGGCGGGCACGATATTGAAGTTCGCCGCCATCGGGGTCAGCAACGTGCCGCAGAATCCCGCCAGCATGCCCACTGCGCCGATCACCGCCGGATTCCCGTCATAGGTTTCGACCAGCAGCGGGATGCCGATCGCCGCCGCCATCACCGGGAAAGCGGCAAAGGCATTGCCCATGATCATGGTGAAAAGCGCCATGCCCAGCGCGAAGACCACCACGGTGATGAAGATGCTGCCATCGGGGATCACCTCCCCGGCCAGCGCGCCGATAATCTCGCCCACGCCTGCCAGCGCGAATACCGCGCCCAGTGCGGCCAGCATCTGCGGCAGGATCGCGGCCCAGCCGATGGAATCGAGCAGGCGCCGCCCCTCTTCTGCCGGGGCCAGCGCGGGCGGTTTCAGCCAGACCATCGCCACCGCCAGCGCCACGAGCACACCGACACCGAACAGGATCAGCGTCTCGCGCCGCGCCTCGAACAGGCCGGTCTCGCCCAGCGGCGTGTAATTGTAGAGCAGCGTGCCCGCCACTGCCGTCAGCGGTACGATAAGCGCGGGCAGGAACAGCCTGTTGCCCAGCCTCGATGCGTGGTCCGCCCGTTCTTCCGGCGTCGTGGTGGCGGGATCGCTGCGCTTCAACCCGCCGACACCCGCAATACCCACCATGGCCAGCACCAGCACGCCATTGGCGAAATCCGAAATATGGCTGCCGAAGAAGAAACTCCCGGCCAGCAAGCCCCAGAAGGCGGCATTGCCGATGCACCGGTCGCGCAGGCTCAGCAGCGACCAGACCGCGAAGAAAGCCCCTGCAAGGATATAGAGCCATTCATAGGTAATCATGCCCCGGCCCTCCCCAGCTTGCGGTCCAGCGCGCGAATGCGCCAGCTATGGATGATGAAGGCACAGATCGCCGTGGGGATGGCCCACACCGAAAGCTGCAAGGGAGTCATGGCGTAGCCATAGCTTTCGAATACCCCCTGGATCAGCAGGATCGAGGCAATGGCGAAGAAGATATCCTCGCCGAAGAACAGCCCGACATTATCGGTCGCCGCCGACATGGCCAGCACCCTCTCCCGGTCGGCTTCTGCCAGCGCACCATGCGATTTCTCCGCCGCGGCTTCCGCCATGGGCGCGACCAGCGGGCGCACGGCCTGCGGATGGCCGCCGATATCCTTCATGCCGATTGCCGCAGTGATCTGGCGGAACAAGAGATAGACCGTCAGCAGCTTGCCCATCGTCGCGCCGCGCAGGTTCTCGATCACCGTGCGGGCACGCTGCTGGAGCCCGTATCGTTCGAGCAGGCCGATCACCGGCAGGATGATCCAAGTCACCGAGATATAGCGATTATCGTTGAAGGCTTTCCCCAGCGCCTCGATCACCGCGACCAGATCGAGCCCCGCGAGCACCCCCGTCGCCAGCGCCGCACCCACGACGACGAGCAGCGGATTGAAGCGCAGGGCAAAGCCGATCACCACGATCGCTATGCCCAGCAGCGGCCAGTAATTCATTCGGCTTTCTCCCCGAAACCGCCCCCGCCGGGCGTCAAGATCACGAATGTATCGCCCGGCATCATCTGCGCCGATCCGGTCGCTTGCAGGTCTTCGCGCGTTCCGTCCGCGCGTTCCACCCAGTTGCGGCCCGGCTGCGCATCGCCGCCGCCCTCTATGCCGCGCGGGGGTACGCTGCGCCGGTTGGCAAGCATGTTGGCGCGCATCTCTTCGAGGAAAGTCACGCGCCGCTCCACCCCGTCGCCGCCATCATGCGCGCCCGCACCGCCCGAGCCGCGCCGTATCGCAAAGCTTTCAAGCCGCACGGGCAAGCGCGTTTCGAGGATTTCGGGATCGGTCAGGCGGCTGTTGGTCATATGCGTTTGCACCGCGCTGGTGCCGTCGTGATCGGGCCCCGCGCCCGATCCACCGCAGATCGTCTCGTAATACTGGTGCGCCTCGTTGCCGAAGGTGAAATTGTTCATCGTCCCCTGGCTGGGTGCGAGTTTGCCGGTGGCCGCGAACAGCGCATCGGTGACGACCTGGCTGGTTTCGACATTCCCCGCGACCACTGCCGCACCGGGAAGCGGGTTGAGCATCGATCCCTCCGGCACGACCAGCTCGATCGGGCGAAGGCAGCCGTCGTTCATCGGAATCTGGTCGTCGATCAGCGTGCGCAGGACATAGAGCGCGGCTGCGCGCGTGATCGAACGTGGGGCGTTGAAGTTGTTGTCCTGCTGGGCGCTGGTCCCGGTGAAATCGAACACGGCGGACCGGGTCGCATCGTCGATCCTGATCGCCACCTTCACCGTGGCGCCATTGTCCATATCGTAGGTGAAGCTGCCGTCTTCCAGCCTGTCAAGCAAGCGGCGCACGCTTTCCTCGGCATTGGCAAGGACATGCGCCATATAGGCGGCGACGATTTGCGGCCCCTGGTCGCGCGCCGCGCCCTGGAGCAGCTCGGTCCCGCGGGTGCAGGCGGCAAGCTGGGCGCGCAGATCGGAGATATTGCGATCGGGATTGCGGGCAGGGTATTTCGCCGAAGCCAGCGCCGCGCGCACCGCATCCTCGCGGAACCGCCCTTCGTCGACCATCAGGAGGTTGTCGATCATCACCCCCTCTTCCTCGATGGTGCGGCTTTCAGGCGGCATCGATCCGGGCGCGATCCCGCCGATATCGGCGTGATGGCCGCGCGCCGCGACGAAGGCGTCCGGTTCCTCGCCCTCCTCGCCATGGAAGACCGGCACGATCACCGTGATATCGGGCAGGTGCGTGCCCCCACGATAGGGATCGTTGAGGACATAGGCATCGCCGCGCCTGAACCCGCGCCCGTCGGCCCTGCCCGCCCGCGCCTCGATCACCCGGGCGATACTGTCGCCCATGCTGCCGAGATGCACCGGGATATGCGGTGCGTTGGCGATCAGGCTGCCCTCGGCATCGAACAGCGCGCAGGAGAAATCGAGCCGCTCCTTGATATTGACCGATGTCGCCGTGGACTGGAGCACCACGCCCATTTCCTCGGCAATCGCCATGAAGAGGTTGTTGAATATCTCCAGCCGGACGGGATCGACCTGCGTGCCCACGGCACGCTCGCGTTCGAGCTTTTCGGTGCGGGTCAGGACCAGCGTGCCCTCCTCTGCCAGCCGCGCCTGCCAGCCCTGCTCGACCACGGTGGTGGAGCCGGGATCGACGATCAGCGCCGGGCCGGAAACCTCCTGCCCGCCATTCATCTGCGCACGCGCCAGTGTGTGCCAGTCGCCGCTCGGCTTGCCGGGAGTCGGCACGGGATCGGCCTGAGCGGTCGCAAGTCCGCCCGAGCTGCCGCTCGCCTCGACGCTGAGCGCCTCGACGATGATCGGCGCATCGGCATCGGAATAGCCGAACCGCTGGCGGTGGAGCAGGCGAAATGTCTCGTCCATCTGCGCCCGATCGCCGATATCGACGGTCAGCATGCTGTCGCTGCCGGCGAAACGCAAACGCGCTCGACGCTCGAGCAACACCTTGTCACGCGCAACGCCCTGTTCGGCGAGCAAATCAAGCGATTCATCGACAAGGGTATGCAACGCGTCTCCGTAATCTTCGCCCAGATTCTTTCCGAAACTGACCTCGCGGATAACCTTCACCGGCGCCAACCCGATGCCATATGCGGACAGGATTCCCGCCAGCGGATGCACCAGCACCGTCTCGATTCCCAGCTCGTCGGCCACCTTACAGGCGTGCTGCCCACCCGCCCCGCCGAAGCAGGCAAGCGCATAGGCGGTCACGTCATGCCCGCGCGCCACGCTGATTTTACGGATGGCATTGGCCATGTTGTCGACCGCAATTGCCAGAAATCCCTCGGCAATTTCCCCAAGCGATTTCGGCTCCGGCAGCACTGCCGCAACCTCTTCCAGTCGCGCTCGCGCCGCAGCCGGATCGAGTGGCTCGTCCCCTTCCGGACCGAACACGCTCGGGAAGAAAGCCGGGTCGATCCGCCCGAGGAACAGGTTGCAATCGGTGACCGTCAGCGGCCCGCCCTTGCGATAGCAGGCCGGCCCGGGATTGGCTCCGGCGCTTTCGGGACCCACGCGAAACCGCGCTCCGTCGAAGCTGCATATCGACCCGCCGCCTGCCGCCACAGTGTGGATCTGCATCATCCGCGCAGCGACACGCACACCTGCTACCACACTGTCGCCGGTCAATTCGTACTCGCCCGCATAATGCGCGACATCGGTGCTGGTCCCGCCCATGTCGAAACCGATGAGCTTGCTGTGCCCGAGCGGCTCTGCGGCGGCCACCATGCCGACCACGCCCCCCGCCGGACCCGACAGGATCGCATCCTTGCCGCGAAACGCGCCGACCTCCGCCAGCCCTCCATTCGACTGCATGAAACGCAGCCTGTCCGCCTGGGGCAGTGCAGCACGTAGCGTGTCCGTATATCGCTTCAGGACCGGCGAGAGATAAGCGTCCACCACCGTCGTATCGCCGCGCGGCACCAGCTTGATCAGCGGGGCGACTTCATGGCTCACGCTGACCTGCGCGAAACCGATTTCACGTGCGATTTGCCCCAGCCGCTCCTCGTGCTCGCGATACTTCCAGCCATGCATGAGAACGATGGCGATCGCATCGAAACCGTCATCACGCAGGCCCTGGAAATCGCGCCGCGCCGCGTCTTCGTCCAGCGGGAATAGCACCTTGCCGTCTACGCTGACACGTTCGGCAATCTCGATTACCCGCGCCGGCAATTGCTCGGGCAGGACGATGTGCCGCGCGAAAATTTCCGGTCGCGCCTGCGTCCCGATCCTCAGCGCGTCGCCGAAACCCTTGGTGATCGCCAGCGCCACCCGCTCGCCTTTGCGCTCGAGCAGGGCATTGGTCGCCACCGTCGTGCCAATGCGGAGTTCGGCAATAGCGCCGTCGCCATGCTCCGCCATCAACCGCCGCACAGCTTCGCTGGCGGCATCGCGATAATGTTCCGGATTTTCCGAAAGCAGCTTGTCGGTCACCAGCCGCCCATCGGGCGTGGTGGCAACGACATCGGTGAAGGTCCCT
Organism: Citromicrobium sp.; assembly: GCA_003248395.1. Classification (GTDB taxonomy): domain Bacteria; phylum Pseudomonadota; class Alphaproteobacteria; order Sphingomonadales; family Sphingomonadaceae; genus Qipengyuania. The sequence continues at coordinate 5,790 of QFNA01000017.1, forward strand.
CCGCGATCGATCGCGAAGCGCCATGCTGCTTTTGGTTCGGTCATCGCGCGCACCCTAGGCACGCGCGATGTTCATGCAAGCTCAGACCTTGGCGTCGCGCTTTACCGTGATGACCTGCGGGTAGGTGAACTCCTTGAGTCCATCGATGCCGTATTCGGCGCCAAAACCGGATTGTTTGTGCCCCCCGAACGGCGCGAAGGGTGACAAATGCATGAATTCATTGATCCAGACGGTCCCGGTTTCCAACTGCTCCGCAATTTCGACACCCTTGTCGGTATCGGCGGTCCAGACTGCACCGGCTAGCCCGTATTCGGAGTTGTTGGCGCGTTCGATCGCCTCTTCGACGCTGTCGAACTTCATCAATGGCATCACCGGGCCGAATTGTTCCTCGGCAACGATGCGGGCATCTTCGGGCGGATTGTCGAGGATCGTGATCGGCACGTAATAGCCGGTGCCCGAAGGATCGCCTCCCTCGCCTCCGGTGAGGAAGCGATAGCCATTGTCCTTCGCATCCTGAATCAGCTCGAGCACGCGGTCGTACTGCTTGCGGTTCTGGATCGGGCCGACGCCGGTGCCCTGCTGCGATCCGTCGCCAACGACCACCGTCTTCGCATAATCCGCGATGGCGTGCGCCAGATCGTCGTAAATATCCGCATGAATATACACTCGCTTTGCCGCGATGCAGACTTGTCCGGCGTTGGAAAAGCTCGACCAGAATAGTTGCTGCGCCACCTTTTCGACGTCGGCATCGGGCAGTACGATCGATGCGTCGTTCCCACCGAGCTCGAGTGTAATGCGCTTCAGGTCGCGGCTCGCGCCTTCCATGATTTTCTTGCCGGTCGCCGTGGACCCGGTGAAGGTGATCTTGTCGATATCCGGATGCTCGGTAATCAGAGGGCCGAGCTCATCGGGGCCGGTAATGATGTTGACTGTCCCCGCTGGCACGACATCCTTGATCAGTTCGGCGATACGCAGCGTTGTCAGCGGCGTGAATGGGGAGGGCTTGAGCACAATGGTGCACCCTGCGACCAGAGCTGGGACGATTTTCTGAATCGCCATCATCACGGGAAAATTCCAAGGAACGATCCCGCCGACGACGCCCACTGGCACTCTGCGCGTCCGGCTAAGGCGCGTATCGTCATCCTGGTTGATCACATCGTCAAGCGTCAGTGTGGACTGCGCGTTTGCCAGTCCGGCGGCACCGTAGATTTCCTGCTGCGCATGCGCATGCGGCTTGCCCTGCTCGGTCGTCAGCAGGCGATGGAGTTCATCGGCATTGTCCTTGATCGCGGTGGCAATGCCCTCAACGACCTTCCGGCGCTCTCCTGCCCCAGTCTTGCGCCAGTCCTTGAATGCCGCCCGAGCTGCTGCAACAGCACGATCGAGTTCCGCTTTCCCGCAGGAGGGTACGCGGCCAACGACTTCCTCGGTGGCCGGATTGATGACTTCGAGCGTCTGCTCTGTGGTTACCATTTCGCCATCGATCAGATTGGCATAGGCCTTCGACATGCTCGCTCTCCTCAGCATTAGGTTGCTGAGAGAAACTAGATACTCGTCTTTCGAAAGCCAAGCGCGATTCCGGTCAGCGGACGATTGCAACAAGATACCGCATCATTCGGCGAGCGGCAGACCATATGGCGTCGCGCTGGCGCTCCGCGATCATATCGCGAACCAGATCGTCGAAACACTCGCGATCGTTTCGCGCGGCAGCGGTGCACAAGTCGGTCAGCAGCATCTCATCGTAGCTGAAGGCGGGCTGGCATGGTGGATTGAGCACGACAGGCTCGGGCCACGCGCGACCGGTTTCGTCCATGAAAACATGGAAGGCCTGCACCGCGCAGCGACTTCCCAGATGCCGGGCCAGCCCGTCGTGTGAATAGTCGCGCACGCGCCGCGCAACGTGCGTGTAGCGCATGCCGCAGACCAGTCGCGCGTGCACGGGCTGCACCGTGCGCAGGTCGGGCGTAAAGGTTAGTTGCGCCAGATCAAAGCTCATGGCTTGCGCCCCCCAGCGATGGTTGCTCGTCGAAGGGGCAGGAGACGTGTGAGCTTGTGATTTGCATATGAAACACTTCGGGCGGCAAACCCAACGCATCGCGAACTTTTGCGACTGCCCAGCATACCGACGCGGGCAATCCGTGCGGGATTGCCTCGTTGCCCAAAACCGCGCCAGCCTGCGGCGCGGTGGAAACAACTCCGATCAGCGCCCTTTCATCGGTCGAGAAATTCTTGCTGCAACAACATTCCGCCATCAGCGGGCGGCCGAGATGAGCCTCGACGAGTTCGAAAAGGCTGGCACACGCGGGTCCAGTGCTCTCGGGCAAGCCCAGAGGTACGACGATGGCATGCATGGCGCGGAACTGGTCGCGCGCGGCCAATCGGCTGGCAGACCAGGTTCGGAACAGCCTGACCATGATCACCTGTGCGAATTCAACTTTTCCGATCAGCACACTTTCTCCCTTTCGCCATGTGGCATCCGATCCCCCAGACCAACCCACGCGTCATTCACCCGACGAAGGCGCGCTCGATCACGAAATGTCCCGGTTTTGAATTGCTGCCCTCGTTGAACCCGGCCCGTTCGAGCTGCGCAGCATGATCCTTGATCATCGCCATACTGCCGCAGAGCATCACGCGGTCGGTAGCGGGATCGAAACGCCTCGCGCCGGCAACTCTTTCGAACAGCCGCCCTTCTTCGATCAGTGCAGAAATGCGCCCCTGATTGCGAAACTGCTCGCGCGTTACTGTTGGCAAATAATGAAATTGCAGAAGCGCCTCGTCCTGCACCAGCGGGTCGCCCGCCAATTGCCCTTCGAGAACAGTTCGCCACGCAAGCTCCGCGACATGACGCACCGAATGTACGAGGACAATTTCTGCAAACTGTCGGTAAAGGTCAGGATCGCGGACCAGGCTCATGAAAGGTGCAAGCCCCGTACCTGTGGCCAGCAGGAAAAGGCGCCGCCCCGGCAACAGAGCATCAGTCACCAACGTGCCAGTCGGCTTCTTTCCGCAATACACCGGGTCGCCGACCGAGATGTGCTGCAGACGCGAGGTGAGCGGCCCATCGGAAAGTTTGATCGAAAGAAACTCGAGCTCGTCGGCATAGCTCGGACTGGCAATCGAATAGGCGCGGAGCAACGGCTTGCCTTCGTTGGGGAGGCCCAGCATCACGAACTCACCCGAACGAAAACGGAAACCAGGCGCTCGCGTGATGGCAAGGGAAAACAGGCGGTCCGTCAGGTGCGTGACACGGGTCACGGCTTCAATGCTCAATGCTGCACTCGGCTGGAACTCGCTCCGATCAACCGGCTGAAATGTCACCTGACAGGTACTCCAATATTCGCGAAAGGAGGGACTTCGATCTGCGTTCCCGCTCTCTCATGATGAGATGGTCGGATAATGCGAGTCAGTCGCATTATCAAGTATAATGCTTCTTCACTCGGCATGCTTTTGATGAGTCCACGGCAATCAGTCAGCTCTACCACCACCGCCTCCCCATCATATCAGCGGCAATTTGCGATACTTGACAAGCTTCTTGGCCAGCGGGAAAGTCCCACCGAATGAGTTGGACGTCCTGCAGCGATTGAGCCAAACGCTCCCTTCTCCACATTAAGGACCATCGCTGCCTACTTTGACGCATTCGCCACTGCCACCATTCGTTGGAACGTACCCTTGCCCAATCGGGTTACCCAGTCATAAGACATGTGTTGGATCACGCGCCGCATAAGGGGACCGCATGAGGGAAGTTGAAGCGCGCGATCTTGAATTGGTTCGCGCGGTCGAACTGGAGGATCGCGAAGGCGCATTGCTTACGCGCGAGGATCGCGAGCAGGCGCTGGTGCATGCACGCGGCGAGGCAGCAGGCCTGAAAGGCTCCAAAGCACAGAATCGATTCCTTGCCGCCCGCGCAGGCTTTGCCGCAACCCGACTGACGACCCGTCATCCCGGTATCGAACGCCTCTTGCGCGGAAGCCGGTGGCCGACATGGATTGGCTGGGTCGTGCCGTTGCTGGCGCTGGCCGCCGGCGTTCTGGCCAACGAATTCGGCACCGACAAGAGGATGGATTTGCTCGCCGTACCGCTTCTCGGCACGATTGGCTGGAACTTGCTGGTCTATCTGTGGATCGTCCTGTCGCTCGTTACCGGGCTTCAGGCGCGGGCGGCTGACCCGCTGTTGCGCGGCCTTTCCCGGCTCGGCAGCCTAGGGACCAGGGGCGCGGAGCAGGGCAGCACGATCCAGCGTGCCGCCGCGGTCTTTTCCGCACGCTGGGCCGCGGCCTCGGCACCGCTGGCCATGGCGCGCAGTTCGCGCACATTGCATCTGGGTGCGGCGTTGTTTGCCATCGGGTTGATTGGCGGAATTTACGCCCGTGCGCTGGTCACCGAATATCGCGCCGGGTGGGAAAGCACCTTTCTGGGGCCGGAAACGGTCCACTGGTTGCTGGCGACCATCCTCGGCCCGGCCAGCACGCTGAGCGGCGTGGCGTTACCTCCGGTTGACGAGATCGCTGCCATGCGCTGGACCGGCCCCGACACAGGCGGAGTGAACGCAGGGCCCTGGTTTCACCTCTATGCCGTCACGCTGACCGGGCTGGTAATCGTACCGCGCCTGCTGTTGTCCCTGTGGCAGGGGGTGCGCGCGCTGCGGCTCTCCCGGAATTTCCCGGTCGCGGGCAAAGAAGATTTCTACATCCGCAGGCTACTGCGCGAAAGCGGTTCGTCACCGGGCCGTGCGCGGGTGACCCCCTATGCCTACCGCCCAGGCGAGGAAACAAAGCGCCGGCTTGCGTCCGCCCTGCGCACGGTGCTGGGCGAGCGGGCCGAGGTACATTTCGACGAACCGGTCGACTATGGCGGAGAAGATCTTTGGGCGGAAACTCACACCGCCGATCCCGACGATGATTACCACCTTCTGCTCTACACTTTGTCCGCGACTCCCGAAGCCGAGAACCACGGCGCGATTGCCGCTGCGCTGGCGCAAGCGAACGAGCGGCGCGGTGGCGGCACCATGCTCGGCGCGCTGATCGACGAAAGCCCCTATCGCGCACATTTCGCCGGTCAGGCAGGACTTGACGAACGCATCGCTACGCGGCTGGAGGGGTGGCGCAGCACGCTTGCCCCCGCCGGGATCAACCCGCTTGGCGTCGATCTATCGCATGTCGGCGACGATGCGCTGGCGCAGCGGATCGAGGCGAATCTGATACCCGATGCGGAGCTGGCGCGATGAACGATAGCGATAATGTCCCCGGCACCGGCACAACGGTCAATCTCAGCCTCATCAGCCATACGAATGCCGGCAAGACCACATTGGCACGCACGCTGCTGGGCCGCGATGTTGGCGAAGTGCGCGATGCGGCGCATGTGACAGACCTGTCGACGGGTTATGTCCTCGTCCAGCAGGGCGACGATACGCTGATGCTGTGGGACACGCCCGGCTTTGGCGATACTGCGCGATTGCTCGGACGGCTGCGCAACAGCGGAAATCCCATCGGCTGGTTCCTGACGCAGGTGTGGGATCGCTGGCGCGAGCGCCCCTTGTGGTCGAGCCAGCAGGCGGTGAAGAATGCGCGCGAGGAGGCCGATGTCATCCTCTATCTCGTCAATGCGGCGGAAGACCCGGCAAGTGCCAGCTATGTCGACCTTGAGATGGAAGTGCTGGGCTGGATCGGCAAGCCGGTGGTCATTCTGCTCAACCAGATGGGCCCTCCCCGCGAAGATGTAAGCGGGGAAAAGGCACGCTGGAGTGACGTGGGTGCGCCGGGTCAGGTACGCGCAGTGCTCCCTCTCGATGCCTTTGCCCGCGTATGGGTGCAGGAGGGGGCACTGCTCGATACAGTTACCCCGCTGCTGCCTTCTGAAAAGCAGGCGGCGATGGCGGGCTTGCGAAAGAAGTGGGAAGACCTCAACCTGGCGCGCTTCGATGCATCGATGAATGTCCTCGCGCGTTACCTCGCGCGTGCTGCGAACGATCGCGAAGACGTCGACGAACCGAACTGGCAAGGAAAGCTCGCCGCAGCCCTGACAGGTGGGGGGAAGGAAGATCGCGCAGCGCGGAAGGCGATGGGCGAACTTGCCAGGCGATTGGCCGAATCCACCGCTAGCTCCACCGACGAGCTGATCAAGTTGCACGGACTGTCGGGGAAAGCGGCAAGCAAGGTTCTCGAGCGGGTGGGCGAAGACTACGCTCACGCTGCCAAGACGCCTGAAGGCGCGGCCGCAGCGCTCGGCGGATTGTTCAGCGGCGCAGTGGGTGGCCTGGCGGCCGACCTGGCAGCCGGAGGCCTGACGCTAGGCGGCGGGATGATTGTCGGCGGCATACTCGGCGCACTTGGCGCTACCGGGGTCGCGAAAGGCATCAACCTGGCACGCGGGGAGGACGGCTCCTCGATGCGCTGGGCTAGCGATTTCCTCGAGCGGCTTACAGTTACGGCCGTGCTGCGCTACCTTGCCGTAGCACATTATGGACGCGGTCGCGGGGAATGGTCCGAGGGCGAGCACCCTCCGTTCTGGCAACCGGTGGTCGAAGAAGAAGTGGCCCGCCGCGCACAGACCCTGAAAGACACGGCACGGCAAAGCGAACCCGGCACCAGAGAACGCGCCATTGCGGTCGAATTGCGTGCCGTGGCCATGGCAGTTCTGGCGCGACTTTATCCCGACACACAGAGCCTCCTCGCAAGCAGAGCGGCAGCCCCTGCACCGCATCAGCCTTCGGATTGAGGCGGTCGTTTGCCCTCGGGAGGTTTCAGTCCGCTTTTCAACGTGTTTCACTCCCCAGCGACTTGATCCGTCGACTCTTCTGGTCTTTTCAAAAACAAATCCGTTCGCGGGAACAATGGGGGTAACAATGAACCGGATCGCTTTCGCGGCAATCGCCGCCTTTTCGTTGTCGGCTTGCACCAGCAGCATGCTGACCGTCGAACAGCCCTACGCCGGCAGCCAGCGGTTCACGACTGCCACGGTGGTCCGCGCACCATCGAGCGTCACGATCGATCCCGATGACCTCGGCTACACGAATCGAAGGCTGGAGACCGCACTCTTCTCCGGCCAGTCACCCGTCTTCGATCCGGGCCAGCAACTAACCATACGCTGGCGCTACGTGGGTTTCGACGAAGGCAGCCGTGTCGGCCGCTGGCTCGCCCCGGGCGTAGCCGGGGGATCGAAAATCGTGCTCGAAGCCGAGTTTGTGGATCAGGGTGGGCGGATACTCTCGACTGTCCGAAGCCAGGCAGAGGTCGGCGCGGGCCTGATCGGCGGCACCGGCAAAAGCGGGATCGACAAGGCCGTCGAGGAAATCGCCGACTACGCGGCCGCTAATTTTCAATAACGTACCGTGGGACGAACGGCTGATTGAGGGCGAAAAACGCTGAAACGCAGGAATGGTGGCGGAGCAGGAGGGATTCGAACCCTCGATACGGGGTTACCGTATACACACTTTCCAGGCGTGCGCCTTCGACCACTCGGCCACTGCTCCGCATGCCATTTTGGCAGGAGCGCGCACGTAGCGGGCTTGGTATGACTGTGCAAGCCACACCTCACCCCACACCAGATCAATGTGTAAGGCTTCTCCGCATGCGATAGCGGCCGTTTTCGAACTGTTCGAAAAACTGGTGGACATCCGGATGCGAGACCGGGCCCGACAGGGAATCCTCGATCAGGTTCTGCTGGCTGACATAGGCGAGATAATCACTCTCGTCGTTTTCGGCGAGAAGGTGGTAGAACGGCTGTTCGCGATCTGGCCTTATGTCTTTCGGAATCGATTCATACCATTCTTCGCTGTTGGCGAAGACAGGGTCGATATCGAAGATCACGCCGCGAAAATCGAATGCGCGGTGTCTCACGACGTCGCCGATTGCAAAGCGGGTCTGGATACGGGTCGGCGCGTCGATGGTACGGCCAGCCTGCGCGGAGAAAAAAGATGCCCTGTCCATGTCGAGGCGGAATATGGGATCGATAGCATATCAGACAAGCTTTCGGCGAATTCGATCCCCCGATTTAGCAGTCAAAGGGGCTTGGCAAGAGTATCGGCGTGAGCTAACCGGCGCGCTCGCTTTGGCCGGGGCTTATGGCCCGCTAGCACACCCAGACATGCGGAGAGGTGGCAGAGAGGTCGAATGCGCCGCACTCGAAATGCGGTATAGGGGCAACCCTATCGTGGGTTCGAATCCCACCCTCTCCGCCATCGGCCTTTTTAAGGCCGGCCAATCCCCTCCAAAATTTGGCGGAAAGCTTTACAAAACCGCCGTTTGCGACTCCTGTGGTGTCCGACCCTGTTCAGCCCCATCCAGATGCGAGTGGGGGTAAGAAGGGGGTAAGCGATCAAACCGTTTGGGGGTATTGGATGCTGACGGATAAAGCAGTGCGCGCCGCCGCTGCACAAGAAAAGGCCTATAAGCTCACCGACAGCCGAGGCCTGCACCTGCACATATCGGCGAGCGGGCATAAAAGCTGGCGCTACAAATACCGCTTCGAAAAGAAGGAGCGCTTGCTAACCTTGGGCGCCTATCCCGAGGTTTCGCTGGCAGACGCGCGAGAGAAACGTGATGATGCAAAAAGGATCCTTCGCGAGGGGCGCGATCCGCGACACGCCATCAAGCGAGGCCGCCTCGTAGGCGAGAGCGAAACGAGCAGGACCTTCGAGGACGTCGCGCGCGCGTGGCACGCACTTCAGACGGCACGCTGGAAGCCGGTCCACGCCAACGATGTCATCACCAGTCTGGAGCGGGACATCTTTCCTCATTTGGGCGCCATGCCGATGGCGGAAATCGACAAGCCGCTTCTGCTGTCCGTGCTTCGCAGGATTGAAAACCGCGGTGCCATCGAAACGGCCCGCCGGATCAAGCAACGCGTAGCCGCAATCTATCGCTATGCGAATGCAGAAGGCGCGCGGCTCGAAAGCCCCGCTGTCGACATCAATGACGCCCTGAAGCCATTACCGCCATCCAAGCGCTATCCGGCACTGATGACGGTCGATACGATTCGCACGATGATCGGTGACATTGATCGCGCAGGCGCCTCGCCGGTCAATCGTCTTGCCGCGCGCGTGCTCGCGCTGACGGCTCAACGCCCCGGCATGGTTCGCTTCATGGAATGGGAAGACATCGTTGGAGTCGATTGGGCTGCTACCGACACGAGTGACAGCGAAGCGCTTTGGAAAGTCCCCGCGGACAAGATTAAACAGGAGTTGCAGCTTCGCAGCGATGAGGCTTTCGAACATCCAGTTCCTTTGTCGAGACAATCTGTCGAAGCCCTGCGAGCGGTGCGCTGGCTGAGCGGACGTTCGCCCTTCGTATTTCCTGGTGCACGCTCGGGGTTGAAGCCGATCAGCGAGAACGCGATCGGCTATCTGTACAACCGCGAAGGCTATAAGGGGCACCACGTGCCTCACGGATGGCGTTCCAGCTTCTCAACCATCATGAACGAACAGGCGGAGCGGGAACTCGGCAATGACATCCGACTTCTGGCCGATCGCATGATTATCGACCTTATGCTCGCGCATAGCCCAGTAGGTATGAGTGCAAGCGAGCTGCGCTACAACCGTGCCGCCTACATGCCGCGCCGCCGTGAGCTCGCGCAGCGCTGGGCCGATTTGATCATGGAAGATGCGATTCCAGCGGGAGAAATCATCGATAGCCCGCGGCGCAAACGGCGTTAGCGATTCGGACGCTTGGCTGCTTGCTCTTCAATCCAGTCTAGAACTTCACTCTCTCGCCAGCGTGAGCTCGAGCCCAGCTTTATCCATTCCGGGAAAGTGCCCTCCTTGACCATATTATAGATCGTGGATGAACTCCTGGTCGTCAGTTCGGTGACTTCTTTGAGAGTCAACAGCTTGGGGCCGACTCCGGGGGGATCGTTCGGGGGCTGCCCCTGCTTGTCGCTCGATACTTGCCTCGCGAAATTTGTCTTAGCAGCCTCTGCTGCCACAGCGCGCGCTGCTCGTAGTTGGGGATCGACAATCGCCTCGATTTGCCGGTCGGTCAGCGGACCGAACGGCTTGAGCGAAGCGAGCCAATGATCGAATTGCCTGGCGTCCACGAATATTCGATGCGTGAGCTCTGCCGATGCGTCCCACCAACGATCGAGGTTGAGCGCACCGGTGGCAAAGCGAGGGAGTGGGTCGTCGAGCTCCCACCGGTATGCAGGAAGCGATGCCACCTCGCCGCCTCCAAGCGGACGCACAAAGCTGTCGAGCTTGCCGACCGCCAGAACGCTAGCTAAATGTTCAGCGTCGAGCCGCACGAGGTCCCGCGCCGCGTCGTTCTCACCCTCGTCCACGGGCGCAGCAAAGATGTGAGGTAGCTCGATCGAGGAGAAACCGGTGCGAAAACTAACGAGATCTGCTAAGGCCGAAGTGAGCGTCCTGCGTCCCTTCGAAACGACATCGGTCCTGCCTTCGTAAGGTGACCAAGGAGAAATTGGTGGGTTCACACCAGCAAGATAACACAGGGTAAAGCTACGGCAATCCAAAGGTTTGCCTTGGGCATTACTTCAGAAGCCCGGAGCAGTCTGCCGTCCTACATGTCACACACCCTTGCTCATGAACAACTCTGGCCAGCATTGACGCTCTATCGCGGTCGGAGCTTTCTTCGATGGCAACGATCACAGTCGCCTGCATCCTTCGCTTGTAATCTATCGTCATGTGACGAAGTTCATCCTACGCTCGCGGGAGGTTGCCTCGGAGCAATTATTTGGTGCGATCTGCCTCGGCGAGAACAATCAGGACGTTAGAGGCGCCATGGCTGTCAACTCTGCGTAGCCAGCGCGCGACTGAGGAGTAAGCCCTGCTCTTGCTGCGGGATTTCCGTCATGCACGAAGGTGCTCCTTCATCTCGACGTACAACTTGATCAGCTCGGTTTTCGCAAGACTGGGATTTCCCGGTAGTGTCTCAGTTTGAAATTTTTGCGGCGCGTTTTTTGTAAGGTCCGCGCTTCTTGGGCGGCGGTGCCATTTCGTCGATTTTGGCAATCACATTGTCCATTGACCAGAGTGTGTCGGCAATACCAGCGGCCATTGCGGGGGTGACTTTCAGGCTCTTGTGGATGCGACAGAAGTTGTAGTGAATGAAGTAGAGCGCCAGCGCGTGAATGTGGTTTTCCAGCTTCTTGCTGAAAGCGTTCGTAAGGCGCGTGAAGCGGCGCATCGACATACGCATCGTAAGGTTTTGACGCTCTACGTGGCTGGTAGATACGTGACCTAGATCGGGGCGTCCCTCTACAGCGCGCTTCCGCGCACCCACACATTCGGCAGGGCTGTAACGAGTTTCAGGGCCGTTCGGGGCAGCACCGTAAATCTTGACCAGCTGCGCATAATCCACGTCCGCGCCAAATGCCTCTTCGACAGCTTCGAGATAGGCTCCGTGACCATCGGTGGTTAGCTGGACACGGTTGGCGAGACGGGCGCGCAGATCGTCCATGAACTCCAATGCATACTCAGCGTCACGTCCACCAACCAAATAGGATACAATTAGCTTCGTATCGGCATCGAGGGCGGTCCACGTCCAAACGTCTCCAGCTTCGCTAGGGGCCGCTTTGGCGGTCTTCACGTTCTTTTGCTTGGCATAGCAGAACGACCAGATTTCGTCGCACTGAACGCGCTGTGCTTCGACGTTCTGAACGTGATCGTTGTGGAGTGCGATTGCAGCCTGTCCAGCCTCAACAAGCAGCTTCGAAACTGTATTAATCGACACATCTGCAACGCGGGAGATCGACCGCATCGAAGATCCTTCAACCAGCATGTTGAGGATGAGGCGGCGTTTCTCGATGGGCAGCTTGTTCATGCCCAATTTCATACTGAACTTTTTATCTGTTTGCAAGCATAATCTTACTCAAGAATATTGGAGATCTCGCTCCTGTATTGCTCAGAGAGTAATGCTTTTGCGGTATGAACGGGAATGCGCAGTTGGGCTGCTACGTCTTCGAATGACATTGTCGCGCTTGCGACATTGTCGCGGAACGCCTCTCGATTTGTTTCAGGAGTCAGCACGCTGATCGCCATCCACAAAGCCAGCTTTTCGGCCTCATATTGATGCGATTTAATGTCTGCCGAGTTGGCGAACATTTCTTGCATATGGTTTTCGAGAGTTACCTGAGAATCTGTCGCATAAGTCCCGCCGGGGCCGAAATAGACGTGCATCAACTCCTTTATGAGCACAAAGCGCTCCATTTCCGGAGTTAAGCCTGCCGCGATAAAGATAGTGTAGGGACTAGGCTCAGAGAGAGGCATAAAGCCTGGAGGGTGATTTATAATCATCCCACGCAAATGAGACTTAGGGAGCGCTGTGGTGCGCTTTATTTGGATGCTGTTGAACGCCCATGACAGTTCATTGGCATCGTCAACATACCAGCTAAGCGGAAGCCTTTCGGCCTCCGCTTGCCTGCGGTTGTATAAGGTCTTGAACGGCAACTGATAGCCCCTTTTTGTTGGGGCCTTGAAACCTAATTAGAACGATAGGTCAATATCTTCGCCGTTACCATTTTTGACATCGCTGATGGCAGCTCGAATAGCGCCAGCGATATCGTCCGGGGAGAACTCAGTGCTCTCGCCAGGATAAAATTTGATATCAGTGATGGCGCTGCCCGTCTGACCGAACAGCTCTGTCTTTAAGAGACTAAGTTCACTCATGTTCAACTCCATGTTCGGACTATTGCCCAAACTCCATCGGGCCTCCGCCGCTTTAGCGGCGATCTTCGAGCGCTCTTCAGAGGATAATGCCTCTGCCCTTGCTCTACCTCCAGCAGCGCCCTTCTTGCCGCTGGAAGCATTCTCTTCAACTTCACCCGTTGCGATCTTACCAACCAAAACGGCACATCCGATCGCGTCGGCTGGTCGCTTCTGTCCGTTGGGACCCTTGGGCATGCTACTCCTTAACTAAGGCGGGATACTCCGCCTTCCTTACCAACTGGTAACTGAACCGGGGTTGACTAACGATCCAATTTATGCAGCGCCCGTCGATATTAAGGGATGGTAATAAGCGCCTTACCCGTTTCTGGTAATGGCGCAAGCCCCTATCGGCTGGCGCGGAAATGACTTCCGAGTTGCTGGAGCATACGCTTTAACCTAAGCGCGGTCCAGCGCGCTTAGGTTAAAAGTGGGGGCTTCGCAACCCATTTTCAACATTCTTACCTCTACCGGTTAATCCACAGGTGACCGTTTGGGTCCGGAAAATAGGAACAATCTGTTCCACGTTCAGGCCGAGTCGATTCATGCAAATTGATTCGGTTAAAGGCGGATAGGGAAGATTTAATCCACATTATGTGGGTAACTCCTTGCCTATCCACAACCAATAAGATCGGCTGGTCAAATCGAACCAAATTCAAACTGAGACACTACCGATTTCCCGCGGTCCTTGACGCCAGCGGTCTGAAATCGATCGCGGACAAGATCGCTTCAACCTGTGAATGCTTGGCTTTGAGGAAATAGTTCGAACTTTCGCTCTGACCGAAGTCGCGATGGATTTTTCCCACATTCGCGCCGACCCTTCGCAGTCCGAAGTGTGCCTCGGAGCTTTTGCAGAAATCGAAGTCGGAGTGCGTTGTCGGGTAACGTCGCACGCGTCGCAATTCGAGCCCCCTTTCCCATATCTGTGAATAGCCCCTAGATTTGTGGACGCCTTTATTCCTAAATTTGAGGACAGGAGGCGACGATGGGGAAGGCTAATTTCAGCGACGAGTTCAAGCGCGAT
>QFNA01000018.1 GCA_003248395.1 Citromicrobium sp.
GATCGGCGAGGGCGTGGTCTCCTACACCTACGAGCTGACCACCAACACCGACGGCGACGATACCTTCGACAGCTTCGCCGTGACGATCACCGACCAGGATGGCGACAGCTCCACCGGAGATCTCGTCATCGATATCGTCGATGATGTGCCGACAGCGCGGGCGGATAGCGACAGCGTCGGCGAGGACGGACCGCTGGTCGCAGACGGCAATATCCTGACCGGTGCGGACCTCGGCGATGCCAATGCAAGCGACGGTGTTGCCGACACGCTCGGCGCGGACGGCGCCAGCCTGACCGGCGTCACCTATAACGGCGATACCGTCGGGATCGGCAGCGTGTTTGCCGCGCAATACGGCACGATCACGATCGAGGCGAATGGCGATTACCGCTATGAACTGGACGCCGAGCTTCCCGTGGTTGCCGGCCTGGGCGATGGCGAGACGCTGAGCGAGGTCTTTACCTACACCATCACCGATGGCGACGGCGACCCCAGCACCACGACGCTGACCATCGTGATCGACGGGGTCGACGACCCGGTCGTGATCAATGGCCTCGATCTGCAAGGCGGCGAACTGACCGTCGACGAAGACGATCTGGCCGACGGTTCGTCGCCCGATCCGGCAGGCCTGACGCAGGCCAGCAGCTTTACCGTCGACAGCCCCGACGGACTCGCCGCATTGAGCATCGGCGGCACGGCGGTGTTCGGCACGGGCATCGGATACCCGATCACGCTGACGGGCGATTATGGCACCATTCGTATCGTGTCGGTCGATCCGGTGACCGACAGCACCGGCGACGTGATCTCGGCGACGGTCAATTACGAGTATGTCCTGTCTGACAATACGCTCGACCATAGTGGTCCGGACCAGGATATCCTGATCGATAGTTTCGCGGTCGTGGCGACCGACAAGGACGGTTCGCAGGACAATGCGACGCTGGACGTAGAGGTGATCGACGACGTACCGCTGGCGACCGACGATCCCGCAGGCCAGGCGAGCGAGAATGCCGATATCGTGATCGATGCTCTGGCCAATGACGTCTTTGGCGCCGACGGCGTCGACACGGCCGATGGCGCCAAGGTCTCGGTGACGGTCCAGGCGAGCCAGGGAACGGTAACCTATGATCCGGCAACCGGCCTCTTTACCTATTCGCCCAATGCGGGCGCCGGGAGTGGCGGCAATACGACCGACAGTTTCGAATATACCATCATCGATGGCGACGGCGACAGTTCCACCGCCACTGTCACGGTCGAACTGAAGCCGGACAGCGAGCCGAGTGGCGGCGAAGTGGCGGCCACGGTTGACGACGACGGCATGGCTGGCGGTAACCCCTCATCGACTGCGGGCGACATCGATGCGAACGTAAATGACGATCCAGCCGATACCAGCGAGGCTAGCTTTACCGGCTCGCTGACCTTCGATGTCGGAAACGACACACCGGCATCGATCGAGTTCGATCCGGCACTGGATGGTACGACGGCGACGGTCGGACAGGAAACGGTGACCTATTCGATCAGCACGCAGACGCTGGTCGCAACCGGTCCGCGCGGAGTGCTGTTCACGGTCGAGATTACCGATCCGGCGACGGGCGCCTACACCGTCACGCTCAACGACAATGTGCTGCATGATGCGGGTCCGGACGACGAAGACGGCATGGCGAACGTATCGCTCGACCTGATCGTCACCGACATCGATGGCGATACGGCCGCGACCACGCTGAACATCGCCTTCAACGACGATGCGCCGACGGCGCTCGACGACGATGGCGGCAGCGTCACCGAAGGCGGAACGACGGGCGGCAATCTGCTGACGAACGATACGGCAGGCGCGGACGGTTACGCCGAGAAGGCCATCGCCGGTATCGGCAGCGAGGGCGAAGGAACCACCAGCACCAGCACCGATGGCAGCGGCAATTACGTGCTGCAGGGCAGCTACGGAACGCTGACCGTCAATGCGACGACCGGTGTCTACAGCTATCAGAGTGCGGCGAATTCGACCAATGTCGATGCGACCGACGTGTTCACTTACAGCGTGGTGGACGGCGATGGCGACGTCACCTCGGCGAAGCTAGAAATCGACATCGACAATGTCGCGGGCAAGGTATCGGACAATGATGCGCTGGTGAACGAAGCCGGCCTGCCGGGCGGCAGCGATCCGTCATCGGACAGCGAGAAGGACATCGACGGCCAGATCACCGTTACCGACGCGTCGGGCACGCTGACCTACACCCTGACCGGAGCGAACAGCGATGGCATCGGGAATTACGGCGACCTCGTGCTCGATAGCACCACGGGCGCGTACACCTACACGCTGAACACGCCCTATACCGACACGGATGCGGGCGAGAACGGTGCGAATACGGTCAACGGGGCCGAAAGCTTCGCCTATGTCGTGAAGGATCACCTCGGGAACGAGATCGGCACCGGTTCGATCGAGGTCGGCATCGTCGACGACGTGCCGACTGCCGTCGACGAAACGGCCCTGTCGATCGCCGAGGATGCGGCATCGCCGGGCCAGTTGTTGGGCAATGTCACAGGCAACGACACGTTCGGGGCAGATGGGGCGAGCGTCACAAGCTTTACCGTGGGCAGCGACACGATCGCCGTGCCGCAAGACGGCAACAGTGCCACGCACACCACTGCCAATGGCACCTATACGATGGACATGGCGGGGAACTGGACGTTCGATCCACAGCCGGGGCTCGACCACAGCGGCGGGCCGATCGATGCAGGTTTCAGCTACAGATTGACCGACGGCGATGACGATTACGCGACCGCCACCCAGCCGATCACCATCACCGATGGCGCGGATCCGGACAATCCTGCCGATACGAGCCTGGAGCTCGACGACCAGAACTTGGCCGACGGCAGCACGCCCGCGGGGCCCGACAGCGACAGCGCGACGATAAGCTTTGTCGCCGGTTCGGATCCCTATGCCGGCTTCGCATTCGGCGACACTGGCAATCTGGCGGGTGGGCTGACCTGGTCGCGCGATGACGATACGACCATCACCGGATCGGACGGCACGAGGTTGGTCGTGACCCTGAAGCTGACCGTCGTCGGCAACGATGCCACCGTGACGGCGACGCTGGAGGACAATTACCTCGGCCATTCGAGCCAGGGCGATGAACTCGCCGCTCTGGGATCGTTGAGAGTGATCGCAACCGATATCGATGGCGACCAGTCGGTGGGCACCGTGACGCTGGGCGTTTCCGATGACGTCCCGACCATGACTGCGACTGCGGCGGCGGATGGTGCGCTGACAGTCGACGAGAGCGATCTGTCGACCGATGCGAGCGCCAGCTTCGCATCGCTGTTCACGCCGGACTACAATGCGGACGGTGCGGGCAGCGTGGGCGGCTACACGCTCGGGATCAACGCCGGAGCGACGGGGCTGATCGATACGGCAAGCGGGCAACCCGTGGTGCTGGTGGTGAGCGGCAACGTCGTCACCGGGCGCACGCAGACCTCTGGCGTGGACGTGTTCACCGTATCGGTCGATGCGGCAGGCACAGTGACGCTGAACCAGTTGCGTGCTGTGCATCATGACGACGCGAGCGACAGCGATGACGTCACTGCCCTCGATGCAGCCAACCTCATAACGCTGAGTGCGACCGCCAGCGACGGCGATGGCGATACGGTCACGGCTGTGGTCAATATCGGCGGAGCGCTCAGTTTCCGGGATGACGGACCGGCGATCGATGCAAGCGTGACCGACGGCGATGCGATCACGCTGACGACGCAGGATGCGGACACGAAAGGAGTGGCTACCGATACCGATAGCTCCACGGCAGCTTTCGGCGGCGCCTTCGGTGTTGCCAGCTCGAGCTTTGGTGCGGATGGCGCCGGATCGATTACATGGGACTACACCTTGTCCGTGGACAATGCCGCGTCGGGCCTGTCCAGCGACGGTGTACCGGTTTCGCTGGCGCTCGTGGGCGGCGTGGTCGAAGGTCGCGCGAACGGGGAACTGGTGTTCACGATTGCGGTCGACGCGGGCAGCGGCGCGGTCACGCTCACGCAGCATGAAGAGATCGATCACGCCCTGCCGGGCGACAGCAGCGGCTACGCGACACAGTTGGAAACGCTCGCGACGGGGCTCGTCTCGCTGAAGGGTACGGCGACCATTACCGATGGCGACGGCGACGTGGCTCTCGAGATGGTTACGCTCGACCTGGGCGGCAAGATCAGCTTCGCCGACGATGGTCCCTCGGTGACGGCATCGGGCAGCGTGCCTTCGCTCGAGGTCGACGAAACCGATCTCGCGACGGATGCGAGCCAGTCTTTCGCTTCGCTCTTCACCTTCGATTTCGGTGCCGACGGCCCGGCAGCGA
This sequence comes from Citromicrobium sp., assembly GCA_003248395.1. Classification (GTDB taxonomy): domain Bacteria; phylum Pseudomonadota; class Alphaproteobacteria; order Sphingomonadales; family Sphingomonadaceae; genus Qipengyuania. The sequence continues at coordinate 4,332 of QFNA01000018.1, forward strand.
GTGGCAGCGCGACCTATGCCCTGTCGGTGTCTTCACTTGGCGCGGACAGCGGACTGGTCGACACGGCGACCGGACAGACTGTCCTGCTTTCGGTCGAAAGTGGTGTGGTGGTCGGGCGGACGTCTGTCGGCAATGACCTGGTCTTCACCCTGAGCGTCGATGCGAACGGCATAGTCGAACTCGACCAGTTGCGTGCGGTCGAACATGCCGATCCGAACAATGCCGACGAAGCGATTGCGCTGGGCAGTGCGGGCCTGATCTCGCTGACGGCGACGGCCAAGGATGGCGATGGCGATACCGACAGCGCAAGTGTCGATGTCGGCAGCGCACTGAGCTTCCGCGACGACGGGCCAAGTGCCGGTGCCAACGCCACGGTTCTGCTCGACGACGATGTGCTGGGCGGAAATGCCGGTGGCACGGGTGACGATCCCGATGGTGCAAACAACAGCGGGACGCTGTCGCATGAATTCGGCGAGGATGGCGGTACGATCGCGTTTGACGTGACGGGTGCGCCCGCTGGCTTCCAATACGTCGCTTCGGGTGACAATCTGTTGATCCAGCAGGATCAGGGCAGCGGCTTCGTCACTGTCGTGACGGTGACGCTGGTACCGGGGACCGGTGCCTATACGGTGACGCAGAACCTCGCCATCCGTCATGTCGACGGGATGGAGGAGAACAACCAGAGCTTCGAACTGGGTTATACCGTGAGCGACGGCGACAGCGACAAGGCAACGGGTGTCCTCACGATCAACGTCGATGACGACACCCCGATCCTGACCGGGCCGATCGCCGATGGCGAGATTACGAACAATGCCGGCGACCCGCCGCTTGTCGGATCGCTCAACTTCGTCGCCGGAGCGGATGGTCCGGGCGATCCGGTGATCTCCGTCAACCTGACCGGGATCACCGCAGGTGGCCAGCCACTGGCGACGACGCAGGTCGGCAATGTGCTGACGGCCTATGTCGATGCGGATGGCAGCGGCACCTACAATGCAGGGGACACGGCAGTCTTTACGCTGACTGTCGATCCGTTGGCCAATACCTACACATTCGATCTGCTTGCTCCGCTCGACGGCGACGTGACCAATGTGTCGATCGGTCAGGGCAGCTCGTTTGGCGTCGGGCCTAGCAATAACGTCATCGTCTCCGATCCGGTGGAGGGCGAAGTGACCATGGCGACCGGCTGGAACCCGGTCGGCAATGGAGGTCAGTTCACTGGCGCGGAACTTGCCGCGTGGCTGGCTGGTGGCAATCCCGATCTTGTCCAAGAACCAAGCGTGAATGGATCGAGCTCCGGGTGGGGTCTGAGCAACAACAATTTCGACGCCGGCGAGTTCATCCGGTTCGATTTCGGCGCCTTGGCCGACTACGACGGCGCGGGACCTTACGTGCCGCCTGGGGGGACCAACATCGCCAATGCGAGCTATGCCCAATTCAGCATGGTGAACTTCGGTGGCGGTGACACGATCCATTTCGTCGCCCATTTCACCGACGGAACGTCCCAGAGCTACACTGCAGTGGGAGGCACGGATCCTGACACGCTGACAATTTCGTCGCCACCGGGCGCGATGATCGGGCACATCGACGTCTATCAGGAGAGCGGTCAGATCAAACTGAACCTCACCGATATCGGTGTGACGCAAACGAATGTCGATATCGATCTTCCCGTTTCCGTCATTTTGACCGACGGTGACGGCGATCCGGTTTCCGACGATTTTACGATCAATGTCGTGGACGACGGACCCGATGCGATCGACGACCTGGTCGACACCGTCGTGTCCACCGAACCGGTCAACGCCGCTTTCGTCATCGATTTCAGCGGCAGCATCGACAATGACGAAATGAATGTGCAGCTGGGCGCATTGAAGGATGCGGCCTACGAGTTGTTCGAGGCGACCGACGGCGCGGCGACAGCGAAGATTATCGCTTTTTCCGGCACGTCATCGAGCACAGCGTCTTTCACCGATTTCGGTCAGCTCGCGGCGCAAATCGACGATTTCAACCCGCACCTTGGAGGGTCTCGACCGTTTAACGGCAACACCGATTTCACCAGCGCGATTTCCAAGCTGATGAACGACTGGACCCCCAGCAATTCGGCGAACAACCAGGTCTTCTTCCTGAGCGATGGAAATCCGAACGAGCAGACTGGAAGCGGTAGCAATTCCCTGTCGGATTCGGTCCGGCCCAACTGGGTAAATTTCGTAGCCAACAACGATGTCAACGTCACCGCCATCGGCGTTGGCAACGGGATCAATTCGGCACGGCTCCAGGACGTCGATGTCGATACCAGGGGTTCACCGATCCTTGTCAACGATTTCGATGCGCTGGTGGAAACGCTGATCACTGCCGTGTCACCGCCCGTGACCGGCAATGTCCTGGTCAACGACGCGCCATCCGGAAGCGGCATATCGGTACAGTCGATCGCCGTCGACGGCGTGACCTACACCTACGACGGCACCGGAACCATCATACCTTCGACCGGAGCCGCCATTTCGGGCACCACCTTTACGGCAACGACCGCGCTCGGGGGTGAATTGACCTTCGATTTCACCGATGGCGGCTGGAGCTATGTTCCGCCGCTGATCCCGACGCAACAGACCGAGGGTTTCCAGTATGTCGTGATCGATGGTGATGGAGATACCGATTCGGCCCTCCTGTCCATCGATGTCTCCGCGGTGTCCGACGCGGGTGCAAACTTTGCGCGCAATGACGTCGTCATCACCAATGCCGGCAGCACGGCAATCATACCAGAAGCGGTATTGCTGCAGAACGATGCTTTGAATTCCGTAGTTAGCGGCATCGCTGCGAGCCACGGAGCAAGCAGCGTCGTCCGTTCAGGCGGAAATATCGTGTTCACGGACAGCGGGTCTGCAGGTGGCAGCTTCACCTATATGGCCAGCAATGGTTCGCAGGCGGACAAGGCCTTTGTGACGGTCAACCGCGACCAGGCAAACGACACGAGTCTTTCGGGCACCAACGGTTCCGATGTCCTCGTCGGTCGTGACGGATTTGACGACGAGCTGCACGGGCAGCGCGGCGCCGACATCATGTTCGGCGGGACCGGCGCTGACGAGTTCGATATCGACGATGGAGAATCGAGAGCGATCCTTCAGGGCAGCGGCGACAACGGCCGGGTTTCGGGATACGATACGATCCTCGATTTCGACACGACGGACGATTACCTCGACCTAGCCGGCAGTGTTTCGGTTGCCGGGAACAGCGCCGGGACGAATGGTTCGGATTCTTCCCTGACGATCAATGGCCAGACCGTGAAGTCGCACGCGATTTCCGATGGCATCATCACGTTCGATGACAGCAACAGTTACGGGTCGGCGCTGATCCTCAACACCGAGGGGCATCTGGCCGCGGTTGTCGACTATCTGCAGGGCGTCGACCTCGGCATTCGTGACACAATAGTCGGTTTCCACGTCGGCAACGATACCTACGTCTATCACCAGGCCGACTGGGATCCCAATTCAACGATCGATACGCTGGTGAAACTGGCCGGGATCACGATCCCCGATCTCGCCGCACTGACCGGGAACAACACGATCGCACCGGTTGCGCTCGATCTCGATGGCGATGGGGTTGAATTCCTCGGTCTGTCGGACGGAGTGCTGCACGACTACGGCAGTGGGAGAGTGCTGACAGCATGGGTCGGTCCGGATGACGGCCTGCTCGCGCGCTCGACCGGCAGCGGACTCGATATCGTCTTTACCGATGATGCTCCCGGGGCGGCAAGCGACCTCGAGGGCCTGCGCCTGGCGTACGATACCGACGGCGACGGTCGACTGACCGCAGCAGATGCGGACTGGGCCGATTTCGGCGTCTGGCAGGATGCGGATAGCGACGGATCGCTTGACGAAGGCGAGCTCGCCAGCCTCGACGATTTGGGCATCGTCTCAATCGATCTTGCCGGTGGCGGCGCACCTTACAGCGCGGCCAACGACGACGTGACCGTGGTGGGCACATCGCACTTTACCAAAGCCGACGGATCCGGCGGGCAAATTGCCGATGCGATCTTTGCGACCGCGCTGCACCGCGCCGGGCAACGCACGGCCGAGACGGCGTCGATCGCTGCGACTGCAGCGGCGCTCGCCCTGCCTCAGTCGCTCGCAGCCGAACCCGACTCATGGCCTGCCGAAGCGCATGTCACGCTGGCAGGAGGGGACGGGTTCGTCGGTATCATGGCACCTGCCTATGCCACGGACGACACCGGCAATCTGATCGTGGGCGAACCGGTAGCCTGGGCATCGGCGGGTCGCTCGGCCGAAGCTGCCGATGACTGGTCGGAAGGACCTGACCTTGCCCCCGCCGCAACGCAGATCGCCGCGACGCTCGACGATGTCGATGCCGTGCAGGCCACGGCGTTCGGTACGCAACAGGTCGAGACCAGCGCCGTGGACACGCCGCTGGCCATGGCTTCGGATGCGGTTTCGGGAATGGAGGCACTGTTGCTGATGCAGGCGCCGGTGGTGGACGATGCCACATCCCTGGCGGTCGCGGCCGATGCCGCGCTGGGCGAAATCGCAGCGGAAGCAGCGGTCGACGGCGTGGTCGAATTCTTTGCCGATGGCGAGGCCCAGGCACCGTCTGCGATCCACGCGATTGGCGACGATGCGCTCGCCGCCTTGCTCGACACCGGCATCTTTGCCGGTGGACCGGGCGTCGCGGCGATGGGGCCGATGAACGACGAGACGGCTGCTGTGCTCGAAGCCGCCACGCACGCCTGATCGAAACCGAGCCAAAACAGGGGGAAGACTATGAAGAAAATGGCGACGATCCTGTCAGCCGCGGGTGCCGCAATGGCCCTGCTGCCGACAAGCGCGCTGGCTCAGGAGGGTTGGACCTCCGCCGATGCCGGCACGCTGGAGAGCGAAGTGCAGCAACGGTACGATGCTGCGCTGGCGCTGACCACCGACCAGTCGATCATCGACGCGAACGACACACGTTATCTCTGGGCCTCGGAAGCGAAGGTCCAGTGCGGCATTGCGCTGGGCTTCCTCGATCGCGGCAATCGCGACGAAACCAGCCTGTCGAAGTGCAATTTCGCATCGGACCTGATGAACCGCGGCCCTTTGCCGATGGCGCCCCAGCCTCAGCCGACCGCGCCGACGACGGCTGCGTGCAATCGCGAAGCACCGGGAATGATCTTCTTCGAATTCGATTCATCGATTCCGGGAACCGAGGCGGCGCAGGTGGCCGATTACGTGGCGACCAACGCCGGACCTTGCGGCTGGCAGCGTTTCGTCATCGGCGGGCACACCGACCTGTCGGGCAGCAATGCCTACAATATCGGGCTGTCCCAGCGACGTGCAGATGCGGTTGCCGACATGATGGCAGCACGCGGCATCGATCGCGCTGCGATTTCGACCATGGCGGAAGGCGAGGAAAGGCCTCGCGTTCCGACTGCCGACGGTGTGCGCGAGCCGCAGAACCGCCGTGTCGAAATCCAGGTGAACCCATAATCGAGGAGGGCAGATCATGCTCAGGACAAGCTTGGCCACCGCTGCCGCATTACTCTTGGCCGGAACGGCCACCACAGCCATCGCCCAGGATGCGAACGGACAGGGATTATCGATGCAGGAGGCGATCGACATCGCCGTCAAATCGAACCCCGAAATCCTGCAGGCGCAATTCAACAAGGAAGCCATCGAGTTCGAACGCAAGCAGGCGCAGGGGCTTTATGCTCCGCGCATCGGGCTGGAGGCCTCGGCAGGGGTCCGGCGACTGGAAAACAACACGCGCCGCACGCTCGGCATAGCCGACGACGAGCTCTATCCGCTCGAAGCCGGGATCACGGGCGAATGGACGATGCTCGATTTCGGTCGCCGTCGCGGCGAACTGCTGCGCCAGGCGGCGCGCGTCGATGGCGCATCGCTGCGCGTGCTGGAGCGATCGGAATTCGTCGCACTGCAGGTCGCAAGGCAGTATCTCGACGTGCTGTTGCAGCAGCGGGTCGCAGCTGCGGCGCAGGACAATGCGAGTTTCCACCAGGCACTCGTGGCCGATCTGGGCCAGGGCGTCGACCAGGGCTCGATCAGCATCGCGGATCGCCAGCAGGCGGAAGAGCGGCTTCAATCTGCGGTAGTACTGCAGGAGGAAGCGACGCAGGACCTGCAGAACGCGTATATTACATTGCGGCGGTTGACGGGGGTCGACGTCGGCGGGGCCGTCGTGCCGCCAAACCTCGCCTCGGCGATGCCGCCGAGCCTTGAATCGGCCATCGGGATGGCGCGGCTGCGCAATCCGCTGGTGCTGGAAGCGCAAGCCGATGTCGATGCGGCCAACGCGCTGGTCGGTTCGGTCGAAGGCGATCTCTGGCCCACTGTCGGGCTCGAGGTGCGCGGACGGATAGGCGAGGATATCGATGGCTTTGCAGGCGAAACCAACGATCTGATGGGCCGTGTCGTCCTGCGCTGGGATGTTTTCGACGGTGGCATCAATCGGGCCCGCGTGCAGGAGGCGACGCGTCAGGCAAGTCTTGCCCGCTATGCGTTGCACCAGCGCCAGCGCGAAGCGGAAGAAGACGTCAGGCTGGCGTGGCAGGCGCTCGAAACGCAAGGCCGCGTCGTCCAGGCGCTCGAACGGCAGAGCCAGGTCAGTGACGACCTGCTGCTGTCCTATCGCAGCCAGTTCAATGTCGGGAGGCGCTCGTTGCTAGATGTGCTCGATGCGCAGAACACGCGGTTCAACACACAGGTGCGGTCCGAAACGGCGCGTTTTTCGCAATTGTTCGCGCAATACCAGACGCTGGCTGCGACGAACAAGTTCCTCGAAGCGCTGAGCATTTCGCCTGGCGCCGGAGCGGGTGCGAACGAGCGCGAACGGTTCGATTTCGGACCGCCCGTCCCGGCCGAACTGCAAGGCAGGACCTACCCTAACTGACGGGTAGGCAAGGGGAGTTCATTCCGGTGTCGCAAGTGGAAGATTTGATCGAGGGAGAGGAAATCGACACGCTCGCATTGTGTGTCGCCGAGCTGGCCCGGCGTTACGGGCCGGCCTTCTCCGCCACCCTGCTCGATCAGCTACCACGCGATGCTCGCGGGCTGCTCCCTGCACACCAGGCGGGTGCGGCTCTCGAGTTGGCGGGGATCACCTTCGATCCGGTCGATCCCCGCCGCCTACCTTTCGGGAACGGGGCGCTTCCCGCGCTGGTGAAGCTGCAGGACGGCGGCTTTGTGCTGATGCTCGATGCGCGCGATGGCGATGTTCTGGTCTGGCGACCGGGAAGCGAAATCGAAAGCTGGGAGCGGTACGAGGACGTCGCACGAGATTACGCCGGCATGTTCTTCGCCGTTTCGGGCGACCCCGACAAGCTGCGCGAAAGCGAGGCACCCTGGCACGCCAAGGGACGCGGCCACTGGTTCTGGAGCGAGTTGCGCAAGGAACGGCGGGCCTTCACTCCCGTGCTGCTGGCTTCGCTGCTGATCAACCTGCTCGCGGTGGCATTGCCGCTATTCACGATGAACGTTTACGACCGGGTCATCCCGAACAAGGCGACCGAGACGCTCTGGGTGCTCGGCATCGGCGTCTTGCTTGCCTTCGCGCTCGAATTCGCGCTGCGCCGGGCGCGTACCGCGATCGTGGACCAGATAGCCCGGCGGCTCGATCTCAAGCTGTCACAAAAGATATTCAGCCGGTTGCTGGCTTCGCCGCTGCTCGAGCGCAAGGGCCACACCGGCTCGCTCGCCGCCCGCGTTTCCGAATTCGCCATGGTCAGGGATTTCTTCGCCTCGACCTCGGTCGTGCTGATGGTCGATGTCCTGTTCCTGTTCGTTTTCGTCGGAGTCATAGCGATCATCGCAGGCTGGCTGGCATTGATCCCGCTCGCCATCATCTGCGCGATGCTGGTGGCGGGATACATTTTGCAGCGCCGCGTGGTCGCCGCATCGCAGGACGCGCAGGCCGATTACGGACTGCAGCAGACGCTGCTGGTGGAATCGCTCACGGGGATCGAAACGCTCAAGAGCATGACCGGCGAGGGCGCGATGCTGTCGCGCTGGCACCGGCTGGCGGAGATCGGCAGCCATTCGCAGCAACGGCTGCGCGATATCAATTCCTATGCCGTCGGACTGGCGCAGACATTCCAGCAACTGTCGACCGTGGCCCTGGTGATCGGCGGGTATTATCTCTTCGCTGCCGGCGAAATCACGATGGGGGCGATTATCGCGATCGTCATGCTGGCATCGCGTTCGCTGGCGCCGGCGGGACAGATTGCCTTCCTGCTTACGCGGGGGCGGCAGGCTCAGGAAACGCTCGACAGCATAGAACGGATGTTTGCGGGCGAAGACGAGCGCAAACAGGGCGGCAGCCTGACGCTATCTGCCATTACCGCACCGGAAATACGGCTCGAAAACCTCTCGTTCGCATACCCGGAGAGCCCGCAGGCTGCGCTTGGGGATATCAACCTGACCATTCGCCCCGGAGAGAAGGTCGCCATCGTGGGGCGCGTGGCGTCGGGAAAATCGACCCTTGGTCGGATTATTTGCGGACTCTATCCGCCGAGCGAGGGCGCGGTGACGATCAATGGCGTCGACAGCCGCCAGTTCCATCCGCAGCAATTGCGGGCAGCATTGCGGTTCGTCGGTCAGGATGCAGCGCTCTTTACCGGAACGGTGAAGGACAATCTCGCGCTGGGCCATCGGGGGCGAAACGATGATCGCTTGCTGGCGGCGATGCGGGCGACGGGGGCGGACGAGTTCCTGTCGCGCGACGCTGGCGGATTCGACCGCGCCGTCGGGGAAGATGGACGACAGCTTTCTGGCGGGCAACGCGCGTTTCTCGCATTGACCCGTGCCCTGGTGGAGCCCGCGGAGCTGCTGTTCCTGGACGAGCCCACAGGCGCGATGGACAGCCAGACCGAAAAGCTGTTCGTCGATCGACTCTCGCAGGCGATGACACCGCAGCAGACCCTGGTGATTGCCACGCACCGCCCGGCACTGTTCGCCATTTGCGACCGGCTGATCGTGATCGACCGCGGGCGGGTTGCGGCGGACGGTCCGGTGGATGACGTGCTGGCAAAGGCCGGCGCGGCGGGAAAGCTGGCGCAATGATCGGCGAGAATCTCTTTGTCGGCGCATCGCGCGCGATCGGCCTGACAGCATTGCTGGCGACGTCGCTCTTGCTCGGGACGTCGGCCGTGCCGTCGCCCAAGCCGAAGGCGATCGAGCCGACGTCGGTCAAACTCGACCGCGCACTCGAACTGGCCATCACCGATATGTCGACCGGCAGCGACCAGGCGCTGGTCGTGGCCGGCGAAAGCGCGGAAGAACGCAACGCTGCAATTCCGCTGGCGGGTCTGGCGCTTGCCTCCCCGCAGCCGCTTGCCGCGATTCCGACGGGGTCCAAATATTTCGGTGCGGCCGAGAAGTGTCTTGCGCAGGCCATCTATTACGAGGCTGCGCTGGAACCCGAACTGGGGCAGCGGGCGGTCGCCCAGGTGGTGCTCAATCGTGTGCGCCATCCTGCCTATCCGAACAGCGTGTGCGGAGTGGTCTATGAAGGATCGAACCGCCGCGTCTGCCAGTTCAGCTTTACCTGCGACGGTTCGTTGTTGCGCACGCCGGCGCGCTCGCACTGGAACCGCGCGATGCGCCTCGCGGGCGAGGCGCTTTCAGGCTCGCAAGTGGCCGAAGTGGGCACGGCGACGCATTATCATGCCGATTACGTCGTGCCGCGCTGGGCCTATACCTTGGGGAAGATCACGCAGTTGGGACGTCACATCTTTTATCGTTTCCCCGGAAATGCCGGCAATCCGCGCGCATTCTATCGCAACTGGGCTGGGGCGGAGCATCTGCCACTCGTGAATTACGACCTTTTACGACTGAAGCTCGCGGCAAATGGCGAAGATGAGGATTCGCTGCCCGAAGCGGTGGCGGGCTTCGTGCCCGGCACGACTGTCGTCAGCGATGTAAAGGACCGGCACGCGGCGAACGATGTCGGCGGCCGGCTCGACACGACCAAGGAATGGCGCCTGTCGATACCCGATCCGACCGAAGCCAGCAGCGGATATCAGGCAACGTTGAAGGGGCAGAACGAAACGATCTCGCCAAACGCGGAGTCACTGCCGTGATCCCCCAGGTCGAGCGATTCCGCCGCATGGATGCGCCCCACCGCCTGATCGCAATTGCAGCAATCGGTCTGTTGCTGCTGGGCATCTGGGCGGCCTTCGCCGAGGTCGACCAGATCACGCGGGGGACCGGCAAGGTGATCCCGTCGAGCAAGGCGCAGCTCGTCCAACCGGCAGAACCGGCAGTGATTTCGGAAATTCTCGTGCGTGGCGGGCAACGGGTATCGCGCGGCGATATCCTGGTCCGGCTCGACGATGCGCAGTCATCGTCCGAGCTTGGCCAGCTCGAAGAGGAGAACAAGCGGCTCGCGGCGAGGGCGCAGCGGCTCGAAAGCGAGGCGGGCGGGGGCAGTTCCGGCTGCGGTGCCGGAACGCTTTGCGCAGAAGAACGCCGTCTGCAGCAGGCGCGCACGGCGACGGCACGCGCCCGCGAAAGCGCGCTTGCATCGGCGATCGAACAGCGCCGCCGCGACCTGCAGGAAGCGCAGGCAACGGTATCATCGCTGGGGAACAGCGTGCGTCTGGCCCGCGAGCAGGTCGAAATGCTCGAACCGCTGGCCCGGCAGAGCATCGTTCCGCAAACCGAACTGCTGCAGGCGCAGCGCGACCTGGTCGATACGCAAGGGCGCCTCTCGGCTGCTCGACAGGCGGTGGGGCGTTCGTCTGCCGCGATCCGTCAGGCGCAGGCCGACCTCAGCCAGGCGCGCCTGGATTTTCGGCAACAGGCGCTGGCAGAGCGCAGCGAGGTGACGACCAAGCTGGCCGTGAACGAGGAAAGCCTCCGCGGCGCCGAGGCACGCCAGCAACGCAACGAGTTGCGCGCGCCGGCCGACGGCATCGTCAACGACGTGCAGATCACGACCGTCGGCGGCTTCGTGAACGCCGGCGAGAAGATCATGCAGATCGTGCCTGTGGGCGAGAAGCTGCTGGTCGAGGCGCGGATTGCTCCGAAAGACCGGGCCTTCATCAAGGTCGGCGACCGTGCGAATGTAAAGGTCACGGCCTATGATTTTTCGATTTACGGTGGGCTGACCGGTCGGGTGCAGCAGGTTTCAGCCGACAGCATCTATGACGAGATCGAGCGTGAGGCGTATTACACCGTGGTGATCGAGACCGACAGCGCATTCATTGCCAAGGACGGCGCCCAGTTGCCGATCGTGCCGGGCATGGTGTGCGATGTCGAGATCCTGACCGGTCGGCGAAGCATCCTGAGCTATCTGTTCAAGCCGGTAAACAAGGCTCTCGCCCGGGCGTTAACCGAACGCTGAAGCCCGGGGAGATGGCTCAGGGCGCGTAGCCGTGGAGCCAGGACTTGTCCTCGCTGAAGCTGAGAACGGGGCGATAGTCGAAAGCGCTTCCGGCATCGAGGACGCTGTCGGTCGCGTTGTCGAGCATGCGAAAGCCCGAGTCGGTTCGCACCACGAGCACGGCATGATCGGCGCGCCTGACGAGATCGCGGGCAATCGTGAGATACATGTCGTGGCGGGGAATCCCGGCGGCTGCCAGAAGATGCATCTTGAGCAGCGCGTAATCTTCGCAATCGCCCTTGCCGAGAGCCAGCGTTTGGCGGGGACCGGCCCAATGGTCCGCACGGCCGAAAAGTTCGCGGTCTTCGGTATAGGCAATGCGGTCGTTGACCCAGCGATTGACGGCACCAAGTTTGGCTTCAGGGTCGGCACCGTCCGAGGCCAGGTGAGCGAGGGCGGCAGGCATGCCGGGCCGATCCTGGCGGACGCGCTGCCAGTCTGCATCGAAGAAGGTGCGGGAAATCGCTATGCGGCGACTGCCGAGAAAATCGTCATTGCCTGAACCGAGGACCGATGGCGAGGCGGCAGCATTGGGCAGTGCAAGATTAAGGGTGCCGAACGTCGGTGCTGTGCAATCACGGCTGGCAACAGATGGCGCGGCTGCAGGTTCGAGGGGCCGGAACCGGGGCTGCGCATCCGGTGGCGGGGCACCGGGCAGGAGCGGTCCAAAACTGCCGCGAGCAGATTGCTTCGAACGTATCGATTCGAGCGCGCTGGCAGCGCCGCCCAATATTGCCGATGCCTTGGATGTGGGCGGTTCTGCAAGCCGCACGGGGGCGATCGGGCAGGTGACGCCGAGCGCTGCGGCGGCAGCACCCGGCATGGCGAAGGCGGCGGCCTGCGCGTGGACGACGGACGGCACGGTCGCAAAGCCCAGGCCGGCAGCCAGGGCGAATGCAATGCGCGACGTCGCTGTAAGGTTTGGTCCAGCCATGCCGCGGTGGATAGTGCCGGGCGGTCAAGGGCAGGTTCCCGCGTTTGGTTAACGCGCCGTCCATCTTTGCGCGCAGGCGCGGTCAGCCGCTGCGTGAGGAGTCGAAAAGAAAAGGGCGGCGCCTTGCGGCGCCGCCCCATGTGATCTCGCGAAACGAGATCGAAGCGTAAGCGCCCTTTCGGGCTCGATGCTTACTTGAGTTCGACGGTACCGCCGGCTGCTTCGATCTTGCCCTTGATTTCTTCGGCTTCCGCCTTGTTGACGCCTTCCTTGAGCGGCTTCGGCGCGCCTTCGACGAGGGCCTTGGCTTCGGTCAGGCCCAGGCCGGTGATGGCACGGACTTCCTTGATGACCTGGATCTTCTTGCCACCGTCGCCGGTCAGGACGACATCGAATTCGTCCTTTTCTTCGGCTGCGGCACCACCGTCGCCACCGCCAGCAGCGGGGCCGGCAACAGCAACAGCAGCGGCGGCGCTGACGCCCCACTCTTCTTCCAGTGCCGTGGCAAGCTCAGCGGCTTCCATGACAGTCAGTTTCGACAGTTCTTCAACAAGCTTGGCGATATCGGCCATGATGTTTCACTCCAAAATAATAGGCCGGGGCGAGGTTGGAAAATGCCCCGATGAATATGTGTTCTGTGCGAGAACCAGCTCTTACGCGGCTTCCTTGGCGCCATAGGCACCGAAGACACGAGCGAGCTTGGCTGCGGGTGCGTTGACGACCTGGGCAATCTTGGTTGCCGGGGCGTTGACGAGACCCACGATCTTGCCACGCAGTTCGTCGAGGCTCGGCATCGAGGCGAGTGCCTTGACCCCAGCTTCGTCGAGCTTTGTTGCGCCCATCGAACCGCCGACGATTTCAAGCTTGTCGGTAGTCTTGGCGAACTCCACCACAGCCTTGGCCGCGGCAACCGGATCCTCGGAATAGCCGAGGGCGGTCGGACCAGTCAGGAATTCGTCGATTCCTGCATAGTCGGTGTCCTTCAGGGCGAGCTTGGCGAGACGGTTCTTCGCAACCTTGTAGGACGCACCGGCTTCACGCATCTTCGTACGCAGTTCGGTCGACTGGGCGACCGACAGGCCCAGGTTGCGGGTCACGACGACCACGCCAGCCTGGTTGAAGACTTCGTTGAGCTGGGCGACCGCATCGGTTTTCTGCGAACGATCCATGCCATACTCCTTCAAAATGACCGCACGGGATGGCTCCCGGACGGCCGGCTACGTTTGTCCATGCCACCGAAGCGACATGGGCGAGTCCGTTGAGGGGAAGGAGTGCGCCAGTTGGCGCGAAACGGCTTGCCGCCCAAAGGTTCGGGAGCAAGCCGGAAAATCTCTTTTCCCCGTCTAGGCTGGAAATTAAGACCGGCATCTCGCGGTCACCAACTGTCTCGGACGGATGAACACCGGACGCAAAGAGGCCCGCCGTTCGCAGCGGGCCTCTAAGGAGTTTCGGCTGAGAGTCAAGCGCCGAAGGGGCGCGATGAATCTCAGATCTCGTCGGCCGTGTCTTCGAGCGTTTCAGCCTTTTGTTCGAGCTGATCGGCCGCCTGTTCGTCTTCGGCAGCCTCGACCCTAGTATTGGCAATGTCGGCTTCTTCCTCGGCCAGATCGGCCTGAGCTTCAGCGAGTTCTGCCTGTTCGTCGACGACTTCGCCCTGCGCTTCGACGACATCGTCCATTTCTTCCGCGCGCTCTTCCTTAGCGCCATCACAGGCGGCGAGTGCAAAAAGTGCGGGCACGACAATTGCGGCAATAATCTTCTTCATGATTTTTCCTTGCGACTTGAAAAACAAAAAAAGGGCGACCGCGCATTGCGCAGCCGCCCGGATGTTCAGGATGAACGGATCAGTCGATGACGTCGCGCTGGTCCTGCTGGGCTTCTGCTTCGCGCTCGAGACGCTCGGCTTCGGCGGGGTTGGTATCTTCGATGTCGTCGGCGCGCTCTTCGAGGTCTTCGGCGCTCTCGTCGAGCACTTCTGCACGCTCGTCGGTCGTCAGCGGTGTGCCATCTGGGGCAGTGCCGGTCGCCGGAGCATCGGTGGCCACGCCATCGTCGGCCATGGTGTCATCTGCCATCGTATCGTCGGCCATCGTGTCTTCCGCCATGGTGTCGGTGTCGACAGCGGTTTCGTCGACATTGTCGCCGCATGCGGCGAGCGTGAGGGCAACGGGAAGGGCAGCAAAAATAGCAATCTTTTTCATGGTAATTTCTCCATCAAGAGTGGCCATAAAATCGCCATAATTGAGCGTGGAAAAGCGGATCGCCTTGGCCTTGCCGGTCTTGAGGATCGAGAGGTTGGCGAGTGTCAACCCAACGCGCTCTGCCAGTTCGGTCAGCGTCATGCGGCGTTCGTGCAGCAGGTCGTCGAGCTTGACCATGATTCTGGTTCCTTCGTCAGCTGGCATCACACCGTCCCTTCGAGATCTTCGCGCATGGCCGCGCCGTGACGGAACACACGCGCGAGGATGAAGAGAACAAGGATCACGAGCAGGCCCTGCAGGTCGTAAATGCTGAAATCGAGGCGGTCTCCCGATCCGGTCGCGAGATTGGCAACATATAGCCGAACCGATCCGATCACTAAGTTCAGGACCTGGAACGCGAGAAGCAACCAAGCCATGGTGATTAGGCGCTGCGCATTTTCGGCAATGAAGGGGTCGCCTTCGCTGGCACTCCTGATGATGGCGCGCATTTTCCCGAAGAAAAGGAACAGCACGCCTACGGCCGCCGCGAGCATGACTGGAAGACTGAGATAGCCAAAGGGGGACGCCTCAAGCAATTCGAAATCACTCGGATTGGCGACCCCCGGCAACATTTTCAGGCTGATCAGCGTAAGGGCGATGAACATAACGACGAGAACGACTCCCGCAAGCGCACACATACCCTGAAGGACAAGCGCAATTTTCTCGCCGAAGTGGAGCAGCGCATCGTTGGATCTTGTAGTCATAGAAAGTTTCCCGGTTTGCAAGGACAGGGCGGACGGCAGACGAGCGCTCTCGATTCCTGAACGCTTATCGTTTTTCAATATGCACTCATGTAATTTTATCGTCAATCAATAATATCGAAAATCGATAATACGACCTACTTGCGCGCTGCTTGACCCCAAGCCGGTGGAACCCTATATGCCCAATCGACCGCACGCTTCGAGCGAGTCCGATCCATGCGCGGGGATCGGAACCAGGATGGAAGCGGCGTTTCCATATCGCGACGCTTTTCATGAGCTGCAGCTGCCGCCGCTATTGGTGTGCATTCGCTGCGGCCTTTTTGCGTCCCGATCATGGTTCTCACGTTCGGGCACGGCAAAGCGGCGTATCCGCAAGATCTTCGGCGACATTCACGAAGTCGTCGACATGCCCAATCTGATCGAGGTCCAGCGCGAGAGCTACGAACAGTTCCTCCGCAGCGACAAAGCCATCGGTCACGTCTCCGGCCTCGAAAAGACCCTCCGCTCGGTCTTCCCGCTGCGCGACTTCGCCGGAACTGCCGAACTCGATTTCGTCCATTACGAACTCGAGCCGCCCAAGCATGACATCGTCGAATGCAAGCAGCGCGGCATCACCTATGCCGCGCCGATGAAGGTCACGCTGCGCCTGATCGTCTTCGAAGTCGACCAGGAAACCGAGACCCGTTCCGTGCTCGATATCAAGGAGCAGGACGTCTACATGGGCGACATGCCGCTGATGACGGACAACGGCACTTTCATCATCAACGGGACCGAGCGCGTCATCGTCAGCCAGATGCACCGTTCGCCGGGTGTGCTGTTCGACCACGATCGCGGCAAGACCCACAGTTCGGGCAAGCTACTCTTCGCCGCGCGCATCATTCCGTATCGCGGCAGCTGGCTCGACTTCGAATTCGACGCCAAGGACGTCGTCAACGTGCGAATCGACCGCAAGCGCAAGCTGCCGGTCACAGCGCTGCTCTATGCCCTCGGCCTCGATAGCGAAGGCATTCTCGACCATTTCTACGATTCGGTAACCTGGCAGCGCGCCAAGGACGGCTGGCAGATTCCGTTCGTGGCCGAGAACTGGCGTGGACAGAAGCCGGCCTTCCCGCTG
>QFNA01000137.1 GCA_003248395.1 Citromicrobium sp.
CGGGCATTACAATCCATACTTCGCCAACCTCGGGCTCGCCATGGCTCCACCGCTTACCGCCGGGCAGGTTACTTACGATGACGGGACCGAGGCGACCGTGGAACAGATGTCCAAGGACGTGGCAGCGTTCCTGACTTGGACAGCAGAGCCGACGCTCGTGAAGCGGAAGCAGACGGGCTGGCCGGTCATCATCTTCCTGATCTTTGCCACAGTCCTCGCGTACATGTCGAAAAAACAGATCTGGTCCGCGATAAAGCCGACGAAGCACGGCTAATCCAATATCCTGATCTACGAAAATCGCACCTCTCTCGTCTTTGCGACGGAAGGGCGTGTGCCCTTTGACCTAGTCAGCCCATGTCGCCAGCGGAGCTGAAAGCCCTGGTGCGAACGATCCCGGATTATCCTGCAAAGGGAATCCGGTTCGTGACATCACGCCGCTGATGGCGAATGGCCCAGCGATTCGAGCAGGCATCGATGGGCTGGTTGACTGATCACTGATGGTACTGCTGCCGGGATTGCAGGAATCGAGGCGCGGGGGTTTGTCTTTGGTGCCGCCGTTGCTGCACACATGCGATTGCCATTCATCCCGATCCGCAAGCCCGGAAAGCTGCCTTGCGATGTTATTTCGGTCGATTACGAACTCGAATATGGTGTCGATCGCCTCGAAATGGATCCGGGGGCCGTTGCGACAGGTCAGAAGATTGTAATTGTCGACGATCTCCTGGCGACGGGCGGCACCGCATGCGCGGCAACGCAATTGCTTCGACAAGCGGGAGCGGAGGTGCAGATCGCGTGCTTTGCAATCGAACTACCGTCTCTTCGCGGTGCGCAGCGGTTGACGAAAAAGGGCGTGACCGTTGATGTGCTTATGCGTTTTGACGACGATTGAACCCGCGGATTCCCCTGAACCCTTGGAAAGATAAGGCCGTTCGGGCATTAGGATAGGCACAGCGGCCCGAATTCGGGTGGAAGTCACGCCGCGAGGGGTATGGAACAGACATTAGTAATTGCCCTCGTCGGCATACTCGGGATCGGGGCTCAGTGGGTTGCGTGGCGTACTGGCTGGCCCGCAATCGTCCTGATGCTGGCGGCCGGTTTCCTCGCCGGTCCGGTCTTCGGAATCTTCGACCCTGAACATGCCTTTGGCGAATTGCTAGAGCCTATGGTAGCCGTCGGGGTTGCGCTGATCCTGTTCGAAGGCGGTTTGAGCCTCGACTTTCGTGAATTGCGGCATACTGGCAGTGCGGTTACGCGCCTTGCGACGATCGGCGTAATTCTCGGCTGGTTGTTCGGTGCTCTAGCCGGGGTTTATATCGCTGGGCTCGCACCCGAAGTGGCCATCTTGTTCGGGGGGATCCTGGTCGTGACCGGCCCGACGGTCGTCATCCCACTTCTCCGTCAGAGTTCGGTAAAATCCCGTCCGGCGTCCATTCTCAAGTGGGAAGCAATCGTCAACGACCCCACCGGCGCCCTTTGCGCGGTGATTGCCTACGAGTATTTCCGCAAGATTTCCGAAACGCCAGGAGCGACACTTTTCGAAGTGGTGCCGCCGCTGATCATCGCAGCGGTCATTGCCGGTCTCATCGGTTACGTCGCGGCAATGGCCATTGCCTGGTCCTTCCCGCGTGGCGCGGTCCCCGAATATCTCAAGGTCCCGGTCCTGCTCACGGCAGTCATCGGCGTCTTCGTGGTGTCGAACCTGATCGAACATGAGGCCGGGCTGGTCGCGGTGACCGTGATGGGTGTGGCGCTGGCCAATATGAACGTATCCAGCCTGCGCAGCATTCATCCGTTTAAGGAGAACATTGCCGTCCTGCTTGTATCGGGCATCTTCATCCTGCTGTCGGCATCGCTCAGCATTGAGGACATACGGTACATAAACTGGCCGATTGTCGCATTCCTTGCGGCGCTCCTTTTCGTGGTACGGCCTGCGACGATCCTGATCAGTCTGCTCGGCAGCAATATCCCGTGGAACGAACGGCTGTTCTTGGCCTGGATCGCGCCGCGCGGCATCGTACTTGTGGCGATTTCCGGCCTGTTCGCGCTGCGCCTCTCAGACCTCGGCTTTTCCGACGGCAACCTGCTAATCGGACTGAGCTTTGCGGTGGTAGTCGTCACGATCGTCGCACATGGGTTCACGATTGATCTGGTGGCGCGGCTCCTCGGCGTGAAGGGCGCGACCCGCCCGGGCATGCTAATCGTGGGCAGCACGCCGTGGACGGTGTCATTGGCTGAACAGATGCGCGACATGGGTGCGCCTGTGATCATCGTCGATGCGAGCTGGCAGCGTCTCGGACTCGCGCGCCACAAGGGGTTGCCCTTCTATCATGGCGAAATCCTGAATGAAGCAACCGAGCACAATCTGGAACTTGCCCCATACCAGAATCTCGTCGCTGCCACCGACAACGAAGCTTACAACGCACTTGTCTGTAACGAATTCGCTCATGAAATCGGGCGTGACAAGGTGTTCCAGCTCGGGGAAGCCGCGCAATCAGATAATCGTCATGCACTTCCCGAAAGCCTGCGCGGTCGCGCGCTGTTCGAATCGGGTTTCGGCGTCGAGGATGTCAACGAACGCCAGCGGCAGGGGTGGGTGTTTCGCAAGACCAAGCTGTCCGACGAGTTCGATTTCAGCGCTGCGCAGGAACGGTTGCCGAACGCTGCCAATATGCTGTTGCTCATGCGACAGGACGGGACGATCCGCTTCTTTACGCATGCCGTGCGACCCGAGCCACGCGCAGGCGACACCATTCTCAGCTTCTCACCGCCGCAGGCACGAACTGCAGAGGATAAGGCGGCAAAAAAAGCGAATAAGAACAAAGGGACTCAGACGACATGACGCGCATAAGATCAGTGGCGCAAACGATGGTAACGCTGGCTGGAGGCGCTGTTCTGCTGTCGCTTGGCGCATGTGGCGGAGGCGAGCCAGAACCGGCGCCCGAGCCGAGCGAGACGCCGGCGGATGCAAACCGTTCGATCTTCGACGAGGATGGACCGTCGGCCGAAGCACAGGAGCGTGTCGAGGAAAATCTTCCGCCGCTGGAGACTATTATCTCCTTCGCCGACGGAACCGACGAGCTTACCGAAGCCGCCAAAGCCGAACTCGCCACGGTGATCCGGTCCGAACAGGTCGCTCGGGGAGGGCGCATCACATTAGGCGGTCATTCGGATGCCGGTGGCAGCGATGCTGCGAACGAACGCGCGTCGCAGGGCAGGGCGGAGGCCGTGCGTGATTTTCTCGTCGAGAATGGCTTGGACGAACAGCGTATTGTGATCATCGCCTTCGGTGAGCAAAATCCGATCGAGCCCAACGCGCTGGAGAACGGCGAACCAAACGAGGCTGGACGGGCCGCCAATCGCCGAGTGGAAATCACGGTGCAGACAGCGGCTGGTGCAGACACTGCCGAATCCGGCAGCGAAACGCGCGAACAGACGTTGATCGAAACGCTTACCACGCCCACGCCGAACCCCACCGGCACTGCGGATGTCGAAGAACCTCCGCAAAGCTGAGGATTGAAAAAAGAGCGGTTGACGAATTGCCCGTATGGATGGCATCTGCGCCTTCGCCCACGGCTCCAGAGCGGGTATAGCTTAGTGGTAAAGCCCCAGCCTTCCAAGCTGGTTATGCGGGTTCGATTCCCGCTACCCGCTCCAGCGACACATTTCTAGTCATTGATTAAGTCGACTTATGCACATTGACCCATGAAAGGGGATGATGAGTGCTTATGCACTCTGGAAGTTTCTCGAAAGCTTTTCGGTGTAGTAGGATACGAAAGTGAAGAGCAATCGGACATCATTGCTGCGATCACCCGACCCTATCGGGGAATGCAATTCTCTGAAAAAAGCCTCAAACTGCTGCAAAGCTAAAAGCTGATGACGTGACCCCCAGCTTTTCCCAGCTTGGATTAGAGCCGGACCGCTTTGTTACGCATGAGCTCGGTTGAAGCAGGCCATTGGTTATCCAGTTCGGCGA
>QFNA01000138.1 GCA_003248395.1 Citromicrobium sp.
CGCGATGACCTTTGCGCTCGTGTCCAAATGGCAGAAGGCCGATGATGATCGCGGTGCATCCTATCCCGATATGGAGGAAGGAGGCGGAAAGGAATTTTTCGTCAGGACGCTCGCGATGTTGATGGACGCGCTGGATCTTGAACGGCAGCAGGTCGTACAGATGGCAATAGATGGGGTGGCAGCTGTGGAGGCAGCGGGCGAGGAAACCGTAGAAAGACGGATGACTGCCTGTTTGCCGATGCTCATACCGCCGGGCTCCTGATCCGTTCAGTTCCCCGTCAGTGGCGATGGGGTAGGAACGCCCGAATCGAAGCTATTTCGGGAATTCCCATGGTTCGACATGTCATAGCCGCCCTGGCTCCGCTCGCCATCATGACGTCCGCTCCGCTGCTTGCGCAGGAGGTGCATGAACAGGCCCCGCCGGAGCTGGAAGATTCAGGGCGCGATTTTTCCGATGTTGCCAGGCAGCTGCAGGATCCCGAGAAACAACGCAAGATGGCGTTGATGCTTCGTACCGTTAGCGAGGTATTGCTCGACCTGCCGCTCGCCCCGATGATGGAGGCGGTGGGCGAAGTGAGCGAGGATTTGACGGGTGAACCGGCACCCGGTTTCGATCCCGATGCTACGTTGCGCTCCGTCGCACCGCAGGCCGAGCGCGTCCCGGAAGAAATCGAGAAAAACCTGCCCCGCGCGCTCGATGCGATGGGCTCGATGGCCCAGGCATTCGAGACAATGATGCCCGCGCTGGCCGACATGGCCGAACGCATGAAGGATGTCGTCCCGCAAGCGGAGTGATTATTCGCTAATTTTGTTGCGAGTTTCGTCCGCGGCCTTGTGGATTTTGCCGCGCGGGTAAGGCATGGGGTGGGCCAGCATGTGGCAGCTCCACCAATTTCCCCTGTGTCCCTTCAGTCGTAAGCTGCGCCTGCTTATGGGCGAGAAATCGATCGCCTATGAGCTGGTGCGCGAAAATCCGTGGGATGGGCGCGATACATTCTGGCAGCTCAACCCTGCCGGAAAGACGCCTGTGCTGCACGATCCCGCGCGCCGCGTGGCCCTGTGCGACAGCCAGGCGATCTGCGAATATTTCGACGAAACGGTCGAGCGCGCGCCGATGATCTCGGGCAATGCCATGCAGCGCGCGGAAATCCGCCGGCTGGTGGCGCTCTTCGACGAGAATTTCTACGCCGACGTGACTGAGCCCGCGCTACACGAGAAGATGAAGAAGCGCATCGTCTTGCGCCAGTCGCCCGACGGGCAGGTGCTGCGCCAGATGGGCCGGATGCTGCATGGCCACCTCGACTATATCGACTGGCTGGTCGACACGCGCCAATGGCTTGCCGGACCGCAATTGAGCCTCGCCGACCTCACCTGCGCGGCGCATCTCTCGGTAGTCGATTACCTCGGCGCTGTCGACTGGCGCGGGCACGAGCAGGCGCAGGGCTGGTACGTGGTCATGAAAAGCCGCCCCAGCTTCCGCCCGCTGCTGAGCGAGAAGATGGACGGGTTACCGCCGCCGCGGGAATATGCCTCGCTGGATTTGTGAATGCGTCAGTGCCCGAGAAGAACGGTCTCATCGATTTCTCTCTTCATCAGCTTTGCGATGTCATTCTTAAAGAGATCAACAGCGGCGTAAGTCGTTCGATATGACGTGATGAGGCGCTGAGAATTATTATCGTAGTCAGCGATCTCTACGGAAGCCGTTAGTGCCCCTCGTGAATCCTTTGTCGAAATCTGCAAGCGAACGATCAAGTCGTCGCCTTCTTGTTTGTTGTAGCCCCACTGGATGCTAATCGGTGAATCCTGCTCAATGAGATAACGGTCGAGGCTTTCTCCGAATTCGGCGACGTCCTGCCATTGGACCCAAAATCCACTTTTGCCTTTGAAACTGGCGGTCTCGACGATGACCGAGAGCCAACCGAAATCATCGGACGGCAGTTTCTCGTCAAAATAGCTCCGGTCGAACTTATAGCGAAGGGCCAGTCTATTCATTAGGCGGTCTTAGCGGCTTGAATTGCGTGGACAATCCCAAGGTCCGACCCTCTCATCTCTGACAAACCGGGCAGAACCACGTGCTTCTCCCACCCTGCACGATGCGGCGGATCGTGCCGCCGTCCTCGTGGTGGCAGGGCTCTCCCTCGCGGCCGTAGACGTGGAAGCGGGTGGCGAAATAGCCGAGATTGCCATCGGGTTGTGCGAAATCGCGCAAAGTAGAGCCGCCATCCTCGATCGACCGGATTAACACGTCTTTTATCGCCGGGATCAAGCGCTTCATCTGGACCCCCGTCACGCGGCCGCCTCCCTTTCGCGGGTCAATGCCTGCCTGCCAAAGCGCCTCGCAGACATAGATATTGCCTAAGCCCGCCACGATCCGCTGGTCAAGCAGCAGCAGCTTGATCGCCTGTTTGCGCCCCCGCGTCGCCTCACGCAAATGTTTCGCCGTCAGTTCGTCGCCCAGCGGCTCCGGCCCCAGCGCGGCGAATGGTTTCCATGTCACCAGCTCGCCGCTCGTCAACAGATCGACCGAGCCGAACCGGCGCGGATCGTTGAGCGCGAAGCGGTGGCCTGCTGTCTCGATCACGAGATGGTCATGATTCTCGTCCTCCGCGGGATCGATCCGCCAGCGCCCGCTCATGCCCAAGTGGAAGACCATCGCATGGTCGCGGCTGGTATGGATGAGGCCGTACTTCGCCCGGCGCGAAAGATGCGTCACTCTCGCCCCGGTTAGCGCCTGCACCAGCTCGGGAGGGAAGGGGCGGCGCATGTCGGGGCGGTTCACCGTGACCCGCGTGATCGTTTCCCCTTCGAGGAACCGCGCAAGGCCGCGCACCGTTGTTTCGACTTCGGGAAGCTCTGGCAAATCAGGTCTCGTCACCGCAGTGAAAGCTGGGGTCTCTGTCGGATAGCGATCCCAGCTTTCGCTGGGATGACGGGTAAATTCAAGCCCTTTGCCTGAGGCTCAATTCCCCCTAAGGCTCCCCGCCATGAGTGACACCGTTTCCTTCGGGTACGAAGATATCGATGCGAGCGAAAAGACCGGTCGCGTGGGCGAGGTCTTTTCGAATGTCGCGGCCAAGTACGACGTGATGAACGACGCCATGAGCGGCGGGATGCATCGTCTCTGGAAGGACCGGTTCGTCAAGCGTGTCAAACCGCAGTCGGGCGAGCAAATCCTCGATATGGCGGGTGGCACGGGAGACATCGCTTTCCGCATGGCGAGCAGGGGCGCGAGCGTCACCGTCTCGGACATCAATCAGGACATGCTCGACGTCGGCATCGAACGCGCGATGGAGCGCGGGATAGACGGGCTCGTCTGGTCCCGCCAGAACGCCGAAGAACTGGTGTTTTCGAGCCGCACTTTCGATGCCTACACCATCGTCTTCGGCATCCGGAACGTGACCTTTATCGACAAGGCGCTGCGAGAGGCACACCGTGTGCTGAAATATGGCGGGCGTTTCTATTGCATGGAATTCAGCCAGACCGACTGGCCCGGTTTCAAGGAATTGTACGACCTCTACTCGCACAAGGTCATGCCGCAGATCGGCAAGGCGATCGCCAATGACGAGGACAGCTATCGCTACCTCGCCGAATCGATCCGCCGCTTTCCCAAGCCGCCCGAGTTCGAGGCGATGATCCGCGATGCGGGCTTCGCGAACACACGGGTCGAGAAGATCCTTGGCGGCGCGGTGAACATCCACTCGGGGTGGAAAGTCTAAAGGGTGGCGCAACCCGCGACGCATATCTGGCGACTGCTCAAGTGGGGCCGTACGCTGGCGCGGCATGGGGCCCTGCGTGGGATCGAAGGCGATCCGAACACGCCTGCGCCGGTCAAACGGCTGGTAAGGATCGCGCGTTTCGGAACGCGGCAACCCGCGGAGCCCGACTATGCCGGGGCGTTTCGGGCCATCGGGCCGGCGGCGATCAAGCTGGGGCAGACGCTGGCGACGCGGCCCGACCTGGTGGGCGAGGA
>QFNA01000139.1 GCA_003248395.1 Citromicrobium sp.
GTCGGCGATGTTGAAGCCGCCGAACATCGCTCGCTGGCCGTCGGCGATGACCATCTTCTGGTGATTGCGGATGAGGTAGCGCCGCGTCCACTTTGCCGAAAAGCAGAGGAATGTGCCCCCGGCATCGACCAGCGGCTGCAGGAATTTGTTGGTCGCATCGGACCCGAAGCGGTCGACGATCAGCGTCACCGTTACGCCGCGCCGCGCGGCATCGACCAGCCGGTCGCGGAAGGCGGTGCTAACCGTGTCCTCGGCAAAGATATAGAAGCAGACGTCGAGCTGCCTTTGCGCACTGTCGACAAGCGCGAAGAGTGCATCGCGCCGGTCCGCGCCTGCCGGGTAAAAGTGGAACTGCTGCCCGGCCGCCTCGATCTCGAAGGGATCGGGGTCGCTGAATGCACAGCGCCCGGACTCGGCGGCTAGCAGATCGTCGTCGGTCATCGCCCAGCCCTATCGCGCATCCGAAGACGGCGCAAATGCTTGACGAAAGCGCGCCGAGTGCCTAACTGCAGCGCCTTTCCGACACACCAGAACTGACCGGAGTGCCCCATGGCGCGCGTTACCGTTGAAGATTGCGTAGACAAGGTTCCCAACCGTTTCGACCTCGTGCTGCTGGCTGCCCAGCGCGCACGTGAAATTTCGGGCGGCGCAGAACTCACTATCGACCGCGATCGCGACAAGAATCCGGTCGTCGCGCTGCGCGAAATTGCCGATCAGACGGTCAAGCCGAAGGAACTGCAGGAAGCAGCAGTGACGAACCTGCAGAAAATCCTGCCCGACGACGACGACGAGATGGATGAAATCGGCTCGCTCAGCCAGTCGGCCGAGGCACTGCGCATCACGGCGTCGGCGCCGACGCGCTCGACCTCGATCGGTTCGGACTACGACGGCTGATCCGTTTCAACCTGTTTTCGAAAAGGCCGCTCCGCTTCGGGGCGGCCTTTTTCGTTGGGGCTCTCTCATTGCCCGTCGGTCGGCCTATAGTATAAGCGGCGCCAACGCGACTGGAGGGGCAATGAGCGACGAAAAAATACAGGCCAGCGGGGCGCCCGTTCCGCTTGATAAGGGCCATTTCGGCGAAGCAAATTGTCTTAATTGCGGGACTGCCCTGATCGGCGAACATTGCCACTCTTGCGGACAGCAGGCGCATCTGCACCGCACGATCGGCGCGTTTGTCCATGACTTGCTCCATGGTGCACTCCATTTCGAAGGCAGGGTCTGGAAGACGCTGCCCAAACTCGCCTTCAGGCCAGGCGAGTTGACGCGGCGCTATATCGACGGCGAACGCCGCAAGTTTGTCGCACCCATGGCTCTGTTCCTGTTTTCGGTCTTCCTGATGTTCGCCGTCTTTCAACTGATCGGCATTTCGGCGCCGACGGCGATCGACACCAGTGTAACGAGCGATTCCCTGATGTCGTTTGTGCGCGATGAGGCCGTCGCAGAGCGGAACACATTGCGCGATGATCTCGCCGAAATGCGGGTGGGGGATCCTGATTACGATAAAACGCAGTCAGCGCTCGCCAAGGCAGAGGCCGATCTCGCGGAGCTGGAACAGCTGCGCGAGCAGGCTCTCGGAGAAAATGGAAAGGAACCGCTGAAGTTCGACAAGACGGGCTCGGCTACCTTGGACAATGCCATCGCCAAATGGCGCGAGAATCCCGGACTCATGCTCTACAAGCTGCAGGCCAACGCCTATAAATTCAGCTGGTTGCTGATCCCGATTTCGGTTCCGTTCGTGTGGCTGCTGTTCGGCTGGAAACGTCAGTTCAAAGCCTACGACCACGCCGTATTCGTCACTTATTCTCTGGCGTTCATGACGCTGCTGTTTCTGGCGCTCTCGCTGCTGGGCAAATTCGGCGCGCCGAACTGGACATGGCTCGCCGGCCTGGTGCTGGTTCCGCCATTGCATTTGTACAAGCAATTGCGCGGCACATACCAACTTTCGCGGTTTTCAGCAGCATGGCGGCTCATCGCGATGATCGCTTTCATCACCATTGCAGTCATTCTTTTCGTGCAGTTGATCGTGGCAGTCGGATTTTACTGAGCGCGGCGCAGCGTCGCCTAGTTTCGTGCGCAGGGATTTTCGCGCACCGGTATTTCAATGAATGTTGAGCGCCACCTTGCGCATCCGCAGAACAGGAAATCACCGATGAAAAACCCCCGCTGGCAGATCGTCCATGCGGGGGTTTTCAATTTCGCCATCCGATCGGAGGCCTGACCTCAGGCTCCGGCGGGAGCGCCCTCGCCCGATCCCCCGAACTTGCGTCCAGCCTTGGGTACGGTGGCACCGGCCGCAGGTCGAACAGCCGTCGGGCCCTTGGGCTTGTCGGGACGGTCGATCTTGCCGTCCTTCATCAACTGATTAATCTCCTCGCCGGTCAGAGTCTCGTATTCGAGCAGGGCCTGGGCAAGGAGGTGAAGCTTCTCTTCCTGATCCTGCAATACGTCGGTCGCCCGCTTCAGCCCGCCTTCGACCAGCGATTTGATCTCGGCGTCGATCAGCTTGTTGGTGTCGGCACCGCCCATCGTGCGGGCGGTCTGCCCCATGCCGAGATAGCCTTCCTGGCTTTCTTCGTACTGCAATGGCCCGAGCTTGTCGCTCATGCCCCATTTGGTCACCATGTTACGGGCAAGATCGGTGGCATACTGGATATCGCCCGACGCGCCGCTCGACACCTTGTCGTGACCGAAGATGATTTCCTCGGCTACGCGCCCACCCATCGCGACTGCCAAGTTCGCATGCATCTTGTCGCGGTGGTATGAATAGCTGTCGCGTTCAGGCAGGCGCATGACCATGCCGAGTGCACGTCCCCGAGGAATGATCGTCGCCTTGTGGATCGGGTCCGATGCCGGCTCGTTGAGGCTGACCAGCGCATGGCCTGCCTCGTGATAGGCGGTCATCTTCTTCTCGTCCTCGGTCATGACCATGGAGCGGCGTTCCGCACCCATCATGACCTTGTCCTTGGCATCTTCGAATTCCTGCATCGCCACGAGGCGCTTGCTGCGGCGCGCGGCGAGCAGGGCGGCCTCGTTGACGAGATTGGCGAGATCCGCGCCCGAAAAGCCCGGCGTCCCGCGCGCAATGGTCCGCGGGTTCACATCGGGCGCGAGCGGCACCTTTTTCATGTGGACGGCGAGGATTTTCTCGCGGCCGTCGATGTCGGGGACCGGAACCACGACCTGGCGATCGAACCGGCCCGGCCGCAGCAGCGCAGGGTCGAGCACGTCGGGACGGTTGGTGGCCGCGATGATGATGATGCCTTCGTTCGCCTCGAACCCGTCCATCTCGACCAGCAACTGGTTGAGCGTCTGCTCGCGCTCGTCGTTCGAATTGCCGAGCCCATGACCGCGCGACCGCCCGACCGCGTCGATTTCGTCGATGAAGAGGATGCACGGTGCGTTCTTCTTCGCCTGTTCGAACATGTCGCGCACGCGGCTAGCGCCGACGCCGACGAACATCTCGACGAAGTCCGAACCCGAGATCGTGAAGAACGGCACGCCGGCCTCGCCGGCAATCGCGCGTGCAAGCAACGTCTTGCCGGTGCCGGGGGACCCGACCAGCAAGGCGCCCTTGGGTATCTGGCCCCCGAGCTTCGAAAAGCGCGACGGATCTTCTCGGTGAGCATCTTGGCTTTGGACTTGCCGAAGCCCATGGCTCCGCCAGCACCGCCGCCCTTTTGCACTTGTCGCAAGGCGAAGAAGGCAATGCCGAGGATCAGCACGAACGGCAGCATCTGGATCAGCGCAAAGAGCAGGATATTTTCGCTCTCCGCTTCCTTCCCGGAATACTGGACGCCGTTTTCCTCCAGAAGCTTGGGCAGTTCCACGTCATTGTCGACGGGCACCGTATTGAAGGCCTCGCCCTCTTTCGTGGTGCCGGTAATCTCGGTGTCGGAAATCTCGACCGACTTGATCGTCCCCGCAGCGACCTTCTGCTTGAAATCGGAATAGAGCAGCGGCGTGCCCGCACTCTGGCCACCGCCGCCGAAGAGCGAGACGAGCATCAACAGTCCGAGGAAGACCCCGCCCCAGACGAGCAGGCTCTTGATCCACGGATTGGGACCGTTGCCTTCGGGATCGGGCGTCGGTTCCTGGTTCTGGTCGCGCATGGGCGGGAATCCTTTCCTAACCCTGCGAATGTAGGAGCGCGCGGGTGAATGGCAAGTTTAGAGGACTGCGGGGACGGAGGAAAAATCCAACGGTCCCGATGGTCGCACTTGCGCCGTCCATCCCCTAGTCGCGATCTTTGCCCTTCAGCATAGCCGACCGCTCGCAGCGGCAGACGACTTCGTCGCGTTGGTTGATCGCTTCATGCCTGAAGGTGACGATCCCGCTGCCGGGACGCGATTTGCTTTCGCGGATGGCGATCACTTCGGATGTCGCATGCAAGGTATCGCCGATGAAAACTGGCGCAGGCATGACGAGCTTGTCGTACCCCAGATTTGCGACCAGCGTGCCCAGCGTGGTGTCGCCGACGGTCAATCCGACCATGAGCGAAAAGGTGAACGTGCCATTCACCAGAATCTGGCCAAACTCGCTCTTCTTCGCGCTTTCGACGTCGAGATGCAGCGGCTGTGGATTGTGGGTCATGGTGGTGAAGAGGAGGTTGTCCGTCTCCGTCACTGTGCGCCTGATCTCGTGGGTCAGCCTGTCGCCTACGCTCCACTCGTCGAAAAACCGGCCAGCCATCAGCTATCGTATCCCATCACGGCTTTCACCTCGAGGAAGTCGTGGAAGCCCCACTCTCCCCACTCGCGGCCATTGCCAGACTTCTTGTATCCGCCGAATGCCGCATGCATGTCGTAACCGCCATTGATTGCGACCCGCCCAGCGCGGATTCGCCTGGCGAGTTGCTTCGCAGTCTCGACGTCTTCGCCCATGATGTGGCTTGCGAGGCCATATTCGGTGTCGTTCGCGATCGCGATGGCATCGTCATAGTCATCGTAACCGATGATCGCGAGTACCGGCCCGAAGATCTCTTCGCGCGCGATTGTCATGTCATTCGTCACATCGGCGAACACGGTCGGACGGACGTAGTGACCGGTGCTCAGCCCTTCGGGTTTGCCCGGACCGCCCGCAACCAGCGTCGCGCCTTCTTCGATCCCCTTCTCGATCAGGCCCTGGATCTTGTCCCATTGCGCTTTCGAAACCACCGGCCCGATCGCCGCATTTCCTCCGGGATCGCCGGCAACAACGCCGTCCGCCGCGTCCTTCGCCGCCCGCTTGGCTTCGTCCATCCGGGCGTGCGGCACCAGCATGCGGCTCGGCGCGGTGCAGGTCTGGCCAGAATTGCCCATCATGGTGGTTGTCCCGCGCGCGACCGATTTCGCAAAGGCGCTGTCGTCGAGAACGATGTTGGGGCTCTTGCCCCCCAGTTCCTGCGCCACCCGTTTCACGCTGGGCGCGGCATTCTGCGCAATGGCGATGCCGGCGCGGGTCGAACCCGTAAAGCTGACCATGTCGATATCGGGATGTCCCGAAATCGCTTCGCCGACCCCGGGTCCGTCGCCATTGACGAGATTGAACACCCCGGCCGGCACGCCCGCCGCATGCATGATCTTGGCGAAGATACAGGCGTTGAACGGGGCGATCTCGCTGGGTTTGAGGATCATCGTGTTCCCTGTCGCAAGCGCCGGGAAAACCTTGCAGGCGATCTGGTTCAACGGCCAGTTCCACGGCGTGATCATGCCGACAACTCCGATCGGCTCCCAGACATGCAGCGTCGGGCCATCCTGCCGCTCGAAAGCGAAGTTTTCGAGAACCTCGATCGCGGTCTGACAGTGGCCGGCCAAAAGACCGGTATGCGGCCCGTTCGCCAGGCTCATCGGCGCGCCCATCTCGTCGCTGACGGCCTGGGCCAGCTCCTCCTTGTGTTTCCCGATCTCGGACTGAATCGCGCGCAATACGGCCAGGCGTTCTTCTTTGGAAGACTGCGACCAGCTCTCGAAAGCCCGCCGCGCAGCCACGACGGCCTTGTCGACGTCGGCCTTCGAGCCGAAACTGATCTGGCCGATGGTTTCTTCCGTGGCCGGGTTCTCGACATCAACGGTCTTCTTCTCGACCGGTTCGACCCATTCGCCATCGATGTAAAACTTGGTGCATTCGCGCATCGGCGTCTCTCCTTTGCGCGCAGCTCTAGCTGTTTGCGCTCCACCTCTCAACGATGTCGCGGCCGTCTTCTGCACTTTGCCTGACCGTGCCTGGCGTCCTTTCGAACCGCGGCGCTGGCGCAGTGTGCCAGCGGCCGTCGCGTTCGACAAATGCGCCGCGCGCCTTCATGTGAGGATGATCCTTCGCTTCATCTAACGGCACGACAGGGGCGAAACAGGCATCGGTCCCCTCGAGCAGTTCGACCCATTGAGCCTGCGTTTTCGTCAGGAATAGCCGTTTGAGCTCATCAGCGTGATCGTCCCAATTGGCCGGGTCCAATTGCTCGTCGCGCAGCGCCGAGGGTGCCTCCGTCCGTTCGATTAGCTCGGCGTAAAATTGCGGCTCGATTGCACCTACGCTGATTTCCTTGCCGTCCTTGCAGGTATAGCAGCGGTAAAAATGTGCCGCGCCGCCCAACAAGCCGGTGCCACGTTCTGTGGACCGCAAGGCATTGTGAGGCTGTCCGTAGAAAAAGCTCATCAGGCTGGTCACGCCATCGACGATCGCTGCATCGACGACTTGCCCTCGTCCACTGCTCTGGCGCTCGTAAAGCGCAGCAAGAATACCCATCGCGCAAAAGAGCGAGCCCCCGCCGAAATCACCGACGAGATTCTGCGGCGGTATGGGCAGTCCGCCCTTTTGCCCGATGGCATCGAGCGCGCCGGTGATGGCGATGTAATTCAGATCGTGGCCGGCAGCTTTGGCAAGCGGCCCGTCCTGACCCCAGCCCGTCATTCGCGCGTAGACGAGACGGCGATTGGCCGAGAGCATTTCCTCCGGGCCGAGGCCAAGCCTTTCCATCACACCTGGGCGAAACCCTTCAATGAGAACATCCGCTTGTCCTACAGCCCGACGGACGAAGGCCAGCCCGTCGTCGCTTTTCAGGTCGACCGAGACGCGATGGCGGGCACGTTCGACCACTTCGTTCATCGGTCGATAGCCTGGACGCTCGATGCGCACGACCTCTGCGCCCAGATCGGCAAGCATCATCGCCACATGTGGTCCCGGCCCGATCCCCTGAAATTCCACGACCCTCAATCCTGTCAGCGGTCCGTTCGTGGCGTCATCGCTCATATCATGCTCCCAATTCGCTCTCGACTTCGATTGGCAACCAATGCCAATAGGTTCGCAATTGCAATTAATTTCTCAAGGCAGGGAGGAACTGATGGACTTCGAGATGATCCGGACAAGAAGGGATGGCTCTGTCCTTACGATCACGCTCGCCCGACCTGAACGCCTCAACGCGTGCCCGGCGACCGGGCGTACGCGTCCTTGCTCGGGCATTACAATCCGATGGTCCAGGCGCTCGCGTCAGTCCCGGTCCCCGTCGTCGCGATGGTTCAGGGCCCCGCCGCAGGAATAGGATGCTCGATTGCGCTTGCCGCAGATTTCGTCATCGCGGGTCGAAGCGGCTATTTCCTGCAGGCGTTCGTCAACATCGGCCTCGTTCCCGACGGGGGATCGAGCTGGATGCTCCCTCGCCTCATCGGCTCGGCACGCGCCACGTGCATGATGATGCTCGGCGAGAAAGTTTCCGGCGAAGAAGCCGAACGGGTTGGTCTGATCTTCAAATGTGTCGAGGACGACGCTCTCGAAGCAGAGGCCAAAACATTGGCCGACCGCCTGGCCGCGGGCCCGACAATTGCACTCGGCCAAATGAAGAGCGCAATTCGACAGGGTCTCGAAGCGGATTTCGCCTCGGCCTTACGGGCAGAGGCCGAGGCCCAGCGCATTGCGGGCAACAGCAAGGATGCAATTGAAGGCGGCGGAGCTTTTCTCCAAAAGCGCAAACCCGCATTTTCCGGCACATAGATCACTTCGCCGAGCGGCACAGCGACACCATTGACGCTACCGAATAGAAAAAGGGGCCGGATTGCTCCGGCCCCTTTCGTTAGGTTTCGCTGTGTGAGCGAGATTACATGCCCGAACCCGGACCGTAGGTGACTTCCACCCGGCGGTTCTGAAGTTCGCGGACGCCGTCTGCGGTCGGAACGCGCAGCTGC
>QFNA01000200.1 GCA_003248395.1 Citromicrobium sp.
CGGTCAGCGTGACCTCGGGCATGGTGAACTCGACCCCGCCCTCGTTGTCGGGCGCCGACGCCGCCATGACCACGTTCTTGAGGGTCAGGGTCTCGCCGGCCTCTTCACGCGAACCCTCGGTGACGGTGTAGCCGTTGGCCTTGTAGTAATCGACCCAGTTCTGCCACACCTGCGCGGGCGTGACCTCGGCGAAGGCCGGGGCCGTCAGGGCGATGACGGCGAGGGCCGAGCTTGTGGTCCTGAGAAACATTGACGATACCTTTCCGCTGCTGACGGATCACATTCGGTTCAGACGCGACGTGTCGTGCCATACCGCGACGCAACGGCCAAGGAGGCAAGATGGTTCGGTCGGAAACTTCGTCCGAGGGGCTGGTCACGATTTCGTTCACGATTTCGTTAGACCGCCCGGACAAGGCGAATGCGCTGACGCCCGGGATGCTCGAGGCGCTGATCGCGGCGGTCGAGGCGGCCACGACCGCGGGCGCACGGGCGCTGGTGCTGACCGGCACGGGCAAGGTCTTCTCCGCCGGCGCTGATCTTGACGCGGCCCGCGCGGGACTTGCCGTCTCGCCCCTGTGGGAGGCGCTGTCGGGCGCCATCGCCGCTGCGCCCGCGCTGACGATCGCGGCGCTGAACGGGACCGCGGCGGGGGGCGCGCTGGGGATGGTGCTGGCCTGCGACCTGCGGATCGCGGTGCCGTCGGCGAAGATCTTCTATCCCGTCATGCGGCTGGGGTTCCTGCCGCAGCCCTCGGACCCGCGCCGGCTGGCGGCGCTGGCGGGGCCGTCGCGGGCGGCGATGATCCTGATGGCGGGGCAGAAGATCACCGCCGACGAGGCGCTGAGCTGGGGGCTGATCGACCGGATCGTGGAACCCGAGGCGCTGGCCGAGACGGCCGCCGCGCTCGCCGCCGACGCGCTGGCGGCCGAGGTCGCCCATGTCGCGGGGATCAAGCGGCTGATCGCCGCGGCGCGCTGAGCGCCGCCTGAACGGGGCCATGCGCGCCGAGCGGGCGGGACCGCCGCCTCAGTGCTTCTTGGGCGGGTTGGCGCGGGTGACGATGTAGATCGCCACCGCCGCGAGCACCGCGAACTGCCCGACCCACCACGCCAGCGGCAGCAGGTGAAAACTGACCGCGAGCCCCACGGCCATCGACACCACGACGAAGATCTTGACCGCCGGCGCGATGGCCCGGTGCT
>QFNA01000019.1 GCA_003248395.1 Citromicrobium sp.
GGGAGGACGCCCAAGGAAGGCGGCGAACCGCCCCACGTCGCGGACATAATTACGCTGCGTCTCGCGGCTGAAGTGCCGCATGGTCATATCGTCGATCAGTCGCTGACGCAGCGGGCTGACCGGAGTGGCTGGAATAACCGGTACAAGATCGTTCATCGTTCGACTCCTCAGTTGAAGGAGCCGGAATGTTCGGCCTTGCTCGATCTATGCGCTACACCCGCCGCCTCGCGTCATCCTTGCCGCCAGAACCACTCCCGCGAAGCGGGTTCGTGCTTCGGCCCAATTTCTGTCGCCATCTACTCGACAGTGATCGAGGCAAGTTGGAGTGGCGACACCCAACGGCGACTTGAAAATGCCATATGGCGAGCGCGCCGGCGTCAGATCGCTCAATCCCGCTGCGGCTTCTTGGCATCCCACCGTTCAAAATGCTGCTTCAATTCGTCGGGCAGTTCTTTGTAGAAGACTTCATCTAACGGGTAATGCCGCATAGCGAGCCAGACTGCATTAAGCACGGCATTTCCTTGCTTTCGATCCTTGGGCTTCTTTTGCGGATCGCGCCCACGCTTTTCTGCCATCCAGAGTTTCTGCAAGGCGAACCATCGCGGATCGGGAACAACCATGCGCGCAGCTTCGCCGTCGCGTACACCAACCACGCGGTCGACCGGTCGTCCATTCAACAACCATTCCTGTTCGGGTAGCGGTATAGGCCGAGGTCGGTCCTGCGAAACTTGTCCGCCAATGCGGCTGGGCGCCGAAAGGATTTCCACCTCGTAGGCCTTGGCGTTGCGTGCCTGGAATGGCCGCTCTGTGTTTACCGAATAGGTCATGTCGGCTTCTTTGAGCACTTTCCACAAGGTGGGCCGATCCTCGTCAGCCTCGACTCCGGTCAAAGCCATGTCAAAATCCAGTGTTGTGTCTGGCGCATCGCGGATGAAGCCGTTCGCTTCCAGAGCATATGCGACCAAGGCGTTAGTGCCGACCACCATGGCCTGATCGCCGAGAAAGCGGAGACGGTCAGCTTCGCGCAGGATTTTCCCGGCTTCCGCCGGGAGCATCGGCAGACGCAGCGCGCGATACAGGCTCGCTTGTTCCTTGAGCGCGTCCTTGCTTCCTGAAAGACGTTCCTTGAGCTCTGCCTTCTCAGCCTTGTATTCGTCGAATTCAGCTTGCTTCTCCTGATCGAGCGGCCCCTTGCTCTTCATCGATCCGCGCCGATCCGTAACTTCATAAAGATACTCTCGTCCGGAGACCTCCTTGATGCGCATGTTGTAAGGCATCTCATTCAGCCCGCGCAGAGCCTCGATCCAGACCTCGTAAGTCTGCTCGAGATTAACGATCACCCTCGCCTGTTCGTCGGAAAACGGTTGGAAGTTCATAAATACCCTGCAACTCGCGCTATCCAGAAAATGCAGGGTAAGGCCCGGAAATGCAAGATTTACCCTGCATCTCCCTAATTTATACGAATTGCAGGGTAAATTACCTAGACTGCTCCCCTAACTCCCCGAGCGTGGCAATCGCTCAAGAGACAGGAAATAGTCCTCACGGCAATGACGATTGCGGGCCTCGGAATTCGGATTTTTGGGAGGCCCACAGAAAGGCCCGCAAAAATTCGAGGCTGGGAATATCCGAGACGAATTGAGAATCAGGCTCTCGGAGCCGGCTGATCTTGAAAAACGAGCGAAAAGACGAGCCGAGACAATGATCGGGAGAACCAATGCGAGTCCTCCTAATTTTTCATTTTCTCTATATATTTCAACGCGTTAAACTACTGGTGCCCAGAAGAGGCATCACATTCGGGTTTGTGCGAAGAGCCCGCAAAAGGCCCGCAAATGCCGTCTAATGCATTGGTTCGATGCCTTTTTGGGGACTCTAGAATGCATTTTTGCGCCCGGGAAACCAGCGAAGATTGATGTCCGCTAAGCGCCCTCCTTTCCGCCATTCAACGGGCTGTGCTCTCTCTCCGAGAGCCGTCGTTCGTTAGGCTCACTTTTAATGTTCGGAATTCGCTCCAGCGTCTCTTCTCCCAGCCCGATAGTCTGGGAGAGGAGGATCTGATGTCATTCCCCTGACCTCGACATCTTCGATTTTCTCTCTGACAGGCCCGAGGTCGCGACTGAGTCCGCGAAAGACCGCTTCCCCTTCGATCAGAGAATTTTCGATCGCCGGAATGCCGCTCTTTGCCTGGGAAAGCTTATTCTCAGCGTTCTGTACCCCTTCGCGGAATTGGCGAAGACGTCTTCGCGCGCTGGTGGAAGCGCTTCCGTCGGAAATTCGGCGATCTGCGTCTCGAAGATCATTTCCCCATCCACCGACCCGTTGCCGCAAGTCCGACAGTCTTCCTTTTGTTGAGGCCAAATCTTCG
Organism: Citromicrobium sp.; assembly: GCA_003248395.1. Classification (GTDB taxonomy): domain Bacteria; phylum Pseudomonadota; class Alphaproteobacteria; order Sphingomonadales; family Sphingomonadaceae; genus Qipengyuania. The sequence goes on from QFNA01000019.1 coordinate 2,363, forward strand.
TCCCATCCTTCCGCGTCCGATGCCAGATCGGCCGTCGTGACTCGAAGCCGGGCAAGATCCGAGGTGATCGCCCGCTGCTTTTCTGGTTCCAGTCCTTCGTTCAAAGCGCGGACACTGTTTGCCACGCTCTCGACGGCAGCGGTCGCATTCCCCCCAAAAAGTCCGGTTCCGTCCGAGGCCGGGATGATCTTCCTTCCTGAATTGTCGGCGTATATGCCTTGACGGCCCCTTCGACCCTCGAGCACCAGCGCGGCCTCGCCGGTTATCAGGTTGGTACTGATTGTCGCTTCAAGGCCGTCAACTTTCGCTGCATCAGGATCGAGAGTCAGCACAACGAGAACGTTTCCCGGTCCATTTTCCGCCAGGCGGACCGATGTTACCCGACCCACAGGAACACCCGACAATGTTACGGTCGACCCCGGCTGAAGGCCTTCCACGGAGCGATCAAACCTGACGAGATATGTTTCCTGATTGGGCGTGGGATCGAGAAGCCACACCGCAAAAGCGATGGTGGCAAGCATCAGAATGCCAACGATCCACCCCACTAAGGAAAAGTTTGCGTTAGTTTCCATCTTGCACGCAAACAGGGATTTTTCCGTCCGGCAGAGGTGCCGAAACATTGAAAGTTCGCGCCCCGCGTGCTCCTAGGGTGTCCGCCACAGTACCTGACCGAGGTTGGCCTTGTGGCGCAATCATTAGGGTCACAGTTTTACAGGGTGAGTTTCGACCAGGAAACGCTGTACTGCGTCGCCGAACGCATCGTTCTCGTCGCCCGCGACCATATGCGACGCACCAGCGATATCGCTGAATTTTGCATGGGGAACCAGTTTCCGGAATTCAGCGGCGCCTTCGGGAGAAACAAGGTCGCTAGATCCACCGCGCACGAGATGGACCGGGAGCGACAGCGCCGACGCAGCCTGAACAAGCTCGGTCGACCCGGCGGAAACGTCGTCGGTAATGGTGCGTCGGCGCGTAACGTTCTCGACGAATGCCGGATCCCAGCGCCAATAATACCGCCCGTCCCGTGCCTTTCGAAGGTAACTCTTCAATCCCGAGGAACTTTGCCGTCTCTCGCGGTGCGGCAGATATGCTGCGATTGAAGCGGAAGCGTGCTCGGGCGATTCGAACCCTTCTCGGGCGTGCTGCGCCATGAAGCCGAGGACCCGCGCGACCCCGTTCGCTTCCATTTGCGGCGTAATGTCTACGAGGGTTAGCGAGGCGAACGTGCCGGGCGCGATCGTGCCCTCGGCCACAAGGCCCGCCAATCCTCCCAGCGACGCACCGATCAGCGCCGGATTGCGCTCGAAACTCTGCGCAACTGCAACGAGATCCCGGCCGAAATCGTGCACATCATAAGCGCCGGTCGGGGACCATGGACTTTCGCCATGCCCTCTGAGATCGAGGGCAATCGCTCGGTATCCGGCCCGGCCCAGGCGAGTGCCGACCTTTCTCCAGGCGCGCCGTGTCTGTCCGCCTCCATGAGCCAGAAGCACAGGGAAACCGTCAGCCGGTCCGAATGTACTTGCGACAAGCGTCAGGCCGTCGGCACCAGGAAGCAACAGGCGATCCTCGTTCACGAGCGCGGCCTCCGGGCAAGAAAAAAGAATGTCAGCGCCGCCAAGGCACAGCCAATGGCTGCAATTATCGATAGGTCTGCCAGGATAGCTGCCGATACGATGAGCGCTGCCGCAATCAGGTCGCTGGAACGCATGGGCGCCGCACCTGACGGCCTTTCCAGTCGCGCAAGATCCTGAGGATCCAACCGGATCGGCAGCTGTCCGCGGCGAGCGATCGACGCCAGGTTCTCGACGATCTCCGGGGTGCCGAGAAGCGCGCGTATCAGCGTCGATGCTGTCCGCCGGGCATTTCCGCGCAGGTTTGCCAGGCTGGCGCGCTCCATCAGCAGTTGTTTGCCGATCGGAGCAAGTTCGGACGTTATGTCGAAGCGCGGGTCAAGACGGCGTACGAACCCCTCGGCGGTGAGCAGCGTGCGCAGCATCAAGGCGAGGTCGCCGGGTAGGGCCAGTTGGTAAGTCCGCAGAAGATCGAATACATCGGCGAAAATGCCAGACAGGTCGATCTGGTCGAGAAGCGTGTTGCGAAACTTGCCGACCAATTGATTAAGCGATGCCTTCAGCGCCTCACGATCGACCGCCGGATTGCCTGCCCACTGAAGGAGAACATCGACCAGATCGTCGATATCTTCTCCGGCGATCGCCAGTGACAGGCGCACCAGTTCGTCCCGCCGCTCTGGCAGCAGAGTGCCTACCGCGCCAAAGTCGATGAACACCAAGGTCCCGTCGGGGCGGATCAGCACATTGCCCGGATGCGGATCGGCGTGGAAGCGACCGTTGAAGATTATCATGCTCAGCACCGCGCGTGAATAGCCGCGCGCGACGGACGTAAAATCCACGCCGGCGTCCCTCAGTGTGGCCAAGTCGGTCGCCGGGATCGCGTCGACCCGCTCCTGGACATTGAGACTGCGCCCGCTCACCTCGTTGTCGAAGTGGGCTGTCTCGATCCCGAACCGTGCAAGATAGCTGCCGATCTCCGCACTCGCGCGTGCTTCAGCGCCCAGATCCATCTCACGATCGAGGCTTTCGGCGAAGAACCGCAACAGCTCATCGGGCCTCTGTCTTTCGACAAGGGGACTGGCGCGTTGTGCCAATCGGGCAATGCGCCGCAGTAAACGCATGTCGGCATCCACGACACTTTCGATTCCCGGTCGCCGGATCTTGACGATGACCGGTACGCCGTCGCTCCGTATTCCTGCGTGCACCTGCGCTATAGAGCCCGCCGCGATCGGCTCCCGATCCAGCTCACGAAAATACTGGCCGGAGTCTTCCCCGAGAGCATGGGTGAGCGGAGCCTCGACACGCTCGAACGGTACACCCGGAACGCGATCGTGCAGCTGCGATAGCGCTGCCGTCCAATCCGGCCCCAAGAGATCGCTTCGCATCGCGAGGATCTGGCCAAGCTTGGTCGCGACTGGTCCCAGTTCGCGCAGTGCCTCGACCAGGGCTTCCGGGCGCGTCGGATGTGCATTGGTTTGAGATCGGCCGGATCCCAACGCGGACACGATGCCGCCCAGCCCGTGACGGCCGAGAATTGCTATGACCTGCGCAAGCCGCTTCCGGTCACTCATGCGCGAAGGCGGCATGTCTGCCATCAGAGAGCATCCCGCCGTACGTTTTCGCTGACCATCTCCAAAAGCGAATGCAAAGTACTCTTCTGTTGCGGCGTCATTCCGCTCCATATTCGCAGGTGGGTCGCGTCTGCGGCCCGTCTGAGGTCAGGGAGTATTTCCTCAACCCGTCTCGTCAGGCCGAGACTCCAAGACCGCCCGTCCGCCGGGTCACGGCGGCGCTCGATAAAGCCTTTCTGGGTCAAGGCGGTGACCGCCAAGCCAATGGTGGCGGATTCGAGTTCGAGACGCCTGGCGATGTCGGTCTGGTTCAGGGCAGGATCTTTGATGAGCTGCGCCAGCACACGCCACTGCGTACGATTGAGGCCAAGCGGCTGTGCCCGGTCATCGAATGCCTTGCGCGCGGCGCGACTGATCTCGTCCATCATGAAGATCGCTCGATCATCGTCGGTGATGACATTGTCGAGTGCGAGAGTGTCCTCGTCATCCGTCATGAGTGGGTCCTATCGATCAGGAAAAAATAGTAAAGGACTTTCGTATTTTATTTTGACCGCTATATCGCTCGTGCAACGGGCCAAACGATGGCGAGGAGCGAAATTACCATGGCGGACGAGACAGCAGGCGATAGTGATCAAGGCGAACGTCCGAAGGGGTTGTCCAGTCCGCGGGTCCGGCTTGGTCTGCTGATCGCCGTCATTCTGGTCCTGCTCGCCGGGGGCTACTGGTATTACAATCATCAGACGTACGGCCGATTCCAGCAGTCCACCGACAACGCTTATATCGCCGCCGACAGCGTCATCATCTCCCCCAAAATTGCCGGCTATGTCGAGCGCGTACTGGTGACTGAGAATCAAACGGTTGCGTCGGGCGATGCACTTGTGCAGCTGGACGTGCGGGATTATCGCGCCCAGACCAGCCAGGTCGAAGCCCAGATCGCGGCGTCGCTCGCCGGAGCTGATACGGTTCGCGCACAACAGCGAGAGCAGGATGCGGCTATCGAGCAGGCCCGTGCCCAACTTGCCGCGGCATCTGCGCAGGCCGGTCTGGCTGCGGAGCAGGTTGCGCGTTATCGCCCCCTTGCCGCTTCCGGAGCGGAGCCGCGCGAAAGGCTCGACCAGCTGCAGGCCCAGGCCAGAGAAGCGCAAGCCCAGGTCGCGGCGGCGCGCGCCGCGCTCACGGCTGCACAGCGGCGGCAAGGCACGCTGGGCGAACAGATAGACCAAGCCAATTCGCAAGCCAACGCAGCTCGTGCGCAGCTTGAGGCGGCCCGCCTGAACCTGTCGTCGACCACGCTCAGGGCGAGCATTTCCGGGCGGGTGGGTGACCTCACGGTCCGGCCCGGACAATTTGTCCAGCCCGGCCAGCGCCTGATGAGCGTGGTTCCCACCGACCGTCTTTATGTGACGGCGAATTTTAAGGAAACGCAGCTCGGCCTCGTCCGCCCCGGGCAACCCGTCACCCTGGAAATCGACGCGCTGCCCGATCTCGAGTTATCGGGGAAAGTGGAAAGCATCGCCCCCGGGACCGGGGCGGAATTCTCGATCCTGCCTCCGCAAAACGCGACGGGCAATTTCACCAAGATCGTTCAGCGCGTCCCGGTCCGCATATCCATTCAGGCTTCTTCCGAAGTCCTGCGTCTGCTGGTGCCGGGCATGTCCGTTGTCGCCAGCGTTGATACCCGCGGCGCCAGAGACGAACTCGATTCGATCCGCAACGCGGCCAGAGACTGACCGATGGCAGGTGCCTCTGCTGCGGTTGCTCCGCCGGTCGAGAAGGCCGATGCCACGGCCTGGATCGCCGTAGCCGCCGGTGCACTCGGCGCGATGCTGGCAACGCTCGACATCTCGATCGTCAATTCCGCGCTGCCGACGATACAGGGAGAAATCGGCGCGACCGGAACCGAGGGCACGTGGATTGCGACAGCTTTCCTTGTAGCCGAAATCATCATCATCCCTCTGAGTGCATGGCTGGAAAGACTGCTCGGCCTTCGAACTCTGCTCATCGTCGCCGTTTCCGCCTTTACGGCCTTTTCGGTGTTGTGCGGCATTGCCACCGATTTGACGACCATGATCATCGGCCGCACCGGTCAAGGATTCATGGGAGGCGCGCTGATTCCCACCGCCATGACCATCGTGGCGAAGCGGCTGCCTCCATCGCAGCAACCCATCGGAATGGCGCTGTTCGGGATGACGGTGGTCCTTGGTCCGGTCATGGGGCCGCTCGTCGGGGGCTGGCTTACGGAGAACCTGAGCTGGCACTACGCTTTCTTCGTCAACGTGCCCGTCTGCGCCTTGCTCCTGGCTCTGCTCTTCATCGGGCTGCCCCACGAAAAACCTGACTGGGTCTACCTGCGCGAGGCGGATTGGGCAGGCATCGTGGGTATGATCCTTGGCCTTGGCGGGCTGACCGTCGTTCTGGAAGAAGGTCACCGTGAGGAATGGTTCGAATCCACACTGATCGTGCAGCTCACGTTGATGACGATCGTCGGCTTCGCGCTTCTGACTTACGGACAGCTGTATGCACGCAAGCCAGTGCTCAAATTGCGCCTGATGCTCAGCAGGCAGTTTGCCAGCGTCGTGGTCATGGCGCTGGCACTCGGCATGGTCATGTATGGCTCGACCTACGTGATCCCGCAATTTCTTGCGATAATCTCCGACTACAATGCCTTGCAGACTGGGTTCGTAATCTTCTGGATGGGTGTTCCGGCCTTCCTGCTGATGCCTGTGCTGCCCTTCATGATACGAAGGATTCACATCCGGATTGCGGTCGGCGTGGGCATGTTCATCATGGCGCTAAGCTGCTTCGTCAGCATCAATCTGACAGCGGCATCGGGAGGTGGAGTGTTCACCGAAAGCCAATTCCTGCGAGGCATCGGCATGATCCTCACGATGATGTTCCTCAATCAGGCGACGGTAGCTTCGGTTGCCAAGGAGGATGCCGGCGATGCTTCCGGGATTTTCAACGCTGCGCGAAACCTCGGCGGTTCGTTCGCGCTCGCGGGGCTTGCCTCGTTCCAGGATCAGCGCCTGTGGCATCATAGTCGGCGCATGGAAGAAACCCTCAACGCCAACAGCCCCCGGCTACAGGAATACCTGGACGGCATGACGGCGTCGCTGGGCAGCCCACAGGCCGCGCTGGAGATGCTTTCCGACATCATTCAGCGCGATGCGTTCGTAATGACCTACAACGATGTGTTTTTCGCCATGGGCGCGATTACCCTGGCCACGGTGCCGCTGGTCCTGTTCCTCAAGCCTCTCCCGAAGAACGTATCCCTTTCGATGCACTGAGAACTCTATGCGCAAGACCCTAACTCTCCTCGCTCCCATGGCGCTCCTCACGGGTTGCATGTCCGGTCCCGACTATGCCGGTCCCCCGCAACTTGCGACCGCCGCAAGCGACGCGTTCGCACGGGCCGGCCCCGAAATCGATCCGTCAGCGCCGATTGCCGGCGACTGGTGGACGCGGCTCGGCGATCCGGTCCTCAATGATCTGGAAGCACGCGCGCTGGCCGGCAATCCGGGCGTGGCCGCGGCGCGCGCTCGCATCGAACAGGCAAGGGCTTCTGTCCGCCAGGAGCGCGCCAACCGGCTGCCCGCCGTGGCTGCGCAGGCGACTGCGATCCAGGCGAAGATTCCAGGTCTGGATATCGGCAGCGGCCCGCCCGCGGGATCGCCCGGCGCTCCTGCAGACACCGAAGAGCAGGACAGCCTCAGCGTTTACAACGTCGGGCTCAATGCAAACTGGGAGATCGATTTCGCAGGGGGGCAGGCACGGCGTGTCGAAATGGTCAACGCTCAGGCTGCGGCCTCGGTGGCGAACGCCGAGGATTCGAAAGTTCAGCTCGCCGCTGAAGTCGCGCGGGCTTATGTGAGCCTGCGGGAAGCGCAGGGGCGGCTCGAGCTCGTCCAGCGCGAGCGTGAGTTGCAGCAGCAAACTCTCGAATTGACCTATCAGCGCTATACGCAGGGCGCTCTCGCGCTATTCCCGGTCGGCAACGCGAACGCCGAGCTCGAATTGCTCAACTCGCAGATCGCGGAAGCGCAAGCGGACATCGATGTGTTCAAGGACACGCTCGCGGTGCTTACGGGCGAAGCGCCCGGAGCACTCGACGGGCTCCTGACGGCTCAGGCCGAAATTCCGCTTCCCCCCGAACGGGTCGCGGTGGGTGATCCCGCCGCGCTGATAGCGCGGCGGCCGGATGTTCGTGCCGCGGAACGAACGCTCGCGGCGGCGAATGCGCGCATCGGAGTGGCGGAGGCCGCTCGCTTCCCCAAGCTTTCATTCATGGGCATACTCGGTTTGGGCGGATCGCAGCCGGATGACATCTTTGATCTCGGCAATCTGTCAGCGATCGCCTTGCCGAGGCTACAGTGGAACCTGCTTGATTTCGGCCGCACGGCAGCATCGATCGATCAGGCCGAGAGTGCGCGCGACGAGGCCGAAGCACGCTATGTTGAAGTGGTCCTCGGCGCACTGCGCGATGCCGAACAATCGCTTGCCCGGTTCGGGCAGCAACGAGCCAACGTAGCCGCGCTGGCGCAAATCAGTCGACAGGCCGACACGGCTGCGGAGCTTAACGAGCAACGCCGCGCAGCGGGGGTAATCTCGCAGGGCGAGCTCAACACTTCGATCCGCCAGCGCGAACAGGCCAGAGCAAATCTCGATCGGGCGATCGCCGCCATGACAAATGGCTGGATCGCGATCCAGAAGTCCTTGGGACTGGGATGGGCCAATTTGCCTGCAGGCCAGACCACGGTGGTTGAGTCGGCCACAGTCGATCGAGATAGGGCTGGGCGATCGAACTCAAATTGAGTTCGTCGGTTTGCTTTGGTAGATCTCGGGCGCGCGGTTTCCAAGCCTAGCTGCGGCGAATAGTTATGCTGGTGGTGATGGCGCATTCATCCGATCGTAACGACTGCTATCTGTCTACCTCTTGAGTTGGCTCTCGACCCAAGCAATTATGTCTTCCTCCCCCCATGCGACCGCATAGCCACCCAACTGCACCGGCTTTGGAAACTTACCCTCGCTCATCCAGCGATAGATCGTCGAACGGCCGAGGCCGACACGGTGCTGTACTTCGGGCAGACGAATGAGACGGGTGACCCGGCGGGTTTCGGTCGCTCCCTTGTCGATCTCCTCACCCACGATGGCCTCCTTCGACACCGGCAAAGACATCGCCAAGCAGCGCATCCTTGCGTTCGAGCTCATCGATGTGATCGGAAAGCAGGCGGGCGACACGATGCGCGGTGCCCTTGGCCCAACGCGGCTTCACGTCGTGGACCTGGTTACCCAGGACACGCTCGAGAGCCGAGGGCAGCTCACCGGAAAAGTCCTCGAAGAATTGCGCGAGGTCAGATTGCAGCCACGCGATTGCGTGATCGCCGCTACTGACCAGAAACAGGAGCAAGTGCGCGTGCGGCGCGACGCCGCTTGCGGCGAGAATGCGCAAGGTTTCGCCGAGGCTGGCCGAGCGTTCGCCGGCAAGGACGCGGCGCAGGGCATCCTTATGGATCTGCGCGTCACGCGCGATATCGCAGCGGGCACGGCCGCTGGCTTCGACAGCGGCCAGAAGAAGCCGGGCGAGGTCCGCGCGAACCTGTTGTTCGGCAAAGAGCGCCATGTTGGTCATCGACGAATCCTTATCTCTAGAAGTGATCGACTCACCGGCTAACCGCTAAGGAAGCCTGTAGGAAAACGAAAAGAACATTAAGAGAACATAGAGGAAGGAACGAATCACCTTCCTTCGACGATTCGCGCGAATTCCGGCCGCCGGCGCGCGTATCGAGGCTCGCTTCGCGCAGAAGCCGGCACAGTCGGCGCTGCTCCGCGATCAGCCTGCGCGGATCCCGTCCATCACACCTTCCGATGTCGCATTTCGCTTGGTCGGTAGCCCCAAAATCCAATTCCCGATTTCCTACAGCCCGGCTCCGGGGAGAGGAAAGAACATACAGCGAACGCATCGCTGGCTGATGTTCAATCCCTCGGAGTTTCCATCCATGACCACCAAGACTGCCCTTCCGGCCCAGCAGCGCACGCCCAATCGGGCTCGGGGCCGCGACTACATTCTTCCCGCCTGCGTGGCGCTGGCCTGCGCCGGTGCCGCCTTTGCCGGCGCCGACACCACCTTCGATCCCGCGCTGCAGAAGTTCACCGACTTCCTCGAAGGCTCGGGCGGCAAGATCATCACCGTGCTCAGCCTTGCGGGCGGTCTGATCGGTCTCGCCTCCGGGCGCTTCTCGCTCGGCCAGGTCGCGGTGCCGGTAGGCGTCGGGATCGGTGTCGGAACCGGCGTGCCGATCGTCACCTCGGTCGTGACCGCGGTCATCTGATCAGCGGATCCGGTCACGACAGGAGGGCGGCATGGCCGACAGGTACCTCGTTCCACGACGGCTCGACGACCCGGAGCTCATCGGCTTCTGGACCATCGACGAGTTTGCAGGGATCCTCATTCCCTTCGCCTGGGGCATACTCTCGCAGCATATCTTCATCGGTATCGGCCTGGCCGCCGGGGCCTGGCTTGCCTTGCGGAAGGCGAAGGCACGCGGCGCCGGTTCGGCACTGGTGCATGCTGCGTACTGGTACCTGCCCGGGAGCTTTCTCGGGCTGAAAGCCACGCCGCCCTCCCACTGCCGCCTGTTGGCGGGCTGAGGGAGGCGACCCATGCGAGCAGAAATCGCGCACGAACAGGCGCAGACCTACCTTCGGCAACGCAACCGCTTTGCCGTGCTGGCAGGTGTCCTGGGCCTCACCACGCTGGTCAGCCTCGGCGCCGCGGTCACCCGCGACGAGCAGGTTGTGCTGGTCCCGATTACCGCCGAGCGGATCACCGTTTCGAGCGGCGGGATCGACGCGCCCTATCTTGAGCTCGTCACCCGCGACACGGCCCTGATGCTCCTCAACCGGGCACCGGAAAGCCTCGACTACTGGATGGCGAACATCCTGAAGCTCGCCGATCCCGCCGCGCACGGCCGCCTCAAGGCCGAGCTGATCAGAATCGTCGAGGAACAGCGCGGCTCGGACATCAGCCAGGCCTTCGTGATCGCGGAAATGCATGTCGATCCCAAGGACCTGACCTCGACCGTCACCGGCACGCTCAAGACTTTTGTCGGCGCGCAGGTGATCGCGAGCCAGCGCCGCTCCTTCCGTTTCCGCTGGTCGAAGCGTGGCCTCAGCCTCGCACTCGCCGGCTTCGAACAACTTCCCACCGACAAGGAGGAACCCGGCCAATGAGCCTTCTCCTATCCCCCCTCGCTGCTGCGCTTGCCGGAACCGGCCTTGCCAGCTTCGCGATCGGCGCGGCACGGCGCCCCGATCCCGGGCTCAAGCTGACCGGCCTCGCCGTGCTTGCCTTCGCGCTCTCGCCGGTCCCGGCGTATGCCGACCAGTTCGTCGAAGCGGCCGACAACGCGACCATCGACTGCGAGCTCGCCCGCGGCGAACTCACCCGGATCGCGCTCATCGATGATGGCTTTGCCAATGTCTCGAAGATCGCGAGCGGATTTCCCTACAACGACTTCCAGGTGACGCACGAGCCGGTGCGCGGAGACATCTATATCTCCGTGCCCCCGCAATTTGCCGCTGCCCGGGTCAGCTTCTTTGCGACCAGCAAGGCGGGCTATGTCTACAAGTTCGCCTGCCGCCTTGGCGGCGAGGAAGCAACCCAGCTTTTCATCACCAATCCCGCGCTTGCTAAAGCCGCGGCTACCGAATGGGAGACCGAGACCGGGCCGGAGGACGCGGCGATCCGCCTGATCGAGGCGATGGCGAGCGATGCCGTCCTGCCCGGCTTTACCGCCCGCGCCGAACTGTCTGCTCCGCGTCGTACCAGCGGGATCGAGGTCCAGCTGGTCGCCGAATACCAGGGCGATGAACTCACCGGACAGCGCTTCCTCGTACGCAACCTCGGCCAGGAGAGCCTTGCGCTTGGCTCCGAGCGCGAAGGTCCCGCAGGCGCGCTCGCCTTCGCCTATGGCCGCGATGCACTCGCTCCCGGTGAAGCGACCAGTGCCTTCCTTGTCTTTGCCAAGGGAGGGCTCGACTGATGTCCGAGGCAACACAGAAGGACGCCGAAAAGAGGCCTCTGCCGGGCTCGCCGGAAGCGCGCGAGAGCGGACGGCGCAACCTCAATTCGCAGATCGCGCAGCGCCAGAAGATGCTGCTCGCCGGGATCGGGGCCATCGCGCTCATCGGCGGCGGGATGTTCATCTTCGGCGGCGATGGCGACGAGGGCGACAGTGATGCCAATGGTGCAGCGACGATCGACACCGGCGGCCTCGTCAATCGCAACCTGTCGCAGCGCGAATTCGTCGCGAGCTACGGTAATCGGCTCGATGCACAGGGCCGCGCGATCAAGGATCTGCAGCAGGCCCAGCTGCCGCGCCCCGAGATCGAGCAGGAGCTCGAAGCCCTGCGCAGCGAGAACGCACAGATGCGCTCCGACGGCCAGGCAGCGATCGACGCCATTTCGGCCGAGAACGCCAATCTGCGTTCACAGCTTAACGAATCCGCGAAGGCACCGGCCGCCGCGCCGCCCCTGCCGCCGCCACCGGCCTATGGTCCCGGCGTCGGCCCCGGCGGGGCTGTCCAGCCACCGCAAGGAGCGCCGGAAACGCAGGGTGGACAGCTTAGCCTGATGAGTTTCAGCGCGGAGACGGGCAAGGACGGCAAGCAGCGCGCGGCAGAGACTGCGCCAGCTTTGCTGCTCGAAGCGAGCCGTGATTACCTGCCGCCCAACAGCTACGCACCGGCAACGGTCATCGTGGGTGTCGATGCCTCGACCGGCGTTGCCAGCCAGAGCGATCCGCTTCCCGTGGTGCTCCGGATCACCGGACCGGCCCGCTCGGTGATGCGCGGCAACAAGCTGCTCACCACCGACATTACCGGCTGCCTCGTCAATGGCGCTGCGCGCGGCGATCTCTTGGCGGAGAAGGTCTACATCAAGCTGGTGCGCATGACCTGCGCGCAACCTGGCGGCCGCTTCGCAGTGAGCGAGGTCAAGGGGTTCATCTCCTTTGCCGGAAAGTCGGGCGTGCGCGGCCGCGTGGTCAGCCGCGAAGGCAGCCTTGTCAGCCAGGCACTGCTGGCCGGGATCGTCGGCGGCTTTGGGCGCGGATTTTCCGCCAACGCCAACGGCATCTTCACGCAGCCTGTCGGCGCCAACGGTCAACGCGAGGCGCTGTCACCGACCGACATCCTCGCCGGTGGCTTCGGGCAGGGTGCCGGCGAGGCTGCCGACACCGTCAGCCGATACCTCATCGAACGCGCCGAACAATACCAACCCGTCGTCGAGATGCCGACCGGCATCGAAGTCGAGATCGTCTTTCTCGACGGCGTCCACGTCAGGAGCCCCTCCAAATGAACTACAATGAACACCGGCCGGGCCTGAAGGCCCGCGCCGCTCACCTTGCCCTTGCCCTCTCGAGCGCCGCCGCAGTGCTGACGCTCGGAGTCTCTGCCGTCACCGCTATGCCCGCGAGCGCCGCCGGAATGGCCAGCGATGTCGCGCAAGCACTGAAACTGCGGCTGCCCAAGACCCCGATCGATGCGATCAGCTGCGACACGCTTGGCCCGTGGTGCGAAGTCGTCTCGGGCGACACGCTGTTCTACATCGACGAGACCGCCCGCTACCTGTTCGTGGGCCGTCTCTACGACATGGAAGAGCGGCGCGACGTGACCGCCGCCCGCCTGCTCGAACTCAATCCCGACCTGCTCGCGGCCGGGGCGGCGCGCGTAGCCAGCGATGCTCCCGCAGGTCGCGACGAAACGCCGATCCAGGCGGCTGCCAGCCATGTCGACCTCTCGTCGCTTCCGGCTGCCGGAGCGATCCACTGGGGCAACCCCAAGGGCGAACGTCTGGTCGTTTTCTCGGACTTCCAGTGCGGATACTGCCAGCGCCTGACCGCCGAACTCGCCAAGGCCAAGGTCCATGTCGAAGAGCGACCGATCTCGATCTTCGGCGCGGCAAGCCGCAAGATTTCCGAGGCGGTGCTGTGCGCCAAGGATCCGGCAAAGGCACTGCATGCGGCCTATTCCGGCCAGGCTCCGGCGACCGGCAAGACCTGCAAGGACGCCAAAGCGCTCGATGCCAACGAAGCCTTCGCGAAGGCCAACGGGTTTGCCGGAACGCCGGTCATCGTGCGCGCCCGCGATGGGGCGGTGCTTCATGGCTACCGCGATGCCGCGGCGATCCGCCGCTTCGTCGCCGAAGGGAAGGGAGAGGCGCAATGAGCCGGCTCCCGATCCTTCGTGCCGCGGTACTCGCTGCGCCGCTCCTTTTGGCCAGTGGCTGCGCTAGCCTTGGCGGCAACGTGAAAGGCAATTTTGCCTGCCGCGCTCCCCAAGGGACCTGCGCGCCGACCTCCACGATCGATGCCGGGGCGACCGGCATCGAAAAGGCTGACACGTCTGAGGCGCATCGGACGGTCACCCCGACCGGCGAAGCGGTTCGCCGCCTGCAGGTCGTGTTGACGGGCTACCGCGACGCGGCGGGCCGCGACCATGAGGCGCGCGTCGTTCACCTGACGCTGCCCGAACAGGCAGGGACAGGCTGGCGCGCTCCGCAGGGCCGCCGCGAAGTCCTGCGCTCGCTGGCATCGACCATTGCCGCGACGCGCGAGGGCAACCCCGCACCCGATTTCCAACCCACAGACACATTGCCGGAACAGCTGTTCATCCCCTCGCAGCCCGTTCCGGCGATGCCCGGCGCTGACGCGCCGGAACCCGGGGGGCCTGGCTCGTTTTCCCCTCCCCGCGAGCCGGTCCCCCACCCTGACATGACCGAAGGAGAGAGCCAGTGACGCTATCCCTTGCTGCCGCGCGCGACGCACTCTCGCGGGGCCTGTTTGCCGACACGGCTCGGCCCGAAAAGCCGCAGGCGCATTTCGGGCTCGACATGCTCTCGGACTGGCTGCCCTACCGGGTCTATGACGAGGGGGCGAAGCTCTACCGCAACGCCCGCTCGAAGGGCTTTGTGCTCGAAGTCACCCCGCTCATCGGGGCCGACGAACGGACCGGCGAGATCCTCGGCCAGTTCTTCTCCGAAGGCCTGCCGCAGGGTGCCTGCCTCCAGGTCCTGAACTTCGCATCTCCGCGGATCGGTAGTGTGGTCGGCCCCTGGTTCGCTCCGCGCTATGAGCAGGGCGGGATCTACGAGGCGATTGCCAGGGCGCGCACCAGGCGCCTTTACGATCTCGTCTGGAATTCGGGCTCGGCGCATGCGCCCTTCCATGCCCGCAACGTCCGGCTGATCGTCTCGCTCGGCGTGCCCGTGCCCGGTAGCGTGACCGACGCGGAACTCTCCGAATGCCGCGAAGGGCTGATGGGCATGCTCCATTCGCTCGGACTGCACGCGCAAGAGCTGCGCCCGGGCGGATTGCTGGCGCTGATCGACGAGCTCACCTCGCCGACCACCGCGCACGAGACCGACATCCATGCGTGGAACCCGCACGATACGCTCGATGTCCAGGCGATCCGGCGCGACATCGAGCTCGAGGTCGGCGACGATCGCCTGGTCCTCAGGACCGAGCGCTTCCGCGAGACCGGCCGCGACGAGGAGGGCAATCCCGAAGTCGGCGAATGCTTTCCCGACCATTTCGACGTGCGGCATTATGCCGTGCGCTCGACCCCCGAGCGCTGGGCGCCCTGGGAATGCGCGCGGCTCATCGGCGACATGTTTACCGACAAGCTGCGCTTTCCCTGTCCGACGGCAACCATGCTGTGCCTGGTCTACCCCGACCAGGAAGCCGCATCGGCGCGCGCGGGCTTCAAGTTCATGCGCACGACCAGCCTCAGCCAGACCAAGAGCGCGCGCTTTCTCCCCAAGCTCGCCGAACAGTCGGCCGAATGGCGCCACGTCCAGGCCGAACTCCAGGCCGGCAAGAAGCTCGTGAAGCTGTTCTACGGGCTCACCAGCATCTCGCCGCTCGGCCAGGGCGACGCGCACGAACGCATCATCAAGGCGATCTACAAGGCAGCCGGATGGGATCTGGCCGACGAGCGCTTCCTCCAGCTGCAGGGCCTCGTCGCTGCCTTTCCCCTGAGCCTTGCCGATGGCCTCGCCGACGACATGGCGCGGCTAAAGCGCCTCAAGACCATGCTCTCGACGACGGCGGCGCATATCGCGCCGATGCAGGGGGAATATCTCGGCGGCGTGATCCCGCACCTCCTGCTCGTCGGTCGGCGCGGCCAGCCCTTCTGGTGGTCGCCGTTCGAAAACGGTGCCGGCAATCACAATATCGCGATCTGCGGCAAGTCGGGTTCGGGCAAGTCGGTGCTGCTGCAGGAGCTCTGCGCCGCCTTGCGCGGCGCGGGCGCCAAGGTCGTGGTGATCGATGACGGCCGCAGCTTCGAGCATTCGGTCAAACTGCAGGGCGGACGCTTCGTCGAGTTCACGCTCGCCTCGGGCTTTTCCCTTAACCCCTTCTCGATGGTCGACGATGCCCGTGCGCACGAAGACGAGGATTACCGCCTCGACTGCTTCGCCATGATCAAGGCGATCATTGGCCAGATGGCACGACCCGGCACCGCGCCGAGCGACACCGAACGCGGATTGATCGACCGGGCGGTGACTGCGACCTGGGAGGCACTCGGCAGCGGCGCATCGGTCGACGATGTCGCGCATGCGCTCCATGGCTCGGAGAGTGAGGCGGGCCGCGATCTCGCCACCGCGATTGCGCCCTTCTGCCGCGGCGGCAGCTACGGCGGGTTCTTTGCAGGCAAGGCGAGCTTCGCGCTCGACGATGATTTTACCGTCTTCGAGATGAGCGATCTCGCTTCCCGCGAGGAACTGCGCAGCGTCGTCCTGTCGGCGATCATGTTCATGACCAGCCAGGCGATGACCCGCTCGTCGCGAGCGACCAAGAAGTTGCTCCTGATCGACGAGGCCTGGGCCATGCTCAAGGGCGGGTCGATGGGCGAGTTCGTCGAGACCTATGCCCGCACCGCGCGCAAATATGGCGGCGCGCTCGCCACCGCGACCCAGTCCCTCAATGACTATTACAAGTCCGATGGCGCGCGCGCCGCGCTCGAGAACAGCGACTGGATGCTGGTGCTTCAGCAGAAGGCCGAGACGATCGCCGATTTCAGGGCGAACGCGCGGCTCGACATGGACGACCGCACCGAGACGCTGATCCGCAGCCTCAAGCGATCGGGCACCGAGTACAGCGAAGTCTTCATCAAGGGCCCCGAGACCGAAGCGGTCGGCCGGCTCGTGCTCGATCCCTTCTCGGCGACGATCTACTCCTCCGATCCCGACACCTATGCCGCGATCCAGGAATGCGAGCGTCGCGGGCACAGCCTCGCCGATGCCATTCGCATCGTGGCGGGAGGCGGACAATGATGGTCTCGCATCTCGTCGACCGGACCCCTCCGGCCAACCTTCGCAGCCTGCTGCCGTTCCTGCAAGGGAGCTGCTTCGTCCTCATCGAGACCGCGCGCTTTGCCGCGACATCGCTGCTGATCGTGCTGGGATTGCCGCTCGCGCTGTTCCTGTTCGTTGCAGGCTGGGACCTTGGTGGCCTCTTCACCCAGCTCGCCAATCTGTCGGACCGCTACCTTGAAGCCGACGGCCTGCGCCGCAGCCTGTTCAGCCAGGACCTCAAGGGCTGCTTCCTCGTCCTGACAGGCGCGGTGACGCTGTTTCGCATGCCACGCTTCCTGAAGCGGCTCGCGGCCGATCGCGACAGCCATCCGCCCCGGGAGGCAAGCCGTGACTGAGACGCGCAGACTACCATCCTTCAATCGCCCGCTCTTGCTGAGAATTCTCGGCGTGCTCGCGCTCGCGGCCGCACTGCTCTGGGCGGCCTGGGTCAGCCGCGAGCTGTCCGAGCCGGGCCAGCAGATCGTCACCGTCCGGCTTGCCGAGACCATCGCGGCTTTCGTCGATGCCGAAGCGCGCGGGCAGCAGGATCCCGAAGCCAGCCAGGCACGCGTGCTTGCCTTCCTCCAGGCGACCGATCGCGCCGTTGCAGAAATGGGGACCGATGGCCGCGTGGTGCTGGTCGGCGAGGCAGTGCTCGCAGGCGATGCCCCCGATGCCACCGATGAACTGCGCGTACGGATCGCCCGCCAGCTTGAGCAGGGAGGCGGTCAGTGACGCACTTTGCCTCTCGTCTTGTCCGCACGATCAAACGGCCGCTCGTCCTGACCGGACTGGTGCTGCTGCCACTCGGATGGGGCGCGGTCGACGCCTTCGCGAAAGACCATGCCTTCCTCATCAATGCCAGCCCGTGCATTTCGGGAAAGGCGCGCAGCTCTTCGGCAAACGAGTGCTCGGCGTGCCGGGCGATGTCGTGAGCCACCGCGGTCACGAGGTCTTCATCAACGGTCGCAAGATCGCCGCGCGGCTCGATGAGACCCGTCTCGGCATTGCGCTACACAAAGGCCCCGAAGGACCGATCCCCGACGGCTGCTTCTACACCGGGACCAGCCATCCCCGCGGCCTCGACAGCCGCTACGCAGAGATCGGCTTCGTCTGCCGTGGCCAGATCCTTGGCAGCGGGAGGGCGATCCTGTGAGCAAGCTCATCCTCCCCGCAACCCTGCTTGCAGTGCTGCTCTGTCCCTCTCATGCACTGGCGCGCGACTATGGCCAGCGCGGCACGGTGTTTCCCGTGATCGAGCGCGACCTCCTCGAACAGATCCATTCGCGCCTGACGCAGATGGAACGCTCGGGCGAGACCACGCGGCTCAATGAAGACCTGAAGCGCCGCACGATCGCGCGGGTCAACCGGCCCGACCCCGTCGCCGGGATCGTCCGGGCCAGCGAAGCCCGGCGCTGGCACTTCGATCCGACGATTACGCTCGCTGCCGATATCCGCGGGGCAAAGGGCGAGCTGATCCATGCCGCTGGCACGAGGGTCAATCCGCTCGACAGCGTCGGCCTTCGCGCCGATCTCCTGTTCCTCGACGGCGACGATCCGGGCCAGCTCGCCTGGGCGCTCAAGCAGGACGCCAATGCCAAGCTGATCCTGGTGAAGGGCGCGCCGCTCGAGCTCATGAAGGCCCGCCAGCGCCGCTTCTATTTCGACCAGGGCGGCAAGCTCACGGAGAGGTTCGGGATCAGGTCGGTGCCTGCACGCGTGCGCCAGCAGGGCCGCCTGCTCGAGATCAGCGAAATCGCGCTGCCACCGAAAAGGAGGACAGCCCAATGACCCGCCTGCGAAAACTGGCGCTCGTCCTGGCCGCCATTCTTGGTCTCGCCACCGCAACGCCCGCCATGGCCGATGCCGGTCCCGGTCGCTGCACCGGCAGCTTCGTCAACCCGATCACCGACATCTGCTGGTCTTGCCTGTTCCCGATCTCTATCGGCGGGCTGGACATCTGGCCGTCGAGCCGGCCCGATCCGGATAACCCCGATCTGCCGGTGTGCCTGTGCGGTCTGAGGCCCGGGATCGCGATGGGCTTCTGGGAGCCCGTGCGGCTTGCCGATGTCAGCATGAAGCCGTGGTGCTTCGTGAACCTCGGCGGCATGAAACTCGATCCGGGCTTCGATATCGGCTTTCGCTCGATCTCGGGTCCATCGGCGGTGGGCGGTGCGAGCCAGTATTATTCGAGCTGGCATGTCCACTGGTATGCCTATCCGCTGATCTACTGGATGGAGATCGTCGCCGATTTCCTGTGCCTGGAATCGGGCTCGATCGACATTCTCTACATCTCCGAGATCGATCCGCTGTGGCAGGATTCCGAGCTCACCGCGATCATCAACCCCGAGGCCGTGCTCTTCGCCAACCCGCTGGCGCTCGCTGCCTGTGCGGCCGACTGCGTCGCCTCGACCGCGAAGCTGCCGATCGACGAGATGTTCTGGTGCGCGGGCTGCCAGGGATCGATGTACCCGATGAACGGCAATGTCTCGGCCAGCATAGGCCACGTCCAGGCCTCGCGCCTCGTGCTCTCGCGCTTTGCCTACAAGCTCCACCGCGAACTCGTCTCGTGGGGGACGATGGGATCCAAGGGCCTGTGCGGCAAATACCTGATGCCGGTGATGCGCAAGCAGCAATACCGCTTCCAGGCCACCAACCCCAACCCGGCAACCTCGGGCCGTTACGCCTGCCCGCCCATCGGCGCCTCCACCACCTTTCAATCGGCCGGACAGGTCATCCCCGCCATCGGCGAAGACATGGGATACCTCGTCTGGCGCAAGCGGAACTGCTGCGCGCTATGAACAAGCACCTCCTCCTTTTGCCCGTCGGCCTTGCCGTCACTCTCGGTGGCCTCGCTCTCGCCCAGAGCGCGCCCGAAGGCATCGACCTCGAAGCGATCCGCGAGCGCGCGGCCGAACACGCCGACGATGCGCAGGCGCTCAGCACCAATGTCCGCCGGCGCGCCGAGGCGCTGGCCTTCAAAGGGATGCGCATCATAGTAGAAGATGCGGTAGACGTGCTGGTGCCAGTTCTTATCATTGCCGCAGAGCGCTTTAATGTGCCGCCTGCACATCCAACGGATCAAGCCAACGGTCTTGAAAGGAGTGAGATTGTCCGGTTCGGAAATCAGCTTGGGAAGGCGTTTCGAGAGAAAACCGCCGTCAATCAGAATGGCGATCTCGCGGCTCATTGAGCGCCTCCGCGAGACAAAAAAGAAGCCCCAAGATTTCGGTAACACTCTGGATAGTCGAGCGAACCTACTCTCATGGGGCGGATGTGAGTTTTAGATAGGACATTATGTCCTACCATGCAATTAATTTCACACATCATATCGCTCCTCCCGCGCCAGCCGTCGGAGCCTGAGCGAGAACCTGCTCCACCAGCTTGGCGAAGTCTTCCTCCATCGAGGCCCAATTGCGGAATTCGGCAAAGTGCCAGCGCCCGAAACCGCCGAGCTGGTTGACGCCAGGGACCCAGTGTCCGTCGTCAGAACATTTGGCACAACTTGCGGCGTAGGTTTGCGGAGTGCGGGCCTCGTCCTGGTTTGATGTTTAAGCGGCGAGCCTGCGGTGTTGC
>QFNA01000140.1 GCA_003248395.1 Citromicrobium sp.
CGACGAGAGGCTCTACCGCGCCAGCGCCAACAACGGTGCCGGGGCGAACAATTACAACGAACCGGGCCGGGCGTTCTTCGTCCAGACCAATTTGCGGTTCTGAAGCCAGGACCGCCCGCCCCCTGCCGTTCGCCAACGCTCAGTCGGGCTGGCCCCGCCGCGCCGCCCGGATCGAGCCGGCGACAACGCCCGCCATGGCCGCAGCAGCGACGAGGTAGGGTACCGAGGGCGCGAGCGCATAGGCTGCGGTGCCGAGCAAGGGGCCGACTACGATGCCGAATCCTTGCGCCATGCCGACGGCACCGGCCGCCGCGCCCTGTTCATGAGGCTCGACCGCATTGGCGGCAATGGCCGGGATGGCCGGATAGATCATCCCCATCCCGCCTGCGACAATGGCGTAACCGAAGAACAGCACCGCCTCGCTCTGCGCGGCGGCTGACAGCGCGAACCCCGCTGCGGCGAGCCCGCCTCCCAGTTGAACGAGCGTAGCGGGCGCGACGTCCAGCTTGCGCACCAATGTCTGCGCGGCAAACAGGCTGGCTCCGACGATGGCAAGCGCAGTCCCCGCGCTTCCCGCCGCGCCTTCAGCATCGAATCCGAGGCGATCCATGGCGAAGAAGCCAATGATGACCTGCGCGATGGCGACGCAAAAGGATGCAGCAAAGCCGAAGCCCATCGCCGCGTGCAGCCGCGCGTCCGCCAGGTTGGGCGGAGGCTTGGCGACGTGCTCGGCTGGGGCGTCGGGCGGCAATCGCCACCAAAGCCACGCCAGCGCGATCGGCGGCATCGCCAGCGTCATATACAAGGGCACCAACAGCCCGGCATCGCCCAGCAGCCCTGCAAGGCCCGGCCCCGCGACCAGTCCGGCGGAACTGGCCGACCCGATTGCCGCCATCATCTTCGCGCGCCCCGCCGGGGCAACCCGGTCTGCCACGACTGCGGCGGCCACGGTGGGCACGGCTGCATAGAATATGCCCATGGCGGCCCGCCCGACTACGAGGCCCAGCAGGGCCAACAGGGGCGCGAGCGTCCAGGCAAGCGCGGCCTCGACGAACAGGATCAGCGCAGCATAGGCGAGGGAGAAACCTGCGAGGCCGGTCAACAGGATCGGGCGACGGCCTTGCCGGTCGCTCTGCACGCCCCACACGCGCGCCATCACCATCCACGCGACGCCGGCAATGGCCATGACCACACCCATGTGCCATGGCTCCAGCCCCAAGAGCGAGGTCAGCGGTCCGGCGACGGAGACGAACGCCATCAGCCCCATCGTCCCGGTAAATGCAGCAAGCATCAGCGGGGCGAGCGCAGGCGGCGCCGGGTCAGCCGGAGGGGCTGACGGAGAGTCGGGAGTGGTCATGCCGCCCAGCCCCTAATCGAAAGCCGCGCAAATGCACAATGCGCATTGCTATTGCGAGGCATTCTCCCTAACTGCCGGGATGTCCGCAGGCATAAGGGATTTTCGAGTGTTCGTACTGAGACGCGCGGGGCGCGAAATGCGTGCGACAGGCAGGTTGCAGACCCTGCCCGGCGGCGCACGCTCCAGCCTGGGCGCGCGGGTCGATGCGCTGCTGGCCGATTGCGAGCCGGACGATCCGGCGCTCGTCGTCGGTGCCCTGCCCTTCTCTGCGGACGAGCCGGAGGTCCTCTACCAACCCGCACATGTCGCCCATGGCCCGTTCGAACCCGCCACCACCGGAACACTCACGCCGCCTTCCATCGCGCAGGAACGGCCCAGCGCGTCTGCCTATGCCGACATGGTACGCGCTGCGCTTGCGTCGATCGCTACGCCGGGTGCCGGTGAGTTGCGCAAGGTAGTGCTCGCCCGGCAGATCGTGCTCCAGCTCGCCCAAGGGTTCGATCCGCTGGCCCTGCTCGATGCGCTCTCCACCGATCCGCAGATCGCCGCCTATTGCCTCGAACTCGATGCCGACCCTGCTGGGCAGCAACACCTCTTCATGGGTGCGACGCCCGAATTGCTGGTCTCGCGGAAAGGCGATTCCGTCTTCTCCGAACCGCTCGCGGGATCGATCCCCCGCGGCCGCGATCCGCAGCAAGACGAGGAACGCGCTGCGGCCCTGCTAGCATCGGAAAAAGACCGCCGTGAACATCGCATCACGGTCGAATATATCCTCGACCTGCTGGCCCCGCATTGCGCGCAGCTCGATACGCCGGGCGGCATGGGCCTGCGCTCGACCGCCAGCATGTGGCATCTCGGCACGAAGATCGAAGGCCGGCTCAGAACCGGCGACGGCCCCTCGGCGCTCGAACTCGCTGCCCTGCTCCATCCCACGCCGGCGGTGGGCGGATATCCGCTCGACAAGGCGCTAGCGACGATCCAGAGGCTGGAACCGCAATCGCGCGGGCTCTACGCGGGCACGATCGGGCATGTCGACAGGAACGGCGATGGAGAATGGTACGTGGCAATCCGCTGCGCACAGATCGAAGGTAACCGGATGACGCTGCACGCTGGCGCGGGCATCGTCGAGGGGTCGATCCCCGAGGAAGAGGTGCGCGAAACCGCCGCCAAGTTCCGCGCCATGCTGCGCGCCGTGGGGATTGCCGACACCCCGTTCCACAAGGCATCGGTACACGCGTGACACCGCTGCAACAGCCATGGCCGCAGGACCTTGCCGAGCGCTATCGCCGCAAGGGGTACTGGACGGGCGAGACCTTCCAGACCGGGCCGGGCAATTTGCTGCCGGATTGCATGCGCTGGGCCTGCCTCCGGGCAGCCGGGTGCTCGTCCAGCTACCCAATATTGCCGAATTCCTGACCGCGACCTTCGGTATTTTCCGGGCGGGCATGGTGCCGGTCTTCACGCTGCCCGCGCACCGGCTGACCGAACTGACGCATTTCGCCCGCAAGTCCGAAGCCGGCGCGCTCGTCACCGTCGACCGGCACGACGGGTTCGATCACGCCGCGCTGGCCGCGCAGGTGCAGGCCGATGTGCCCGGCGTGCGCCATCTGGTCGTCTGCGAGACGGGGGAAGGCGCAGACCGCCTCGACGGCTTCGGCAAGGACGCCGCTGTCCCTGCCCTGCCGCAAATCGATTCAGGCGATGTCGCGCTGGTGCAGATTTCCGGCGGCAGCACTGGCCTGTCCAAGCTGATCCCGCGCACGCATGACGATTATCTCTATTCGATCCGCGCAAGCAACGCCATCTGCGGCATTTCGGCGGACAGCGTCTATCTTGCCGCGCTGCCCGTCGCGCATAATTTCCCGATGAGCTCGCCCGGCATCTTCGGCGCGTTCATGGCCGGGGCGACCATCGTCATGGCGCCCAACCCCGCCCCCGAAACGGCCTTCCCGCTCATTGCGCGCGAAGGGGTGACGATCAGCGGACTGGTCCCCCCGCTTGCCCTGCTATGGCTGCGCAGCGCCGCGAAGACGCCGCACGATCTCTCCAGCCTGCAGGTGCTGCAGGTCGGCGGCGCGAAGTTCATGCCCGAGGCGGCGAAGCGGGTGCGGCCCGAACTCGGCTGCACCTTGCAGCAGGTGTTCGGCATGGCCGAAGGGCTGGTGAACTACACGCGGCTCGACGATCCGGAAGAGGTTATCGTCACCACGCAGGGCCGCCCGATCTCGCCCGATGACGAGGTGCTCGTGCTCGACGACGAAGGACAGCCGGTCGCCGATGGCGAGCCAGGCAATCTGCTGACCCGCGGCCCCTACACCATTCGTGCCTATCACGACGATGCGCAGGCCAATGCCCGCGCCTTTACCGAAGACGGCTTCTACCGCACCGGCGATGTGGTCCAGCGCCGCGAGGACGGTTACCTGGTGGTGCAGGGCCGCGCGACCGACCACATCAACCGCGCGGGCGAGAAAATCTCGGCCGAGGAGGTCGAGGACCATTTGCTCGCCCATCCCGCCGTCTTCGATGCAGCGGTGGTATCGCTGCCCGACCCCTTCCTTGGCGAGCGCAGCTGCGCCTTCCTCGTCCCCGAAGGCGAGGCGCCCACCTCCGCCGCAATCAAGGTCTTCATGCGCGCCCGCGACATCGCCGCTTTCAAGGTGCCCGACCAGGTGGTGGTGGTCGACAGCTTCGCCACGACCGCAGTGGGCAAGATCAGCCGCAAGGAATTGCGCGCCCGGCTGCGCGAACAGATGCTGCAGGAAAAGACCAAATCATGAGCGTGCCGCGCCGTCTCCCCACCATCGCCCCCTACGATCTGCCGAAGGAAAACGATCTGCCTGTCTCGCGTGCCGACTGGCGGCCCGATCCGGCGCGCGCGGCGCTGCTGGTGCATGACATGCAGCGCTACTTCCTTGCCGCCTTCGCGCCGGACGCGGCGCCGCTCGCGCCGCTCACGGCGAATGTCGCGGCGCTTCTCGCGGCGGCTCGCGCCTGTGGAATGCCCGTTTTCTACACCGCGCAAAAGGGCGCGCAGGACCGCCGCGACCGGGGTTTGCAGGCCGATCTGTGGGGCCCCGGCATGTCCGCCGCGCCCGAACACGAGGACATAGTTCCCTCGGTAACTCCTACGGAAACCGACTTCGTGCTGGTCAAGCACCGCTACAGCGCATTCCAGCGCAGCAACCTCGAAACCCTGATGCGCGCCCGAAACCGCGATCAGTTGCTGATCACCGGAGTCTACGCCCACATCGGTTGCCAGGCGACCGCATTCGACGCCTTCCAACGCGATATTCAGCCGTTTTTCGTCGCCGATGCGCTCGCCGATTTCTCGCGCGAATGGCATGATACCGCGCTTGCCACGGTTGCCGATTGCAGCGGAGTGGTGTTGAGCGCAAGACAGGCGCAGGAGTTGATAGAATGACCGACGTTGCACGCGAAGCCCTTAAGGAAGACATCGCCGAAATCCTCGAGATCGAGCCGCGCGATTTGGCCGACGACGACAATCTGATGGATGCCGGCCTCGATTCCATGCGCGCGATGAATCTCGCCTCTTTATGGGAAGAAAAGGGCGTACCGCTCGATTTTGCCGATCTGGGCGAAGCGCCCACATTCGCGGAACTGGCCGCCCTGTTCGAAGCGCGCCGCCGGTAACCACGCCTTGGTCGCATCGCGCCACCCTCTCACCGAAGCCCAGTCGGGCCTGTGGTATTCGCAGGCGCTCGACCCCGTGAACCCGATTTTCAACACAGGGCAATATCTCGATCTCCGGGGCCATCTGCATGTCGATGCCTTCGCGAAGGCCGTCGACGCTGCCAGCCGCGAGGCGGAGGCCTTGCGGCTACGCTTCGCCGAAGGGAATGCCGGGCCGGAGCAATGGCTGGCCGATGACGCGCCCGAACTCACGATCGTGGACCTGTCGCATCACGCCGATCCCGAAGCCGAGGCGCTGAAGCGCATCCACGCCAGTATGCAAAGGCCGGTCGATCTGATTGTCGGACCGATTGCCTTTCAGAGCCTCTACCGCATCGGCCCCGCCCG
Organism: Citromicrobium sp.; assembly: GCA_003248395.1. GTDB lineage: Bacteria > Pseudomonadota > Alphaproteobacteria > Sphingomonadales > Sphingomonadaceae > Qipengyuania. Next base: position 5,396 of record QFNA01000140.1, read on the forward strand.
GCATGTATGGGCGCAGCAGGTGCACCACTTGGCCAATGACGGCTTCGGCATGGTCATGCTGACCAAGCGGGTCGCCGACCTTTACGCGGCTTTTACCGACGGCAGAGAAGCGCCGGGCCGCCCCTTCGAACCGCTCGCAGGCCTCTGGGGCGAGGACGCCGACTACCGCAGCTCCGAACGCCGCGCCGACGACGGGCGCTGGTGGGCGGACTATGGCGAGGCTTTCGGCGATGTCTGCGGCATGGCACCGGGGCGAGCCGTTTCGGCGCATGGCTTCCTCCGTCATGAACAGCCGATGGAGGACGACGCGCGCGAGGCCATCGGTGCGCTGGCGAAAGCAAGCGGCGCAAGCTGGCCCGACGTGCTGACTGCGCTGGTCGGCGAATACTGCCGCCGCTTCGTCGACAGCGACGACATCGTCATCGGCGTGCCGCACATGGGCCGCTTCGGCAGCACGGCGGCGCGCGTGCCCGCCATGGTGATGAACGTGCTCCCCATCCGGCTCGCGCCCGATGGCGCGCAGCAAATCGCGGATTTCATGAAGGATACCGCACGAATCCTGCAGGAGGCGCGCAAGCACGGGCGCTATCGCAGCGAGCAATTGCGCCGCGACCTCGGCCTGATCGGCGGCAACCGGCGACTGCACGGTCCGCTGGTCAACGTGCAGCCCTACGACCGCCCACCGCGCTTTGCTGGTCTGGAAGTAACGCTCCACGTCACCGGGACCGGGCCGGTCGAGGATATCTCCTTCACATTTCGCGGCGATCTGCGCGATGCAATCTCGCTGGAGGTCGATGCCAATCGCCACACCAGCCGAAGCAGAGCGTGAGATCGCGCACTTCAACGCCACCGAACACCCTTTGCCCGAGGCGAGCCTTGCCGAGTTGATCGAGCGGGCCATGATCGCGCATGGCGGTGCGGAGGCCGTCGGTTTCGATGGCGAAGCGCTGACCTATCGCGAGCTCGACGAGAGAACCCGAGAGCTTGCCGGTCTTCTGCGCGAGCGCGGGGCGGGACCGGACACGATAGTCGCCGTGGCATTGCCGCGTTCACTGGAACTGGTCGTCGCGCTGGTTGCGGTGTTGCGGGCGGGCGCAGCCTATCTACCGCTCGATCCCGAGCATCCGCCCGCACGCATCGCGATTATCCTGGAGCATGCAAAGCCGGTTGCCGTTCTCGCCGCAGAAGATCCCGACGGGCACTATGGCGACCTTCTCATCGCGCCAAGCGACTGGGCGGAAGATGGCTCGGTCGATCTCCCGCTCCCGTTGCCCGACCATGCAGCGTATGTGATTTTCACTTCGGGTTCGACAGGCGAGCCGAAGGGGGTGGTGATCGAACATCGCGCCATCGTCAATCGACTGCTGTGGATGCAGTCGCATTACGGCTTTGGCTCCGATGATCGCATCCTGCAGAAAACTCCTGCGACGTTCGATGTCTCGGTATGGGAGTTCTTCCTGCCGCTGATATCTGGTGGCACGCTGGTGGTCGCAACGCCGGGCGCACATCGCGATCCAGCCGCCATCGCACGGCTCATCCGCGACGAGCGCGTCGGAACGCTGCATTTCGTCCCCTCCATGCTCGAGGCCTTTCTCGAGACACCGGCGAGCGAGGGTCTAGAACTGCGCCGCGTCTTCTGCAGCGGGGAGGAACTTTCCGCCGATCTGCGCGACCGTTTCCACCGCCGGGTGCAGGCGCAATTGCACAATCTCTATGGTCCGACCGAAGCCGCAGTCGACGTCAGTTTCTGGGACACCGGTCCGCAAGATGACAGCCGCCCGGTGCCCATCGGCTGGCCGGTCTGGAACACGCGGCTGCTGGTATTGGACGAATGGTTGCGCCCGGCACCTCCCGGGTCTGTGGGGCAGCTTTATCTCGGCGGTGTGCAACTCGCGCGTGGTTATCTGGCCCGCGAGGATCTGACGCAGGAACGCTTCCTGCCCGACCCGTTCCATGACGGCGAGCGGCTTTACAAGACTGGCGATCTTGCCCGCCGGCGATCCGATGGCGCCGTGGAATTCCTGGGCCGCGACGATCATCAGGTTAAGATCCGCGGGTTGCGGATCGAACTCGGCGAAATCGAAGCGGCAATCGCGGCCTCGAATATCGTTCGGTCGGCGGCGGTCGTCGCGGTCGACGGCAGGATCGTCGGTTATGTCGTGCCGCGAGGCACGCTCGATTGGGATGCCTTGCGCAACGCTTTGGCTGCGCAATTGCCTGCCTACATGATTCCCGCCGCGTTCGTGGAACTGGCAGAGCTACCGGTTACCACCAATGGCAAGCTCGACCGCAAGGCGCTGCCCGCGCCGCAGTTCGGGTCGGATGGCGGGGAATCTCCCCAGGGCGACACGGAAGCGCGGCTGTCGGCAATCTATGCCGAAGTGCTCGGCCATGGGGGTGCGCTCGGGCGGACAGACGATTTTTTCGCACTCGGCGGGGATTCGCTTTCCGCTGTCAGGCTGATGCTGCGCATAGCGGAGGAATTCGGGCATGATCCCGGTTTCGGCGCGCTGTTCGAAACGCCCGATATCGCCTCCCTCGCTGCGCGCATCGCGCAAGGTCCGGCCATCCGCAACGAAGGGTTGGAACCGCTCATCACCCTGGCGAAGGGTGAGGAAGGCAGGCCTCCGCTGTTCCTGATACATCCTGCGGGCGGCATCGGCTGGGGCTATCGCACTCTGGCGACATCGCTCTCGCCGCCTCGCACGGTCCATGTCATCCAGTCGCCGTCACTCGATATCGATCGAGAGCCGCCCGAAAGCATCGAGAAATTGGCCAAAACCTATGCCGACATCGTCGAGCGGCAGCAGCCGTCGGGTGTCATCCATCTCGGCGGCTGGTCGGTCGGCGGATTGATTGCGCAGACGCTGGCAGCGGAACTGGAGGTGCGGGGCCGAGAAATTGGGTTGGTCGCGCTGCTCGATGCCTATCCTGCCGAATGCTGGCGTGACGAACCCGAGCCGACCGAGGTCGAGGCTCTGCGCGCCCTGCTCGCCATCGCCGGTTACGATCCCGACCGCCACGATCATCTCGATACGCGGGAGAAGGTGCTGCGCTTCCTGCGAGAAGGCGACAGCGTGCTCGGAAATCTGCCCGCACGTGCGCAGGCGAGCGTGGTCCGCACAGTGCTCGATACCAACAGGCTGGTGCGCGCGCATTACCACCGACCCTATGGCGGCACGTTGACGCATATCCGTGCCGAGGCCGATCACGCCGACCGACCGGACTTGCAACCCAAGCTTTGGGCAACGCATTGCCGCACGGTCGAGGCGCTGGGGGTGCCCTTCCTCCACCCGGAATTGCCGGGCGAGGCGGCCAGCACCGTGATCGCGCCGATGCTTGCGCAGCGCATGGCGCAAAGCGAAAGGATCGATGCATGACACGCGATAGCGGACTGGCGGGACGGATCGCTCTGGTGACCGGCGCTGCCGGAGGCATCGGCGCGGCAGTGGTCGCGCTCCTGCGCGCGGAAGGGGCGGTGGTGATCGCCACCGATGCTGCTGGCGGCGAAGGTGTCGAGCCGCTCGACGTCACCGACAGTGCAGCCGTTGACGCTCTGATCGAACAGATGGAGTCCGAGCACGGGCAGATCGATTTCGGCGTCAATGTCGCCGGCACGCTGTCGAACAAGCTGGTTGCCGAGACGACGGACGAGGAATGGCGCCGCGTGTTTGCGGTCAACACCGACGGGGTGTTTCACATCTGCCGCGCGCTCTCACGCAGAATGAAGCAGCGCCGGGCAGGCAGTATCGTCACTGTCGGCTCCAACGCGGCGGGCGTACCCCGTCATGCAATGGCCGCCTATGCTGCCTCCAAGGCGGCGACGCATATGTTCATGCGCTGCCTCGGGCTGGAGCTCGCCGAGTTCGGGATCCGCTGCAACACCGTCGCACCCGGCTCCACGCTCACCCCGATGCAGACGGGCATGTGGGCAGGCGAAAGCGGGGCGGAGCGCGTAATCCGCGGTATCCCGGAAGATTTCAAGGCGGGCATCCCGCTGCGCAAGCTGGCTACGCCCGAAGACATAGCCGAAGCGGTGCTGTTTTTGCTGAGCGACCGTGCAGGCCACATCACGATGACCGATCTTTACGTCGACGGCGGGGCGACCTTGCGCGCCTGATCAGGAGTTAGGGTCACCCGCCATCCGCGCCAGCGTGTCGTCGCGTAGCCAGAAACGATGGACCACCACCATCGCCACATGGCCTGCGATCAGCGCCAGGAAGACCCAGGCAAGCGAAAATCTCGACAGCATCCTTGCCGCCGAGCATGCGCAGGAACGCCAGCGATGGTACGACCAGCATCAGCAGGTATAACGCGCCGTGTCCGACCCGCGCCGCCGCGCCCAGCAATCCTGCATGCGCCGGTGGTCGAGAGCCACGTTGCGTCAGCGCCCAGACCAAGCGCCCGGCAATCAGAACCAGCAACAGCGTGCCGACCGATTTGTGCGAGCCGACCCAGAAAGCCGTCAATGGCGTACGCCCGGCAATTTCCTTGTAGATCATCCCGCCGAACTGCCACACCAGCAGCGCCGCGATGGTCCAGTGAAACAGCCGAGAAACCGTGCCGTAGCGAGTGATCGTGTCGTTCATCGGCATGCCTCGCCCCCTACCCTAGCCGGTCTTTCACCAATTGTGTGAAGATGCCGACCGCCACCGGCAAGAGATTATCGTCGAAGTCGTATTCCGGATTGTGACACATGGGGCTGTCCTGGCCAAGGAACATATAGGCCCCCGGTGCCGACTGAAGCAGCAGAGCCATGTCATCGGTGAAGGGATAGGCCTGGTGATCGCCCACGATCCCGCCGTCCCCCACCACCTTCGCTGCCGCGCGTGACGCATGCTCGGCCGCACCGGCATCGTTCACGCAGGGCGGCACCTCGGCAAGCTTTTCGCAGACGATTTCGCATCCGGTCATCGCCGCGATGCCTTCGCAGGCCTTCTCCAGCCGTTCGAACAATAGCGCCACGACCTCGGGCTTCACCGCGCGCAGCGTGCCAGAGAGCTGCGCGGTTTCGGCGATGATATTGTGGTTGGTTCCCGCCTGCAACGACCCGACATTGATCAGCGCGGCTTCCTTGGGGTCGACATACCGCCCGACGATGGAAGAGATCTCCACCGCCAGACGCGCTGCGGCCTGCAAGGGATCGACCGCCTTGTAGAATGCGGCGCCGTGCCCGCCCGTACCGGTCACATCGATCTGCCACACGATGTAGCCGTTGAGCACCGCGCCTTTCCAGCAACCCGTCGGCGATCATCGCCTTCGAGCCCTTGCCGTTTTCCTCGGCTGGCTGGAAGATCATCACCACCCGCCCCGATGCGGGCGGATTGGCGGCCAGGTGCTTGGCCGTGCCGAGCAGCGCCGCCGTATGTCCGTCATGCCCGCAGGCATGGGCGACACCGCTGGTGATGGAGGCATAGTCGCGCCCGCTCTCATCATCCATCGGCAGCGCGTCCATATCTGCACGCAACGCGATCGAAAGCCCCGGCTTGCCGCTGTCGACGACCGCCACGACACCCGTTCCGCCGATGCCCGTGACCGGATCGAGCCCGAATTCACGCAGTCGTTCGGCGACGAAGCCGGCCGTCCAGTTTTCCTCGAAGGCCAGTTCGGGATGGCGGTGCAATTCGCGCCGCCAAGCGGTCATCGTCTCGCTCATGCCCGCGATGGGAGAATATTCGTTCATACCGTTTCCAGTTGCATTGCGCCTGCCGACCGTGGCTGCTTGACTTGCCAGGACCGCTTCGCCAACCGCTTTGGCATATTCGCGGCGGGTTTCCACCCCGCAATTCCCCTGCAAGGAGCAAAGCTTCTGGCTTCGATTGCCGATCAGGACGCATCGCTTCACGACCGGACGGTCGGCGAATACGCGCGCCTGGTGCGCAAGCGCGTGCTCCTGCTGGTGGTGCTGCTTGCCGCCATGCTGTTCGCGCTGGGCCTGGACATCTCGACCGGGCCATCCTCCCTGCCCCTGCGCGACGTTTTCCGGGGCCTGTTCGCGCCTGCCACGCTCGATCTGCCGTCGGTCACGATCATCCGCGAGGTGCGCCTCCCGATGGCGCTCATGGCGCTGCTGGTCGGCGGGGCACTGTCGCTCGCCGGGGCGGAAATGCAGACCATTCTCGACAATCCGCTGGCTAGCCCGTTCACGCTTGGCGTTTCCTCCGCCGCCAGCTTCGGCGCGGCGCTCGGCATTGTGCTCGGCGTGGGGCTGCCGGGATTGGCTGTGGACTGGATCGTGCCGGTCAACGCGTTCCTTTGTGCCTTTGGGTCGGTTTTGCTGCTCGAGGCTCTGGCGCGAGGCCGATCCGCCGGGACTCAGGGCGTGATCCTGTTCGGCATTGCACTGGTCTTCACCTTCAACGCCGCTGTCGCCCTGCTACAGTTCATTGCCTCGCAAGAGGCGCTTTCGCAGCTGGTCTTCTGGACCATGGGTGCGCTGGGACGCGCCACGTGGGAAAGCGTTGCGGTGCTGGGCGTGGTGTTCGCGCTGTGCCTGCCGTTCTCGCTGCGCAGCGCCAATGCCATGACGGCCATGCGGTTGGGCGAGGATCGCGCGCGCAGCTTCGGCATCGACGTGCGCCGCCTGCGCTTCTTCTCGCTGCTGCGGATCAGTGCGCTGGCCGGGACTTCGGTGGCCTTTGTCGGCACGATCGGTTTCGTGGGGCTGGTCGGACCGCATATCGCCCGGCTCCTGCTGGGTGAGGATCACCGCTTCCTGCTGCCTGCTTCGATCCTCACTGGCGGGCTGATCATGGCGCTCGCATCGGTCGCCAGCAAATTGATCGTACCCGGTGTGTTGCTGCCAGTCGGCATCGTCACATCGCTTATCGGCGTGCCGATCTTCCTCGCCCTGATTTTGCGCCGCCCCGACCGCGTATGAGCGAGGGGTTCACCATTGCCGGGCTCAGCGCGTCCTATGGCACCAGGCGAATTGTCGAGAATATCGATCTCGGCCCGTTCGAACCGGGGCAGGTCATTTCGCTGTGCGGCCCCAATGCGGCGGGCAAGACCACGCTGTTGCGCGCGATTGCGGGGCTCCAGCGGTTACATGCCGCAGGCTCTGCCGCAGCGCATCGGCCTGACCGTGATCGAAGGCATGATCAGCGCGCTACTCGCGGCCCCCGGAGAGCGTGCCACGACCTCGGCAAGTCTAGCCGCCAGCGCCATGCAAACGCTCGATCGGGTCGGCATTGCCAATCTCGCCATGCGCGAGCTGGGCCATCTTTCGGGCGGCCAGCGACAGCTTGCTTCTCTGGCGCAGGCGCTGGTGCGACAGCCGCGGGTGCTGCTGCTCGACGAGCCGATCAGTGCCCTCGACCTGCATTATCAGTTGCGAGTGATGAAGCTGGTGCGACAGGTCGCCGCAGACAATGGCATGATCGTGATCATGGTGTTGCACGATCTGGTCATGGCCGCACGCTGGTCGGACCGCGTGGTCCTGTTGGC
>QFNA01000201.1 GCA_003248395.1 Citromicrobium sp.
GATTCGTGGACCGGCGTCGCCATCAGCTACGATGGCTTGAAGGCACTCGGGCTGCCGGAAACCTCGCTGGGGAGTTTTCCGCTGGCCTTCCAGCAGGGCATGGCCGCTCGTGCCGAGCAACTACGCGATTTAGGCGAAAACGCGCCCGAAACATGGGAGGATCCCTATCGCCCCGGCACCTGCCATATCGCATTGACCATTTATGCGCGCGACGACGATGCGCTCGACGACGTGCTGGCAAAGGCCGAGGCCGAACTGGAAAAATCCACCGGCATCACGCTGATCGGTACGCACCGTTTCGGTGCCGACGAGGACGCAAAGAACCCCTTCGGCTTTCGCGACAGCATTTCGCAGCCGTTGGTCGACGGGAGCGGGGTCGCGCTCGCCATGCCGCAACCCGCACCGCTTGGGCGCAACGGGTCATACATCGTGCTGCGAAAATATCAGAGCCGCATCGGCGCGTTTAACGACTTCCTGCGCGAGCAATCCGCCGACGAAGGAGAGCAGGATTATATAGCCGCGAAGATGTTCGGCCGGTGGCAGAGCGGTGCGCCATTGCCGTTAGCGCCGGACCGGGACGATCCGGAACTCGGCGCCGATTCCCGACGCAACAACGACTTCTCCTACGAAGACGATCATCGCGGCCTCGTCTGCCCGCACGCCGCGCATATGCGCCGCCTCAATCCGCGCGACAGCCAGCTTACGATCCTCAGCGATGTGAACATCCACCGCATCATCAGGCGCTCATCTACCTACGGTCCGAAATGGAGCCGCGACGTGACGTCGGAAGTCGATGCGCAGGAGGATCGCGGGCTGTTCTTCATTTTCATCAGCGCCAGGGCATTCGATACGATCGAATTTCTCCAGCAGGAATGGATCAACCGTGGCAACTTCGTCGACTTGGGCGAAGAACGGGATCCGATCGTCGGTCTGCACCAGACGCCCGGGACTTTCACCATTCCCGAAACGCCGGTGCGCCGAAAAATCGATGGCGTGACCACCTTCAACCGGCTGCGCGGCGGAGAATACATGTTCATGCCCTCGCTCACGGCCCTGCGCTGGATTGGC
>QFNA01000141.1 GCA_003248395.1 Citromicrobium sp.
CGGCGCATAGCGCATATTCGAGATTGGTCAGGCCCGGCCCCTCGAAATCATAGCTTTCGTCGACATGGTGGTGCCCGTCGTTGCGCGGGGGCATGAACAAGTTCCAGATGCCTTCGCCCTTGGCCTTGGCCTTCAGGTCCTCGACCACCTGGATCACCTTCCAGCGTTCGCCTGTCGCGTCCTGCTGCTTGTAGGTCGGAACCGCGGGACGCACATGGTCTTCGATGAAATTCTTCACCCGGTCGCGCCAGTAAACTTGCCTTTCGGTGGGCTCGAAATCCATCGTTCAAATCCTCTCTTCAAATCAGTTGCGGCTTGAAACTGGCAGATGGCAAAGCGCAAGCCAAGTGCCGAAATCTCGCCTTCAGGGTGTTATGCTGTGCGCGTCGGGATCGGCCCTTACGGCATCGGCAATAGGATCGTCGTCGTCTTCGCTGCCGCGCTCGCTTTCGCGTAGTCGCCGAGCGGCCACGCGTGCTTCGTGCTGTTCGCGGCTCGGCAGTCAGCGCGAGTGCGGTCGCCACGAGCATGTAGAGCCAGACGAGCCGGGTAATCGTTTCCTGCGACACATCGGACTGCGGCGTTCCGGGCGCGAGGTCGAGTGACTGGACGATGGCACTGGTCAGCAGGATGCCCAGACCGGTGGCGCATTTCTGGACCAGCCAGTTGCCCGAATAGAAGGTCCCCTCGGCACGCTTGCCCGTGCGTTCTTCGAACGCTTCCACGATTTCGGCCACCATCGACGTCGCCGAGATGATGGCGATGACGCTGGACGTATTGGCGCAGATCAGGAAGGCGAACAGCAGCACGGTGGAAACGGTGGTTCCCGTTTCGGGCCAGCCACCAGCCAGCAGGAGCGCGTAGGGCACGAAATAGAAGAACAGCCCCGACAGCGCCCCGATCGCGGCGGTTTTCGGCTTGCCCCATGCGCGGTGCAGCGGCCCGACCGTCAGGAACATGAGCACTACCGAAATGAACAGGACCGCCGGGAAGAACCGGAATGCGACGTCGGAGAACTGCCACACGTAGAGATTGACGTATTGCGTGATCGAAAACGTCATACCTTGCGCCACGTAAGCCGCGAGCCCGCCGAGCGCGAAGATCACGAATGCCTTTTCACGAAAGGCGTCGAAAATTTCGGCAAACGCGCCCTTGAGCGAGAATGGCGGCGGTTTGCGCGGCGGGCGATGCGCGACGTAGCGGTGCTGACCTGCAGCCGAGCCGATGACCGCCAAGGCCATCAACGCGGCACCGAACAGGCCGTATTCGGCATAACCTTCCGGGCGCAATTGCGCTTCGGGAGTGGGCAGGAACACGAAGAAGGTCATCACCATCATCAGTAGTCCGCCGAGCCAGCCCGACAGGAAGCGATAACGGAAGAGGGTGGTGCGCTCGTCGTAATCCTCGGTCAGTTCTGGCACCAGGCTGATCGAGGGCACTTCGCAGGCCGAAAGCAGCAATCGCACGCCCACGGCCAGCGCCACGATCTCCCAGAAACCGGGTGTGCCGGTGAACGGCGGGGACCACAACAGGGTCCACAACAGCGCCAGCGGGATGGGCGCAAGATAGAGCCAGGGCAGGCGGCGGCCCCAGCGCGAATAGGTCCGGTCCGACAGATGCCCGATCAGCGGATCGACCAGCGCATCGACAATGAGCGCGGTGGCTAATGCCGCCCCGACGACACCGGCATCGACGCCAAGGACCAAATTGTAGAACGGCAGCAAGAAAAAGCTGAAACCCGAATCCTTGATACCGAATGCAACGGCCCCCGAGCCGTGAAGGACTTTCAGCCGTTGGGGCAGGGGGCCGTGTATGAACGCCATCAGGGCGCGCCCATGGCCTTTTCTCGCATGGCTTCGAGCGCATCGAACAACCCAGGCGTGTCCGGATCCCAGCTATGCCGTGGGCCGATCGTCAGCCCCCCATCGACCAGCATGGACGTGCCGGTGATGAAACTCGCCGCGTCGCTGGCGAGGAAGGCCACCGTTTCTGCAATATCGCGCGACTGGCCGCCACGCGCGACGGGCTGCGCGTTCGAAGACATCTGTGCGATGGCGGCCTTGGCCATGCGTTTCATCCCTTCCGGCATTTCGAGCGAGGCAGTGAAGATGTTGGTATTGATGAAACCCGGCTGGACCGCGTTCACCCGGATGCCTTCTTGCGCGAGGTCGGTCGCGGCGCATTTGGTGAGGTGCAACACGCCTGCCTTCGCCACCGCATAGGCAGTGGGCGAATAGCCCGGTCCGACTGCTGCCACGCTGGAGACATTGACGATATTCGCGCCCTTCCGCCCCTTCATGTGCGGCACGGCATAGCGAATGCCCATGGCCACGGAACGCAGCAGCAGGTCCATCGTGTGGTCCCACGCGTCGGGCTCGATGGCGTCGATACCCTCGCGCGCCCCGCCAGCGCCCGCATTGCTGAAAAGGATGTCGATGCCGCCGGTTTCTTCGGCTGCGTTGTCCATCAAGGCACGGATGTCGTCGACCGCGCTCACGTCGCAATGACGATAACGCACATCGCCCTCGATGTCCTGTTCGAGCGCCTTGCCACCGGCATCGTCTATGTCGGATGCGAAGACAGTCGCCCCTTCGGCGGCGAAGAGGCGCGTCGTCTCGGCCCCGATACCCGAAGCTGCGCCGGTAACCACCACGGTCTTGCCAGTGAATCGCATCCGTCTCTCTCCCGGAATTTCGCGGCTTTCAGCTTAGGCTCGCCGCACCTCTCGTCAACGTAATCCACCTGACGCTACGGCATGGCGCTTCGCCGTCATCGCCCTTGCAGCCATGCCCCGAATCACCCTAACGTAAACGTCAAGCAAGACGAGACGAGAGAGGAGTCGGTCATGTCCGATCTGGAAAGCTTCCGCGCCGAAACGCGCGCATGGCTCGAAGCCAATTGCCCCCCCGAAATGCGCGAGCCGGTCCGTGACGAAGGCGATGTCTATTGGGGCGGCCGCAATGCGAAGTTCAAGAACGATGCGCAAAAGGCGTGGTTCGAGGCGTGCCGCGACAAGGGCTATACCGTCCCCGAATGGCCCAAGGAATATGGCGGCGCTGGCCTGAGCCCGGCAGAAGGCAAGGTCCTGCGCCAGGAAATGGCCGCCATCGGTGCGCGCCCGCCGCTGTCGAGCTTCGGCATCTGGATGCTCGGCCCCGCGCTGCTGCATTTCGGCACCGAAGGGCAAAAGCAGAAATTCCTAAATGAAATCGCCGCCGGTGAAATCCGCTGGTGCCAGGGCTATTCGGAGCCGGGCAGCGGCAGCGACCTCGTCTCTATGCAGACCTTCGGCGAAGACAAGGGCGATCACTGGGTCGTCAATGGCCAGAAGATCTGGACCTCCTATGCCGACGAGGCCGACTGGATTTTCTGCCTCGTTCATGCTGTTCGACATGGCGGCGGGTGGTGTCTCGACCAAGCCGATCAAGCTGATTTCCGGCAACAGCCCCTTCTGCGAAACATTCTTCGACGATGTCGAGGTGCCCAAGTCATATGGCGAGGACATCCCCGGCTATGTCGGCGAGATCAACCGCGGCTGGGACGTGGCGAAATATTTGCTCGGCCACGAACGAGAGATGATCTCGGGCGCGGGCGGCGGCGATCGCACGGCAGCCATCGGCGCGGCGATGAAGCGCAATGCCGGCGAGCTAGACCCGGTGCTGCGCGCCGAGTTGGCTCAGTTCGATGTCGATGCGCTGGCTTATGCTGCGATGGGCGAGAAGTTCCTCGACGAATTGAAAGTCGGCAAGGCGCATCCTGCCCAGCCGAACATGATGAAATATGTCGGGACCGAGCTGAACAAACGTCGCCACGAACTGATGATGGCCGCAGGCGGAAGCCGCGCGCTCGAATGGGAGAGCCAGGAAACCAGCGGCGGCAAACCATCGCGCAACTGGCTGCGCACCAAAGCCAATTCGATCGAGGGCGGCACGAGCGAAGTCATGCTCAATGTCATCTCGAAGCGTATCCTCGACCTGCCGGGAGCCTGATCGATGCCCCTTTATTACGACGACGACCAGGCGATGCTCGCCGAAACCGCGCAAGAGTTCATGGCCGAGGAAGGCGCGATAGCGAAACAGCTGCGCCACTGGCGCGACCGCGAATGCAAGGACGGCTTCGGCCATGCGCTGTGGAAGCAGTTTGCCGAAATGGGCTTCACAGGCATGCTGGTGGGCGAAGACGACGGCGGGCTGGGCATGGGCAATGTCGAGGCCGGGATCGTGCTCGAGAATATCGGGCGCAACCTCACGCCATCGCCTTTCCTGTCCTCCTCCGTGCTCGCGGCAACTGCGCTCAAGCACGGCAGCGACGATGTCCGTGGTCGCTGGCTCCCCGGCTTGGTCGAAGGCGAGAAGGTCTATGCCGTCGCCATCGACGAAGGCGCCAAACACCGCCCCGAAACTATCGCCTGCAAGGCGGAGAAATCGGGCAATGGCTTCCGACTGTCGGGCAAGAAGGACTTCGTGGTCTATGGCGCAAGCGCCGAGATGGTCGTCGTCGCCGCGCGGACCTCGGGCAGCGATAGCGACGCCGATGGCATCACCTTGTTCGCCGTCCCGCAGGACGCGAGCGGAATGAGCCATGACAGCGTGCGACTGGTCGACAGCTCGATGGCCAGCCATGTGACCTTCGACGGCGTGGAGCTCGACGGCGATGCCGTGATCGGCGAAGTCGATGGCGGGCGCGACGTGCTCAACCAGATGCTGATGGCAGGCCGCGTGGGCGCCGCAGCAGAGGGTGTGGGCGTGGCGCAGGGCGCGATGGACATGACCATCGACTACCTCAAGCAGCGCAAGCAGTTCGGCAGACTGATCGGCGAATTCCAGGCGCTGCAGCACCGCGCCGCGCATCTCTATTCGGAAGTCGAGATCGCCCGCGCGGTTACCATCAAGGCGGCGCAGTTGCTCGACGGTGGCAGCGAGAAGGCGGATCTTATGGCGTCGGTTGCCAAGGCCAAGGTCGCCAAAGCGTCGGGCCTCGCTGTGAAGGAGGGTGTGCAGATGCACGGCGGCATCGGCATGACCGACGAATACAATATAGGCCTCTACATGAAACGCGATCGGGCGCTGCAGGAATTCCTCGGCGACCAGTATTACCACGCGGGACGTGTCGCCGAGATGAGCGGCTATTGAACGGAGAAGCAGTATGACCCTCGAAGACCTTTTCAGCCTCAAGGGCCGCAATGCGCTAGTGACAGGCGGTAGCCGTGGCATCGGGCGGATGATCGTCGAAGGTTTCCTCGCCGCCGGGATCGAACGGGTCTACATCACCGCGCGCAAGGGCGGCGAACTGCACGAGACCGCCGAGGAATTGGGCGAGCAGGTCGTGCCGGTCCAAGGCGATATATCGACCATGGAGGGGATCGAGGAGCTGGTGCGTGAAGTTTCCTCGCGCGAGGACCACCTCGACATTCTGGTCAACAATGCCGGGGCGGCTTGGGGCGCGGACTATCTCGATTTTCCCGAGGATGGCTGGGACAAGGTGATGGACCTCAACGTCAAGACGCCATTCTTCCTGACGCAGAAGTTCCACGGGCTTCTGAGCCGGAACGCCAGCCAGGATCTGCCGAGCAAGGTCATAAACATCACGTCTGTCGACGGACAGCGGGTGAACCCGTGGGAAACCTATAGCTATCAGGCGAGCAAGGCGGCGCTTATCCACCTGACACGGCGGATGGCGGCGCGGCTGGTGCAGGACCATATCTATGTGACCAGCATCGCACCGGGCGCCTTCCCCAGCAACATGAACAAGGTCGCACGCGACATGGAGGCGGAAAGCGCCAAGGGCATCCCGAGCAGGCGTGTGGGCGACCGCTTCGATATGGGCGGAACGGCGGTCTATCTGGCCAGCCGCGCAGGCGATTACACTGTCGGCGAGACGCTGACCGTCGATGGCGGCATCGTGAATGCCCACCTGCCGGTTCACTTCGCCGATCCTGCCGGAGGGCGGTAGCGCGGCAGTCGCATAACGGTCGAAATATAGTCGTATCGCGCGAGGGTACCGGCCTGGCCTGATTGACAAACTCCCCATTCTGGCAAAATACCGCCCCACCAGGGTCGCAGCCACTGGGAGAGGTACGTGATCGACGGCAATGCGCATCTCGCTGCCATCATCGAGCATTCGAACGATGCGATCGTTTCGAAGGATCTGGACGGCACGGTAAGGACGTGGAACCGCGCGGCGGAGCGGATTTTCGAATGGTCGGCCAAGGATATGGTCGGTCGGTCGATCACCACGATCATCCCCGAAGAGCGGATCGACGAAGAACTGTCGATTATAGCCCGGATCGGTCGGGGCGAGTTCGTCCCGCAATTCGAAACGGTGAGGCTGGCGAAATCGGGCGAGCTGGTACCGGTGGCGATCTCGGTTTCTCCGATCATCGACGTCGACGGAATGGTCGTGGGCGCATCGAAAATCGCCCATGACATGCGCGCCCAGTTTCGCCTGCGCGAGGAGGCGCTGAAGGTGGAACGGCAATTCGCCGCGTTGGCCAATTCGATGGCCCAGCATTCCTGGATGGCCGATCGCGAGGGAAAGGCGTTTTTTTACAACGACCGCTGGATCGGCTTCGTCGGTGACGATTTCGATACGAACGACGGCGATGCGTGGAAGGATCACATCCATCCTGACCATGCCGAACGGGTGCTCACGCGGTCTTGCGCTGCCGTCGAGAGCGTGCGGCCCTGGTCCGACACCTTTCCCATGCGCAATGCCGAGGGGGAATATCGCTGGCTCTACTGCACCCTCAACCCGGTTTACGACGCCGATGGCGAATTCTTCATGTTCTGCGGTACGAACACCGATGTGACGAACGACCGCGAGGCGCGCGATCGGATCGAATTGCTGATGAACGAAGTAAACCACCGGGCGCGCAACATGCTGTCGATCATCGCGATCATCGCACACCGCACGATGGGCAA